>JBOHYH010000204.1:0-9251 GCA_050737775.1 Arenimonas sp.
GCACTGTGCAAGTACGCTACCACCCAGGCGCGACTTGCCTGCACCCAAACCAATCAACCATAAATCCGAATCGATATTTTTTTGCAATTGCGGCGTTAATTGCATGCGTACATCATTCACGCGAGCAAAAGCGGTAATGATCAGCGAAACGGGCGATACCGATTTTTGTTCAATACCATCGGCCTGCCATTGCGCCTGCATTGACAAGGAATCCTTGCCAACCGGAATACTGATATCCAGTTCGGGACAGAGTTCCATCCCGACTGTTTTAACAGCTTCAAATAACAAGGCATCTTCGCCTGGAAAAGAAGCCGCAGCCATCCAGTTCGCCGACAACTTCACTTCCGATAAACTTGCCACCGGTGCGGCGGCAAGATTGGTGATCGCTTCACCAACGGCCATGCGCGCTGCTGCTGCGGAATCGATCAATGCCAAAGGTGTCCGCTCACCAATCGACATCGCTTCGCCGGCGTGATCAAAAAAGTCACTCAATGTAATCGCGCAATCAGCGACCGGCATTTGCCATGGGCCAACCATCTGGTCACGTGCCGTCATGCCGCCGACGCTGCGATCACCGATCGTAATCAAGAAGTTTTTTGCTGCCACGGTGGGATGCGACAACACCCGCAATCCGGCTTCATGCAACGGGATTTCCGACGTATCCAGTTTAGGCCAGCGAATAGCTGCAGGCTGATGGGTATCACGCAACATTTTCGGTGCATTACCGAACAGCACCGACATGGGCATGTCGACTGCTTTCACGCCGTTCGCCGACTGCAATGTGAGATGTTCTTGCTCGGTTGCGATACCGACGACGGCATACGGGCAACGTTCGCGTTGGCAAATGGCTTCGAATTCGGCCAAATCTTTTACAGCAACGCCTATTACGTAACGCTCTTGTGACTCGTTGCTCCACAATTGCATCGGTGAAAGCGAAGGATCGTCACTCGGAAGCTTGTCGAGTTCGATAATGCCGCCGACATTCGAGTCATGCAGCAATTCCGGAATGGCATTTGATAAGCCGCCGGCACCCACATCATGTACGCACAAAATGGGGTTGTGCTCACCCAGCGCCACGCAGCGATCAATGACTTCCTGGCAACGACGCTCCATTTCCGGGTTGTCACGTTGTACCGAAGCAAAATCCAGCGCTTCGGACGATTGTCCTGAAGCGACCGACGAAGCGGCGCCACCGCCCAGACCAATCAACATGGCCGGACCACCCAGCACGACGACATGATCGTTCGGGCGTAGTAATAATTTTTTGACCAGATTCGGCTCTACCGCACCCAAGCCACCCGCCAGCATGATCGGTTTGTCGTAGGCACGCACCAACCCCGGTGTCGGTGTCGGCAATTCAAAACTGCGGAAATAGCCGGTCAAATTCGGTCGACCGAATTCGTTATTGAATGCTGCACCACCGAGCGGACCATCGAGCATGATTTCAAATGCCGATGCCATGCGCGGATTCAGCGAACGCGGTTTTTCCCAGGCTTGCGGTGTACCGGGAATTCGCAAATGCGACACCGAAAAACCGGTCAATCCGGCTTTGGGTTTGCCACCACGCCCGGTGGCGCCTTCATCTCGAATTTCACCACCGGCACCGGTGCTTGCACCGGGAAATGGTGAGATGGCGGTCGGGTGATTATGGGTTTCGACCTTGATGCAAAACGCACTGTCATACGACGCAGTGCGATGATATTCACCGGTATGCAAGTCTGGTCGAAAACGCGTTGCAGGAAATCCCTGTACCACTGCAGCATTGTCCTTGTAGGCACTCAAGGTTAATTGCGGCGATTGCGCATGGGTGTTTTTAATCATCTTGAAAAGCGAGAGTGCTTGTTCCTCACCATCAATGATGTAATTCGCGTTGAAAATCTTGTGGCGGCAATGCTCCGAATTTGCCTGTGCAAACATCATCAGTTCGGCATCAGTTGCATCACGTCCCATCTCGGCATAACACGTCTGTAGGTAATCAATTTCATCCGGAGATAAAGCCAGGCCTAAACGCAAGTTAGCTTCAGGCAAATGCGGCATTGCGATGTACTGCAACTGGCCAGCTGGCAAATGGGTAAATAATTGTGCGGCCTGTTCGCGTGAATGCAGCAGCGATTGTGTCATCGGATCGAACAAGGCACGCTGTACTTTATCGAAAGAAGGATCCGAGGTTTCCGGCATTCCTGCTATATCGAGCCGCAGACCACGCTCGACACGTTTTACCTGATGACCTGCCCCACGCAAAATTTCAGTTGCCTTGCTGGCCCAGGGAGAAAGTGTCCCCAAGCGTGGCGTGACAAAAACGCTTTGTGCACCATTTTGCAGAGGTTCCTGGGCTGGGCAGCCTTCCAGAATCCGACCAATGGCAGCGCTATCGAGCGACTTGCCGTGTTCGGGTTCCAGAAAATAAATATGCCAAGCGCCTTGGATGCGAATGCTTGGGGCCAGTTGGATTAAACGTGTTTCAAGACGGTCGCGACGAAATGGCGACAGAGCAGCGAGGCCCTCAAGGACGATCATGTCCAAAAAATCCGTATATTCGGGGCTGCCATTCTAACAGGCTGGGGATTTTTGGCCCAGTAGGGCGATTCACGAATCGCCCGATTTTCCCCGACGTGGTTTGACGATCAGCTTTCAGAAAGGCTTATTTACCAGCGCTTTTGGCTAATTTATCCAGGGTTGCCAGCATTTGTGGCGGGGCCAGATAGCCACCTACCTGCGAACCATCTGCTGCATAAATTGCGGGAGTACCATCAAAACCCATTTTTTGGCCAAGCGCATAGTCCGCTGCAATCGGGTTGCTACAGGTTTTTTTCGGCAAAGGACGATCGTTTTTGGCATCCGTCATCGCTTTGCGGCGATCGGCAGAACACCAGACACTTATAGCTTTATCGGAAGAGTCGGTGCCCATACCCGTGCGAGGGTAGAAAAGGTACTCGACACTGATACCAAGCTTGTTGTATTCGGCTACTTGCTGATGCATTTTGCGACAGTAGCCACAGTCGATATCCGTGAACACCGTAATGCGATGCTTGGGCTTGGCAGCGGCAAAAATAATGCGTCGTTCCGGCCCGACCTTAGCCAATATGCCGCGGCGAATTACTGACTGGCTGCTTTCGGTCAGACTGGTGCGCGTAGCCAAATCAAATAAATTGCCCTGGATCAGATAACGTCCGTCGGCTGATATGTATATCACGCGACCGCCTACTGCCACTTCACGATACCCGGGAATTGGCGAAGCCTTGATGCTGTCGATTTCGGCATCCGGCATGGCCTTTTGCATGGCGACGCGAATGGCAGCATCGATAGCTGCCGGTGAGGCGGGCTGGGGGTTGGCGATGCGTGGCTGTGCGATGGCGACACATGTTGTACATGCAAGCAGTAAAAACATCGAGATACGTACTAAGCGCATTATTGGGTAACCTTAAAAAGCCTGAAAAAGTGACCTGCTGCGAGGCAGGTAGTTCCAACATTTTGCCATGAAAAAGGAAAGGACGTGTTTACGGCGTGTCAAACGCTCAGGCGCGAGGATGATGGGCCTGATGCAGGCGTTTCAAGCCCTCTTTGGCCACCAGCGTGTAAATTTGTGTCGTCGATAAAGAGCTATGTCCAAGCAGCATCTGCAGAGCACGCAAATCAGCACCGTGATTCAGCAAATGGGTAGCAAAACTATGACGCAAACCATGTGGGCTGACTTTGCCGCTATCGATGCCGGCCTGCACGGCCATTTTCTTGATCAAAGTCCAGAATTGCTGCCTGCTGACAGCTTCGGCGCCGACCGTAAGAAACAAGGGCAAAAGATTTCTTTTCCCCGCAAATACAGGCCGTGCTTTCGCAAGATAGCGTTCAAGCCAATGCTGTGCTTCCTCACCCATCGGCACCAAACGTTCCTTGCTGCCCTTCCCCATTACACGCAACACGCCCTGACGAAGATTAATCGCGGTACTGGGCAAATTTACCAATTCACTTACACGTAAACCGGTGGCATACATCAATTCGATCATGGCGCGATCACGCAAGCCGATGTCGGTATTGATATCGGGTCCATTCAACAATGCTTCGATTTCGCTTTCCGACAAGGCTTTCGGCAAGCCTTTCGGTAATTTAGGCAATTCCAGCAGTGCTGTGGGATCTTCCTTCATGGCTCCGAAACGAAGTTGCTGTGCGTAAAAAGACCGCAATGCCGATAACAACCTGGCATTACTGCGTGCGGCATAATTTTGTTCGCTACGTTGTGAAAGATAGTCGAATAAATCCTGCCGCTTTACTTTGAGCAAATGGCCCGAACGAGATTGCAGCCAACGCGATAAACCTTCCAGATCATGACGGTAACTTTCCTGGGTCGGTCGCGCCAAACCATTTTCGGCCCAGCTACGCTCTAGAAATTGCTGGATAAGCAGTGCCTCCGCTTCCGCAACGGGGGGCATGGCTTGCGCCCTCATTCGACGGGCGGCGATGGTATTTGATTTGTTTTTCACGACTGAATCATAACCATAATTTTTATTCACGCAGGGATTCGGCTTGCTGCGCCCCTACGATAGAACCTGAAAGCTCGCTATGCTATGCAGATGAATACGACACCGACACAACGTCAATCGGCATATCCGGCACATCTGGGCTGGAGAATACTGGCAATCATTTACGATGGCCTGCCACTCATCGCAATATTATTCTTCAGCAGCATCGTGTTATTGCTCGCCCACGGTGGAAAGCCTGCCATACCGGGCACGGCATGGTCGTTTTTCACCATCTTGGTTTACTGGAGCATTGTAGGCTGCTACGCCGTCATTTCGTGGCAACGCGGCGGTCAAACCATGGGCATGCGACCATGGCGCTTGATGGTCGTGAATCAAGACGGAAAAAGCGCGCAACTCACACCGCTCTGCCTGCGTTACGCCATTGTCTCTCTGAGTGGCGGCCTGACGCTTTTATGGTGCCTACTGGATAGCCAGAAACGCGGCTTGCACGATATCGCCAGCAATACTTTGATGGTTCGCAAACAAGCTAGCGAATCCGTCGAAAAAGTACAAAACTCAATGCCACCAGAGTGAGCGGCGGCAATGCCAATGCCAGTCGAACATCAAATCGATAGACATTTGCCAAATCCACGAACAAGCGCTGCAATAATAAAAAACTGATGCCGATCACGATGCCGAAAAACAATCGTTTGCCAAAACCACCCGAGCGCAAGGAAGAAAATGCAAACGGCAAGGTCGCCAGGCACAAGGCAAGCACATTGATCGGATAAAACCAGCGCTCCCAGTAAGTACTGATGAATTTTTCCGCGTCCAACTGGTTGCGTTTCAAATAATTGATATTGGTAAGCAATTCTTTGCTGCTGAGATATCGGCCGCGCAGCAAGGCGGATTCCAGTGCACGCTTGTCGAGATCGCTGGGCCAGAACCACTGTGGCTGCTTGCTGACCACTACGCCATTCGGTTTGAAATCGGTGCGCTCTACCGTCGTCAACTGCCAGCCTTTGGCTTGTCGCAATGCGCTTTTTCCGGTCGTCAAGCTGACCAGTTTTCCTTCGTCGTCGATTTCAAACAGACGCACATCCTGCAATTCGATGCTAAGCGAGTTACCCAGCATTTTCTCGCCACCACTGCGTGCATTCATGAACATCTTGCCGTCCCGCGCCCACATACCCGAGTAGCGCGCCATGATGACTTTATTGGATTTTCCTTCATTGACGATGCTCTGGCTGTGCTGTTCGCTGGCAGGCGCGAGGCTTTCCATATTGATCATCATCAGCAATGTCAGCATGCCCAATGCAATCAGGGCACCAAGGCCAATACGCAAGCGCGAAACACCGGATGCGCGCATTGCCGTTAATTCGGAACGTGCAGCCAAGCCACCAAGTCCCAACAAGCTGCCTATCACAGCAACATACGGAAACACGACATACAGGCGGCGCGGAATTGTGAAGAAAATATACAGTGCCGCATGACTGATGGTGTAACCACCTTTGCCTATGTCATCGAGCTCATTGGCAAATGCACCAATCAAGTCAAAACAGACCAATACGGCCCAAACCGCCAATGTCGATACGAGGACATGACGAGCAAGATAGCGATCAATCAAGCCGAAGAAATTCATGCCTGCGAACCTTTTCCAGGCCCGTTCAATTTGCCATCACGCAAAAACAGCCATAGTGCAATACCCAACATCGGCAGATGCAACCACCAAAGTCCGAGCCAGCCGGGAATAAGCCCCGCACCGATTTTATTGGCACCGATCAACAATAAATTCATGCCGACCAGATAACTCATGAAGGCCAGAATCAGTCGGCCATAACGTGCCTGGCGTGGTTCGCTGCGCGCCAGCGGCAAGGCCATGATGGCCAGAATCAATGAAAATATCGGCATGGCAATACGCCAATGCAATTCCGATCGCGCCATGGCATTTTTATCTTGCAGCAAAGACCAGGTGCTACGAATTTTTACCGAGCTGTCAATTTCCTGTTCTCGATCCGGCACCCGAATTTCGTTTTTTTCGAAATGCATCATTCGGTAATCTTTCGTGTCAGGGCCACCCTCGACCCGATAACCGTCTTCCAGACGTAGTATCCGCTGAGTGTCGCCTTCCAATATCAAGTCGCCCGATTTTGCGGTAATCACGTCGAAGCGGCCATCACGCTCACTTAAGCCAAACATTTTTCCGAATTGTGTGCCGTCACTGGCCAGCTCGCCCACGTACAAGATGCCGCCGCGCCCGGGCAATTCGACGAAGCGCCCGGCTTCCAATCCTGCAATCAGAAACGAGCGATTCGCGACATCAATCATTTCCTTGGCTTTATTCGAAGCCCAGGGTCCCCACCATAAGGAGCAGCACGCGATAAAAATCACCACCGGCCATAGCAGGCGTGAAATCGGGCGCCATAGTTTCCTCGGGCCTATGCCCACCGAAAACAAGACTGCCATTTCGCTGTCGGCGTATAAGCGTCCGATCGAGAGCAGCAAGCCCAGAAACAAGGCAAGCGGAAGCACTAATGGCAACCAGCGTAAAGTACGCAAACCCAACTGGGACAACAATAGACTGGCCGGCACCCGCCCGCGTGCAATTTCACCTACGAGGTCGGTGAACAATGCTCCCATACTGACCAGCAGCAGAATGACCGCCACTGCGGCAAAGGTCGATACAAATTCACGCGAGAGATATCGTTCAATTAGGGACATGCGTTTTAGTTTAAACTTAAGGGCTTGCAAGCAGGCCCGATTGGGCCCATCTCCACAATTACCCTCTATTGTACGGAAAAACTCCCATGGCCCTCGAATTTCAGACAAATAGCCAAAATCCTCTTCAAACCGAAACCGACTGCCTGGTCATTGGTGTTTATGCGGATAAAAGCCTGAGCCCCAGCGCAAAAGCGCTTGATGAAGCCAGCGGCGGTCGTTTGAGTGCACTACTCGAGCGCGGCGACGTTTCCGGTAAAACCGGTCGCAGCAGTTTGCTGCATGATCTTCCCGGCGTTAAAGCACCGCGCGTTCTAGTGATTGGTCTGGGCGAAGCGGCAAAATTTGCGGTACCGCAATTTATCAAGGCGGTTTCCGATGCTGTTCGCGCACTCCGCACTGGGCCTGCAAAAAATGTACTGATCACCCTGACCGAACTCGCCGTGAAATCACGCGATGCAGAGTGGAATACACGTCAAGCCGTCATTGCTGCCGATCACGCAGCCTATGAATACACTGCAACCCGCAGCAAAAAGGCCG
This sequence comes from Arenimonas sp., assembly GCA_050737775.1. Lineage (GTDB taxonomy): Bacteria > Pseudomonadota > Gammaproteobacteria > Xanthomonadales > Xanthomonadaceae > Arenimonas. The sequence continues at coordinate 7,713 of JBOHYH010000204.1, forward strand.
AAGTCACGCTGAAGAATGTCAGTTTGCAGGCCGATGCGACTCAAGCCAAAGCGCTTGCCAACGGCATCGCGATTGCGACCGGTGTGCAATTGACACGTGAACTCGGCAACTTGCCGCCCAATATCTGCAACCCGGAATATCTGGCTGAGCAAGCCCGCAAAATTGCCGCTGAACACGAAGCCGTTACTTGTGAAGTGCTGGAACGCGCCGATATGGAAAAACTCGGCATGGGCTCCCTGCTTGCCGTTTCGAGAGGCTCTGCCAATCCGCCAAAACTTATCGTGCTGAAATGGAATGGCGGTGGCGATGCAAAACCCTATGCATTGGTGGGCAAAGGCATCACCTTTGATACCGGCGGCATCAATTTAAAAACCCAGGGCGGCATCGAAGAAATGAAATACGACATGCTCGGTGCAGGCACCGTCATCGGCACTTTCCTGAGTGCTGCACTGATGAAGCTGCCATTGAATCTGGTGATGGTGGTCGCTGCCGTTGAAAACATGCCCGATGCCGACGCCTATCGTCCGAGCGATGTATTGACCTCAATGAGTGGCAAGACCATTGAAGTCGGCAATACCGATGCCGAAGGTCGTCTGGTTTTGTGCGATGCACTCACCTATGTACAACGTTTTGAACCGCAAGCGACCGTCGACGTGGCAACACTTACCGGTGCCTGCGTAGTTGCATTGGGCAAATATGCTACCGGCCTGATGAGCAAGCATGATGATCTGGCCGACGAGTTGTATCAAGCCGGTGAAAACGTATTTGACCGCGCCTGGCGTCTGCCTTTGTGGGATGAATATCAGACCCTGATTGATTCTGCCTTTGCCGACATTTACAACATTGGCGGCAAGGGCGCCGGCGCCATTACTGCCGGTTGTTTTCTCGCACGTTTTACCGAGGGCCAACGCTGGGCCCATCTGGACATCGCCGGCACCTCCTGGGATGAAGGGCGCAAAGGCATGGCCAATGGCCGTCCAGTCGGTTTGCTGACGCAGTGGTTGCTAGATCAAGCGGCCAAGTGAGCCGTCATTAGTGAGCCGTGAGCGGAAGTTGAATACATCGTACGTTTAACTCCGCTCACTTATCACTGCTCACCGCTAACATTCATCATGCGCGCCGATTTCTACCTAATCGCCAAGCCCCGCTTCATCGAGAAACCATTGCTACTGGTTTGCGAACTTGCGCGTAAAGCGCATGACAGCGGACAAAGCTTGTTGATCCTGGTGAATTCTGCGACGCAGGCGGAAGTACTGGATGATTTACTCTGGGAGTTCGATCCCGATGCCTATATTCCACATCAGATTGCCGGGCATGATGAGGACGATGACATCACACCGATATTGATCGTTGCACCTGAAACCGACGCCCCGATGCGAGCCCTGGTAATCAATCTTCGCAACGCACCAGTCGCTGGACAATTCGAGCGTGTGCTGGAAGTGGTTCCGGCCGATGCTTCGGCACGCGAACCTTTGCGTGCACGCTGGAAACATTATCAATCACTCGGATTTGAATTGAAGAAAATCGATATGTGATGTC
>JBOHYH010000205.1:0-19781 GCA_050737775.1 Arenimonas sp.
GGCGTGTTGAGCGCATCTGGGCAGGCTATGGATGAAAACACGCGTGTATTTATGGAATCTCATTTCGGTCAAGATTTAAGTGCAGTGCGAATTCATGCAGACAGCCAGGCGGCTGAATCAGCACAGGCGATGCATGCACATGCCTATACAGTGGGAAACAACATTGCCTTTAATAAAGGGCAGTATTCTCCTCAAACCATTGGCGGAAAAAAATTATTGGCCCATGAATTAACGCATGTTGTGCAACAAAATAAATCTCGATTACAAACCATTCAACGCAAAGCATGGATTGGTAATCAGCCGCTAACGGTAAACGAATCCTACAAAAAAATAGTGAAAGATACTTGGGGCGAGAAAGCGCTAGCGCGATTGATGGAATTGCATACAGATAGCATTGAGCACAAATTTTCCAGCTGGGCCGCGTTGATTGCGGAGTATGAAAGTGCCAAGCTCGCGCCTGCGCCGACACCGGTAGTTATAGAAGAATCCCCCGGCGAAAACGTTTGTAACAGCTTGCCCGGATTTGGCCAGCGTGGGCCTTCCTGTGCCGCGGCTTCATTAATTACGCCCGCGCTGATTTGGGATAAGGAAAAATATAACAAGGACGACCCTAGCCCAAGACTTAGAAGCATCGTGGCTAAAATGAAAACCTATATGGTGGACCATAAAACAACACTTGAGCCGCGCTTCAATGGCGCCAGAAAAGGTTTGTATCAGTCGTCCTTGCAGTTGCTTGACAGTATCGCTAGCGAAGCCGCAGTGGACACTTTCGTATTAGCCTCGAGCCATTACGAGGCCCTTGGGCTGATGTTGATGTATATCTCGCAAGACAAATTAAGCAGCGGGCTTAATGATGCAGAAATGCAGACAGCAAGACAAACGCTGGGTTTCCCCACTAAAACAATCCCTGTTCGTTTTTTTGATAATTTCTTCGGGGCAAATGGTGATTTGGCAAAAATGAAACCGGGGCAAATGGCGCAAATTACCTGGTTTGTAAAAAATGATCGCGCGCCATCAACGGATCCTCTTGCGCCGGTCGCAAAATTACCGACACACGCATTCACATTGGGGCGCATGGAAGATGGAACCTGGATATTGAACGATCAGGGCTATAAAAAACCATTGTGTCTGTCCGGCCCTGATTTGGCATCATTAAAAGACTTGATGGTGGAAGCGTCGGATGAAGGTAGATGGGCCGGCGTGACCGACGATGACTATCATGAGCCGGAGTCTGGTGTAGTTACGGGGTACACAATACTTGGCGATGAAAAAACATTGAGTCCATAGAAGTACCATGCCGAGCAACAACGCGGTAAGTGGGCTAAATAAAACTCAAGTAGGTTGGCGCCTTGGCCCAACGCTTTAAACCGATTGCCGCAATGCTTACACTTCGTCGCAATCTTATGTCGGGCCAAGGCCCGACCTACATTCTACGTGGCTGTACAATCCATCCATGAACGCGATAAGGTGCGCAGCCAAAATCTTGCGTTGCATATAGGGTGCCGCCCTGGCGCACCGTTTGTCTGATGGTGCGCGATTGCGTCCGACTCCTTGGCTTCGATTGGTGCGCTTGAGCGCACCCTATGAATTACGGAACTATGATTTAAAAACAGGTAGAGCGCACCACTCTAATTTTTAAGATTATCGAAATCCTTAAATCGCTCATCCGCAACACAAAACCCTTGCGATTCTAGCCATGGTGTTTTGGGCTTGCGTTCTGTGATGCCTGGAGCAGTAACCCATGTCCCGTCATTTTGTTTGATATCTATTTTTAAGGTACATGTATTTTCTTTGGCGTTAGTGACCACGCGATACTCGCGATCTGGAGTAATCGGAACGGTTATTGTGATTGTACAAATCTTACCCTTCTGCGTTGACTCGGGAAGAACGATATAAGTGGATCTAAAAGTGAAGGGATGATTTGCATCGACTTTTATTTTTAGATCTGAAGGGTCTTCGTAAAACGTCATGATTTTATTCCCCGTGCAGCGATAGGGATTAAGAAATGCAACCCTTAGAATTGATGACTGCAGATATTCATCATGAAAGTTGATTGTTGCCATGGGTCCGCTTGTGGGTTCTTGATAGCGAACAGGCCGAATTCCGGCTGTGGCGACCGAGCAGGCAAACAAGAGGCTTAAAACAAAATACTTCACATAATTCCCACTTTATTTTGTTCAAGATTGTGCCACAGAACGTGATAAACGCGATAAGTCGGGTAGACAAAACATCCATAGGTTGTGCCTTGGTCCGTCGCGTTATATTAATTGCAACGCGATAAAGTGCGCAGCCAAAATCTTGCGTTGAATATAGGGTGCCGCCCTGGCGCACCGTTTGTCTGGTGGTGTGCGATTGCATCCGACTCCTCGGCTTCGATTGGTGCGCTTGAGCGCAGCCTATGAACTCAAACATAAACATGTTACTCATGTGTGCGATTGGCTGTAATCGAGTTTTCACCGGTATGTAAAACACGGGATTTATTCCGCAGATTGGTTAGGATAAACATAGGGTGCGACCCGGCGCACCGTTTGTCTGATGGTACGTGCGTGGTGCGCCCGATTCATCGGCTTCGATTGGTGCGCTTGAGCGTACCCTGTGAGCTGCTTACCATTTCATTTCGCCGGTATTCACTTTGGCGCCAATCATCATTCCGTCATCGACTGGCAAATCCGGATAGGCTTTTTTCAAGTCTTCAATCAGTTGTGCCGAGTCCGGGTTTTTGGCGAGTAATGTTTCGTAGGTTTTCAGATAATCGCGGGTGAATAAAACGGCTTTATCACCTACAGGTATTTCGCCCAGATAATGACCCGGAATGACTTTTTTCGGTTTCAAGCTTGCCAATTCATCGAGTGCTGCAATCCATGCTGTGCGTTCGGTTTTGGTTTGGCTGTCTGCCATCCATAAATGAATTCCGTTGCTCACCAGCACACCACCGAAAGCGGTCTTGATCGACGGCGCCCAAAGGTAGGCCTGGTGCGTGTTGATCTCGCGCACTTCAATGGCCTTGCCTTCCAGCGTCAAATGGGTTTCATCCGATACGGTGGGTACGATGATTTTGGTGGGGGCCTGTGCACCTAAAATCGGACCCCAATACGCGAGCTTGGCCTCTTTGGTTTTTTGGATGTGCTCGACAACCTTGCTGCTCGCCAGCACTTTTGCATTGGGAAAGGCTTCGGCGATCGCTTGCAATCCAAAGTAAAAATCCGGGTCGCCACAAGTGACATAGATCGTCGTCAAGGTTTTGCCACTGGCACGAATCATTTCAACCAATGCCTTGCCATCCTCCAGCCGAAATTGTGCATCGATCAAGATGGCTTCTTTATCGCCGCTCACCAAAGACGAGGTCACCGGAAAAATACCTTTTTCCGCCGGGTTATAGCTGGCGACGTTTAATTCGCCAGCATTGGCTGAGGCTGCGCCTAGCAAGGCTGCTGCTAGCAATGAGTTTTTAAGCGTAATGAGCATGATCTGTTCTCCTGAAAGAGTTAAGCATTGAACGACGGAGGTCAGTCTAATATTTCATTTATAGCGCATATATAGCGATATACTCGCAATACTGTTTCAAAAATAGAGCAAATGATATGGACAGGCTGACAGCAATGCGCGTGTTTACCCAGGTGGCCGGCAGAGGTAGCTTCAGTGCTACCGCCAATCAATTGGACTTGTCGCGAGCCATGGTGACCCGGTGCATCCGCGAGTTGGAAGAATGGCTCAATGTGCGTTTGTTGCAACGCACGACACGCAAAGTGACCCTGACCGATGCCGGGGAACAATTCCTGCGTCGCTGTCAGCAAATTTTGACGCTGACCGATGAAGTGCTTGAAGAAACTGCCACGGCAAGTCGTGAATTACGCGGACAATTACGACTGACCTGCGGTGCTTCCTTTGGTCATGCACAAATGGCGAGCGCTATCGCGGATTTTCTGGCGCTGCACCCGCAATTGAAAATCGACATGAACGTCAGCGACACCAGTATTAATCTGGTCGATGCCCGTGTTGATCTTGCGATTCGCATCAGCAACAACCCGGACCCGATGTTGATTGCGCGTCGATTGGCGAGTTGCGCGTCGGTGCTGGTGGCGTCGCCCGACTACCTGCAGCAATACGGCATGCCGACATCGCCTGATTCACTCGTGCATCATCGCTGCATGACACACACGATTGCCGGCAGATATTTATGGCAATTTACCCGTGCAGGCGAGACGGTAAAAGTGGAAATCAAAAGTCATTTTTCCGCGAACGAAACCACCGTTGTATTGCACGCGTCTTTGGCCAGTGGCGGGATTAGTTTGCAACCCACCTATTTGGCAAATGAGTATATTGCGGCTGGCAAATTGCTGGTGTTGTTGCCGGAATGGTCGGTACCTGAATTGGCAATCAATGCGCTGTATCCTTCGCGCCGACATTTGCCTGCAGCATTGCGTGCGTTTCTGGATTTTCTGGTGAAACGTTTTGAAAGCACCGTTTGGTAAAACGCGATAAGGTGCGCATCCCAAATATTGTGTTGACTATAGGGTGTCGCCTTGGCGCACCGTTTGTTTGATGATGTACGGTTGCGTCCGACTACTCCGCTTCGATTGGTGCGCTTGAGCGCACCCTATGGGCAATACGTCGGATTTTTCTGATATGGGTTCTCCCCCCCTCCGATATGTCGCTCATGCTTTTCCATCATTGCAATATTCTGTCGGGCCAAGACCCGGCCTGCGTTCTGAAATGCGTCATGTCCCGAAGATGCCCGATGAAAAGGTGCGAGATTGATCGACTTATCAATGCAGACTGCGTGTACTATTTTCTGACCTGCTTTTGCTTCATGCCCCGTTGATCTTTGTATCTGGTAAGAGGAAATCGATATATGCCTTTGCTAACTAACGCCCCTTGGCGCCTAGGAATTAGCATGCTTCTTGCATGTGCACTCTTTTTGTTGGGTCTAGCTGGGTGTAAGAAAGATGCACCTGTCGCTGTCAAAGAAGTCATAGCAGGGCAGAACAATTCTGAGGATCCACGGTGGATCCACCAATCGAAGCCGCATGCAAAAGTTGCTGTTGTCTTCGTTCATGGCTTATTTGGCTCAACAACGGGCACCTGGACAAATGCAAGCGGTTCAAGCTTCTTGAACTTGATCAAGACGGCTCCCGAGGTTGGCGACAAGATTGACGTATTTGCTTTCGGCTTCACTTCCAAAATGTTCGCAGGAGGCTCACTAAATGTCCGTCAGGCGGCAAATAAGCTAGAAGAATCTCTGACATACAATCGTGTTTGGGATTACGACACTGTAGTGTTCGTTGGCCACAGCATGGGCGGGCTGATAATCATGCAGGAGCTGATCAATCATCGTGAGCGCCTGCAACAGGTGCCCATGATGGTGTTGTACGCAACTCCTCAAGAAGGGTCTCAAGCATCAGCGGTAGGAAAACTTCTGTCTGGCAATCCTGCTTTGGATCAAATGGTTCCAGCCAACTCTAGCGATTTTCTTCAGGGACTGGATGACGCCTGGTCTCGCATTCCTCGGACCGAGAAGCCGGAAGTTGTTTGTGCGTATGAAACAGCCTCAACCTACTCGATACCCATTGTTTCTCAATTCAGTGCAACACGCTTTTGTGATGGCGCTCGCGTAGCGATCGGAGGCGCAGACCACATTTCTATCGTTAAGCCAGATCGGCAGGAGCACGACTCCGTCATCAAGCTGGTAAATGCTCTGAGAACAGTGCTCGGAGCTGACCGCAATCCTCGGGTTGAAATGCCTGACTTTTCTGAGGAGGGAGAGAATCTTGTCTACACTTGGCATGATCCCGATGCACAAGCTCGAGCAAAACTAATTAATAGTGGCCCATTACGCATCCAATACGTGTTGGGGATGCCGTCAAGTGAGAAGTTGATGATTTCACCCTCCGATACGCCTCGGGAAATTCCATCAGGCAAGGTTGAGGAGCTGAAGTTCGATCTGTTGTTACGCGGAGCGTGGAAAGACGAGTATCAATTCACGCTTAAGACTTCGGTCGACCCTGTGCGGACGGTCATTGTTCGCATACCAAATCGCGTTGCACGTGAGCGCGAGGCAGCGGCAATTCAAATGAGCGTTGCGACCGAGATCTCAGCGTATCTGGACTCTCCGACAAACAAGCAGCAACTGTTGACTCTGTCGGAGGAGCTGCAGCGGCAAAAGCTTGTTGATCTTGCAGGCCAGACATTGCAGAAGCGTGTGCCGGGTACTTCCAATGCTACCCGATGGATTTTGACGGCAGATACTTTGTCATCGCTTGGGTGGTCCACCTTGGCTGTGCAAGCATTACGGAATGCCGAAGAGGCATCACCCGATATCGTCAAAACACGTGGCGTCCAAATACTGAGTAGTGAAATATCTACACAGTCCGGTAACAAAGCTATATTCCTAAAAGCGTCGACACCCCAAGTGCCGGTACCCGAAGATCTCAAGACCAAGGTTCACTTGATTCAGCCCAACAACATCACGACTTTCTTCAAGCTTTCGACCAACCTGAAAACGGTGCCTGCTTTGAAATACTACGGACTGACTCTGGAAGGAGATGTTCTGCAAGGGCAGGGAAAAACAGATGAGGCAAAATTGGTCTATCGCCGTGCGATGGCGCTTGAAAGTACGCCAGAACTTGATGCGAAGTTTAGATTTGTTTCGCTAGAAGAGCGGTAGCATTTAACAAGCGCGATAAGGTGTGCGGCCAGAATCTTGTGTTGACTATAAGGTGTCGCCCTGGCGCACCGTCTGTTTGATGATGTACGGTTGCGTCCGACTACTCCGCTTCGATTGGTGCGCTTGAGCGCACCTATGGGTAGTATGTCGGATATGTTTTGTCAAAAAAACCTGATATGCCCTTCATGCTTTTCCATTAATGCTGGGGTATGTCAAATTATCGTCGTGTACGAATGCCGGGCGGTACTTATTTCTTCACGGTCAATCTTCTTGAGCGCCATCGGCGACTTTTGGTGGAACACATTCATGATTTAAGGTTTTCATTTCGGGATGCACAGCGTTCACGACCTTTTGAAATTATCGCCATCGTGATACTGCCGGACCATTTGCATTGCGTCTGGAAACTACCTGAAGGCGATTCCGACAATGCAAGCCGCTGGTCGCAAATAAAAACCGGTTTTTCCAAACGCTTGTCTGCAACCGAGCGCTTATCGAAATCCCGATCTATTCGCCGCGAACGCGGGATTTGGCAGCGTCTATTTTGGGAGCGTCTAATCAAAGACGAAAACGATCTAAAAAACCATATTAATTATGTCCATATCAATCCGCTCAAGCATAAACACGTTACTCATGTTTGCGATTGGCCGTATTCCAGTTTTCACCGTGATGTAAAACGTGGGATTTATTCCGCAGATTGGTCTGGATAGAAATAGGGTGCGACCCGGCGCACCGTTTGTCTGATGGTGTGCGATTGCCCGACTCCTAAACTTCGATTGGTGCGCTTGAGCGCACCCTATGACCTCAATGACGAACGGCGGGCTTCGCAGTCGTTTTCTTTTTGACGACAGCCTTTTTCACAGGCGGGCGTTTCTTTTCTGATGCGATACGAATCAGCTCCGCCGGCAAACGCGCTTGCAGCATACCGAGCAGTTCAATCGCCGGGGCGCTGCTATTGGGCTTGCCGTCCTGCAGTGCAGCGCGAACTTGCGTGGTGGTGACCTTGATGTCGCTGCTCAACCAGAGCGCTTGCGTCAGAATCAGGAACCTCTCGCCTCGATATTCCACGTCGTAAAGGCCTAGCTTCTGCGCTCGGCCGTGATAGGTGACGCCCTCCATTCGCACCAGCAGCTGCCCGATCGCGTTCCAGGTATCCAGCATGCCAGCGGGAATATTGAAGTTGGCAGGAGGAGGCGCCGGTGCTTCGATCACCGCCTGGGGCGGTGCTTCTTGCTTGCGGGGGGCTGTAGTGCAGCCAGTGAAAAGAGAAATGGCGGCAATAAGCCACATCAGGCGGGAGAGTCTAAGCATTGCGCTCCTTTACCAAGTGCAGGTCATCAAGTGGCTCAAGATGCCACACGCTGTGTGAACCATTGCTTGCAGATTTGAAATGAGCTCGGATTCATTTCATTTTCAATCAAAGATTATTTCGTAGGAGCGCCTACAGGCGTGATAGATCCCGCGTGATTTATCGCGCCTGTAGGCGCTCCTACGAATTTCCAGCGGGATAAGATGCAGATCCTTGGAGAAAACTTGCAATGCATCAATCTTTGACAAGACGCGCAACCAGCCGGCGTGTAATCGGGGCCAATATCAATACCGCAGGGAAGGCCACTGCCCACGACGATAACCAAGTGGTAAGCCATGCAGTCAGTGATACATGATCGAAGCCGACCGCTCGCAGGGTGGCTATGCTTGACACCAACATGGACATGAGTCCGGAGAGAATCAATCCGAATAATGCAGGTGCCCAACGTTGAGAAATTTTCATGCCAGTACCTGAGTGTCGTTCTTCAAGCTGGCGATTTTAACCTCCAAAGATGAAAGGCGGTGCAGCGATTTCGCAAAGTTGCTGCCAAATAGTCGGGCGGTTTTCACGTCACCGGGCACAAACGCATCGGCTGGCGAAGAGTGGCCGGCTTGTGCCATCAGTCCGGACCAGGAGCCCAGGCGATTCGCCGCTTCATCGTAGGGCACGCCGGCATGTTGCTCGGGCAATATGGGGTTACCCATCCACAACATGCCGTGTTGCATGCAGAACACAAACATGGACAACAAGGTGGATTGTTTGTCACCCGATGGCAGCGAAGATACAGTGAATCCCGCAGCTAGCTTTCCCTTGAGTGATTGCTGACTCCAGAGTTTTCCGGTGGCATCCATGAAAGTTTTGAACGGTCCGGTCACGCCGCCCAAATAAGTCGGCGAGCCAAGCACGATGCCGTCATAGGCAATCAAGGCGTCGGGATTATGCGCAAGTTCTTCGGCGCGAAGCAGATCGGCATGCACACCTTCAATGCTCATCATGCCGGCATGAACCTGGCGGGCGATGTGCTCGGTGTGACCGTGAGCACTGTGGTAAACGATAGCGATGTTTTTCATGATGCGATCCTTTCGATGATGAAGGCGCTGAGATAAAGACCTGCGCCGAAAACGGTGTGATTAGTCAGGCTGCGTAATCGGCTCGCATTCGGCGCAGTTGTTTTCGATGCCGCAAAGCCTGCGCCCATGGCCGGCTGCATCAGGGCGAACGGGACGATGACGGTTAACAGACCAAAGACAATTGCAGGCAAAAGCGTTGGTTGTTGCAGCCAGGCCTTACCCAATAGCAAAACCAGAATGGCTGCATAGGCCACGCCGACGAAGTAATGCACAAGCCAGCCCAATGAAGACTCGTTAGTGACTGGCTCTGCTTGTGCAATTGACGCGTGTACGAAACGGCCCCGCGGCATATGCCCGACCCAGCGACCGATCAAACCGAAGCCGGCGAATGGTTGGCCAAAGCGAGTGAGCATCAGCAGCCAGATATCCATCACGGCGGTGGCGCCGAGGCCGATGAGAAAGACCCGGCCAAGGCCGTTGGGAATGAACATCGGGATACCTCGAAGCTTGCGGGCGAAAGTGCTTGGGAGCACTATGCAAGTTGAAGTCAACTTCAAGTCAAGCCTTTATGGATATTTCAGAAGTCGCCAAGCGTTCGGGTATTCCGGCCTCCGCACTGCGTTACTACGAGCGTCGCGAGCTTATCCATTCTTTGGAACGCAGGGGCGCGCGCCGGCGATTTGCCCCGACCGTGCTGGACCAATTAGCGTTGATAGCACTCGGCCAGGCGGCAGGTTTTTCGCTCGACGAGATCCGGCTGATGTTCACCTCCGACGGCAAGGCCAACATCGATCGCGCCATGCTGGCGTCCAAGGCGGACGAGCTTGAGCGCATGGTGCGACGCTTTGATTCGATGATTGAAGGTTTACGTCATGCCGCGGTCTGTCCGGCACCCAGCCATGCCGAGTGCCCGTCGTTCCAGAAGCTGCTCAAGACCGCTTCATCGGGAGCGTTGGAGGGCCGTGAACGGCTGACAAGAAATCGGCGCAAGGGCTTGATTGAATCGCCAGCGAGATAAGGCGCGTATTCGACGTCAATGGGATTTTTCATCCCTATGCTTCGTCACCGGATCTCGGCAGGCGAGTCGTATCCTTGGATATCGTAATCAGGCAACACCAATTTATCGTGCCTGAAGGCCTTCCTGCGTTTACCGCTGATCCAGTTCGTGATGAATCAACACGACACACTGCGATGCAAACAGCATTTTCGATCCTAGCGAGATTTTGTTTGCCCCCAGACGGTCAAGACTGTGGAAAGTCTTTTTCGGCATCGGGATATGGTCGGTCAACAGGAAGCAGGGATTTTCTGCAAACACCTGCTCGCGAATCGAAGTGCCTTTTCTGTCCATGACATAGAGCTGATGATCGTCGGCCAATTCCTGCACTAGGCGCTCGAAGCTGACTGTGCGCACGGTTACGCCGGATTCCACCGGTCGCGTTTCCTCTTTACCCATGCCTCTTGAAGCGTCCAGTGCCCTGGCGATTCTGGTCAGCAGTGCCTGTTCATTGAATCCGCCGAAGTCATGCATGGCATTGGCATCGAAGCGGATAGTGCGGGAGAAATCCTGGGTGCTTTCCAGCACCAGGTAAACAGTAACGTCGGCGCGATGCGACTGCGCTACGAATACTGCGTTCATCAATGTATGCGCCAGAATTTCAACATGGGCTTCTTTACCAACAGAGGCCAATAGTTTCTGGCTGTCCGTGGGTGCCGCCCGCGCTCGCAGTACAAAAGTTCGCATGAATGTTGTGTCCGATGGGTTAATGCCGGGTAGTGCGCCTATTGTCCACTAACTGCCGGCGATGGCGCTCGATATTTCGCGATGCGTAAGCCACAAGCGCATATCCAGTTCGAGCATGTGGTAGTCCGGCGTCATGTTCGTACACAGTTGGTAAAACGCCTTGTCGTGATCGGGCTGCCTAATGTGTGCAAGTTCGTGCACGACGATCATCTTCAGGAACGCTGCGGGTGCGTCGCGGAACACGCTGGCGATGCGGATCTCACGGCTTGCCTTCAATTGGCCGCCGTGCGCGCGTGAGATTGCCGTGTGTGTGCCAAGCGCGTGCTTGACCACCTGCAACTTGCCGTCGTACTGCACCTTGCCCAGCGGCACCGATTTACGAAGATGCCGTGACTTCATTTCCTGTACGTAGTCGTAAAGCTGGCGATCGTTGCGAACGGCATGCACCTCGGCATACTTCGTCGCAAGCAAAGAGCCGAGGCGATTGTCATCGATGAGCGCACGCACCTGCGCCTGCAAGGATTCGGGATAACCAGCGAGATATTTCAGGGTCTGCATTGGCGGACGAAGTCGGAGTGACCGGTAGAGTGGATGCCGTATCCTAACGCGATAGGAAATGCGAAGAACGCGGCAAGTTGAGATAAATAAAATATTCGTAGATGGGGCCTTGGCCCAACGATTCATATCGATTGTCGTAATGGCTCTACATCATCGTAATCTTCTGTCGGGCCGAGGCCCGACCTACGCCATTCCTCGCACCAAAACTCCCTTGCCGCGTTGTTTGCCTTCGTACATCGCTGCATCGGCGGCCTTGAGCAAGGCGGCAACCTGGGTGCCGTCCTGCGGCGCCAGCACGTAGCCTATAGTGACGCCGACATGGCAATCATGGGCGCCTTGGTTGAAGGGCGCTTGGAACACTGAAAGTAACTTGGTACCGAGTTCGGCGGCTTGCGATTCGGTTTTCACTTCGGTGGCCACGACCACAAATTCATCGCCGCCAACGCGTGCCACTATGTCATGCGATCGCACGACAGCGGTGAGGCGGCCCCCGATGGCGACGAGCAGCTCGTCACCGATGTCATGTCCGTATAGGTCATCGACAGGCTTGAAGCCGTCGAGATCCAGCATGTAAATCACCAGTATTCGTTCTGAGCTTGCGAGTGGCAACAGCTTGGCGAGTGCTTCGTTCAAGCCGCGCCGATTGCTCAGCGCGGTCAAGGAGTCGGTATTTGCGAGCGACTGCATCATGTCGCGTTCTTGTCTGGCCTGTTGCGCAGCGCGGTGCTCGGCAGAGGTGCGCAGAATGACGATACGCATAAACAGCAACATATCGAACGTGGCGCCGAATTGCAGTGCATGCAAAGTCCAGAAATTGACGCCTATGCGACCGTTGATGGTCAGTGACAGGATCACGCCGGTCAGTAGATAACCGACCCATGCCACGATGAAATAAGTACCGACGACGTCGCCGCGCCGGACACGTGCGATGGCACCCTGAAGGCCGATCAGTGCGGGCATCAGACCGAACAGGGCAGAGACAATGCCCAGCCATTTGTTGTTCATTAAATCCAGCGCGAATAGCAATGCGAATAACGCGAGCACAGCAGCAAGCAATTTCAGGGCCAGACGTGCGCGTGGATGTAAATCGTCCGCCAGTACCGCTTCAACAAACAGGGCCAGTGTGGCGGATACCATCAGCAATGAAAGCCCTGCCATGTGTACCTCAATCCACGGCTGGTCGGTCCACAAGTAGATGGCGCCCAAACCGAACAGATGCGCACTGAATAAGAGATGGCAAACAATCACGGCCGCGTATTTTGCGTACACCGTGTCCCTCAGGCTGGCCCATTTTTGCAGACTGAAGGCGAGCAGGCATAAGCCGATGGCAATCAGGATGCCTTGCAAAAGAAATTCGCGATTGGCGCGCGAGTGGAACACGGCCGGCTTCATGAACTTCACCGGCACGATGACGGAACTACGTGTGTCGACTCGAAACAATACGTCCACGTGTTGGCCCGGCGAAAGATCGAGCATCACCGCCGGCGTGCGCGAACCCAGCGGGCGATCGCGGAACGGCTGCAGACTGCCCATCGTTGCGACCTTCTCCACGCGGCCCTCGCGGGCAATAAAAACCTCGGCTCGGTTCAATAATGCGTAGTCGATTTCAAGCACCCAGCGGCCGTCTGAATGGTTCGCTACTCTCACCGGGATGTGAAACCACAAGGCATCATTGTGAAAGCCCATGCCGGCATGCGGCGAAGCCGGCGGCGTGAAATCCGCCAGGCGTCCAAGCGCGTTGGCGGCATCGATGGTCCGCTCGGGATCGGCCAACACCCGTACATGCGGCCACGCGTCGTTAATGCGAGTGGCGTCGTCGAGCAGAAGCTCTGACGCGGCAACCGGATTTGCGCCAAGCGTCAACAATAAACACAACAGCCCCGCCATGAAAAACCGCTGCATGAGTGCTCTGCCGAATCACTTATCGAAAATCCAGTATATGCGCTACACAACGCGATCTCAAATCCGGTCGCTGGCTACACTTGGGTAAGGAAACCTGGGGTCTGCGACCGGGGTTTTTTTCATTCTTCCAATGCCGCAGTTCAGGATTGTTCTGTGTACTTTTTCTTTGCTGGCAATAAAGCCAGGCAATAACCTTGCCTTCTCAATTGGGCGCAGGTTAGTGTGTCGGCACGACAGCCGCTCGATCATCATAGGGGAAACGACATGCCGCAAGCGCCACAAGCACAGCCACTTCCGACACTGCCACAGCAGATGCGTCCAGAACAACGGGAGCAACGCGAATTTCAATTGACATTGGCGCGTACCAATTACAATTTTATGCGCAGTTATCTTGAGCCGGTGCCGATGTCGGCCGACTTGCCCGATGGCGAAAAATTCAGCCTCGATTTCGAGGCCAAGGTGGTCGAAGTATTTATTCCGCTCGCCGAGAATTTTCAGAAAGCGGTGCTGAGCTTGCTCAAGCGAGAGCTCGACAGTGATTTGCCGGATGCGGCGTTCAAGCAGGTCCACGCCTGCTTCGAAAAGCTCACGGGTGAATTCAGCCTATTGCATCCCGAGCGTGACGCAAAGGATTTGCATGCCTATCTCGAGAGTTTGGCGGCTTTGCCCAAGGCGATGGAAGGCCTGGTCCATCTGCCCAAAGATCTCGAGAAAATGGCGAACGGACTGGCGACCCTATTCAAACAATTCATCGATACCGGGCCGACCGCGTTCCTGAAATCGACCATGTACGACATGCTGAGCGAAGAGCATGGCCGTGATTATCTACAGGCAAAATCACTGGAGGATTACGAGGCGCTGTTTATTTCACTACCGCGGCCCTTGATGCTGCAAATCGAACCGCAGCCGTGGATGCCGAAAGGTGAAAAACCCTGCGAGCAGGATTGGTTTTTTGCTTACCTGCAAATCGCCGGTTTCAATACCACCAACTTGCGTGGCGTGGTGCTGGAGCCACTGGCCAATAGCAAGGCGACGGTACTGTCGGAGCTGCAGAAAAAATTTCCGGTCAGCGATGCCATCCTGCAAAGCGTCACGGGTGATCGCAGTATCACGCTTAGCGATGCTGTACGGCATAACCGCTTATACGTCTGTGACTATGCCGCGTTCGATGGCGTTCCGTCCGACGTTGTCAACGGTGAGCAGCGTTATCTATCGGCGCCGATCGCATTGTTCTATTGGAATCCGACCCCGCCGGCCGGTTTTCCACCGGGCACCGACGGTGTATTGCAACCGATTGCCATCCAGCTGACGCAAACTTTCGATGCCGAGCATGCGCCCATCTTTACGCCAAACGATTGCGCCGGTGCCAACGATGCCAACGGCTTGAAATGGCGCATCGCCAAATACTTCGTTAATGTGCACTGCGCAATTCAACACGAAACGATTGCGCATCTTGGCGATTGCCATCTGATCATCGAGCCAATGGTGGTGGCGGCCCATCGTCAGCTGTCCGACCAGCATCCGCTGTTGAAGTTGTTGATTCCGCATTTCCGTTTCACAATCAATATCAACGATGATGCGATTCATAGCCTGATCATTCCCGGCGGCGTGGTAGCCACCAATGTCGGGCCGGCAATTGCATCAACACGAAAGCTACTTGCTGAAACCCACATGGCCTGGCGTTGGGATGAAAACAATCCGGACAATTTGTTCCGCCTGCGCGGCGTTGACAAGCTGCCGGTGTTTCCGTTCCGAGACGACACCCGGCTACTCTGGGAAGCGACCAAGAAATATGTTGGCGATTACCTGCGCACCTATTATCGCGACGACCAGGATGTTCGTGACGATAACGAATTGCAAGGCTGGATACATGAAATGACGTCGCCCATATTTGCCGGTTTCAAGGGGCTCGGCGGCTTGAGTGCAGGCAAGGATCCGGCAAGGCCGTTGGTGCTGGAAAGTCTCGATTATCTCATCCAGATCGTCGCACAAATCATCTACATCGCCGGCCCGCAGCACGCCTCGGTCAATTACGCGCAATATCCCTTGATGTCGTTCATGCCTAGCGTGGGTGGCACCATTTATCGTGAGCCTCCGACACGGCAGACCGAGTTGAAGACTTTGCAGGATTGTCTGCCCTGGTATCCGCCACTGGATATCGCACTCTATACATTTTCCTTCGAATTTTTGTTGAGCAGTGTGCAATACGACACCTTCGGTCACTATGAAACGAACCCGCGCAAGCCATACTTCACCGATTCGCGCGTGCAATCTTTGATGGCCGATTTCCACGATCAGCTGGCGCTGATCGAAATAGAAATTCGCAAGCGTAATCAGACCCGGCCGATGTCGTATCCGTTCCAGTTGCCGTCGCAGATTCCCAATAGCATCAGTATCTAAGACAATGAATGCCGACCCGGCAATATTCCCGGGTCGGATTTTTTGTGGGTGTGATTCAACAACAATTCTACAAAACAAACGCGGCAAGTCTGGCCAAATAAAAACCTACATAGGTCGGGCCTCGGCCCGACAAACGATTGCAGCGATGCGGAAGCATTGCGCTAATTGGCATAGAGCGTTAGGCCAAAGCACCAACCAAAGAACACCCCGGAGCCATTTGAATGGGCGCATGCAATTTTCTTTAGGCAAATAGTGCATTTGCGAGCCCATGCTTTCAGTGCTAACTTGCGGTCACCTTAGGTCTATTTCAGCGAGCGGACGTGTTATGAAAAGCAAAACAACGGGTCGAAATTGTTTTGCGTCTACCTTCATCATCACCTGCTGCTTGCTCCTATCAAGCCAGAGTAATGCAGGGGTTGATAGCTGCCTGAATCTTGCACTGGACTCGGCGAATCCGAAAGATCTTCAAAAAGCGGCTAATTTTGCGATCAATCATCCCACTTGTCTCGATAATTTAATTCCCCCCACTTTAGTGCCCTATGTTGCCCTGAGTGGTTCTCTGGATGTGGCCAATAAGTCGGGTGCTTTAAATCAGGTAGGTTTGGCATTCGGCAATAATTACCAGCAATGCCGTAACAATTTTGATCCGGGAAAAACCAGCGTCAAAAAAATGGCGCCGGTGTTGAAACCCGTCTGCGATACGCTGGGCATGAACTGCAAAATGTTTGAAAGCCAAGGCGCCGATGAAATAAATAGTCAACTCACTTCCGAAGTTCCCTTGCTGAGTTTACTGCCCTGTTCTTGTGCCGCCGCGACCAGTGGTTTGGGTGTTGATAAATTAGCCGAACTGGTTAAATCGACTGAGCAATGTTCCGGCACCTTGGTCGATGCCGGCAAGTATCTCGGCAAGGCCGCCACCGGCGCCTACCATGCCGGAGAAAGTGTCTTGGGAGCCGGCTCAGATACGCTGGGTTATGGCGCAAAATTACTGGGAGAATTTACCGGTGCGGTACAAGACTTTGGCTGCCTGATGTCCGGCGGAATATTTGGTGGTTGCCCCTCTGCCGATAACAAGGCCGCTACCGCTTTTTGTAAAAACCACAGCGGGCTGGAGACTTACACCAAAGGCCTCGACTTTGTCGGTTGCAATGATGGTAGCTATTGTGGTGTTGGTGGTAACGGCCAAGTGATTTGCTCCAATAAAGCCGCTACGCAGGCTATGATGGATACGCTTGCAAAAGAACAGCAGGAAGTAGAAAACTTTAATGCCCAATGGTGCCCAAATAAACGCGATATCTTGAATGCGAGCTATAGCCCGAAATGCCATGGTAAAAATTGTAAAATCGGCGTCGGTTTTGTATTAGCCAGCTACAACGCCGAATGCAGCAAACAAAGCGTTATTGAAGGACCGGTGTGGGATCAAGTTTTTTCAAAAAAATATATTGAAAAAATGAAAGCTCAAATCCAGGAATCTGTCATCAATGACCCACAAGCCGATCCCTTTGAAGTACTTGCCTATTATGATTGTCGACCCTTTTTGGGTCGCAAAGACGAAGCCTTGTGTGGCGGCACCTGGGGCTTTGTGGAATGCAAAAAACTGGTCGATCAACATCGTTTGAAAACCTGTGCAACACCGCAAAATAACCAGCGCTACTCCCTGCCTGCCATTACGTCATTTCCAAACATCATTAACGCAGCTGCCATCACGAATGGTTCGCTTGCACGTACGGCGCAACCTACGAATCGCAATGAAACGCCAATGCTGGTCTCGGATAGTTTTCTTGCCAATGCCGCAAAAAAAGGCTGCCGACCGTTATTGGGCCGACGTGACCAACTGCTTTGTGACAATCAAGCAGGCTATGAAGAATGCGTTCAAGCCGTGAATCGAAACTTTATCAAGCAATGCAACAATGCCTTGACCGGTGATATTTTTCCAGTGGCGGCAAGGCCGAGATAAAGGGTGGCACCCCGGGTCATTTCATATAACTTGGTTTGATCCATTCGGCCATGAGCAAATAAATCTATTCAATCCATACGCACCCGTTGGCTCTACAGAGAACGGTTTGTATCAGAATGCTGGGAAATACGCCGATGAAGTTGGTGTTTGGCATGTTCAATCACATGGCTATTTTCTTGGAATTATGGATCAGCGTAGTGGTACGTCAGTTAAACTAAATCACCCTGAACAAATTGCGACTATGTTGAAGGCCCATGGCTGGAAGCCTGGAAAACCTGTCGTTTTTCATGCGCTGGTAATGTTGCCTTGTTCTTGATTGCGATTATTAAAAGGGTGTCGTGTGGATAATATAGATACAGTCTGGAGTCTTTTACAGTCAGTACAAACAGTTAAATTAATACAGCTTGCTGTATCTTTTTCCTTTTTTATTTTAGGGAATCATGTAATTCTTCATATCCATGATAAGCGGATGTCAAAAAAATCAACCTTTATAGGTAATCCTTTTATAGCTTTTACTGAATTCAACAAAAGCGAGTGGATCATGTTATTTGTTGTAAACGCAATCGTTGGAGTCCTGCTTTTATTTACTATTTTTTGATGCTGAAACAGATTTTTACCTTCCATTAAATTGGGCGCTTGGGTTCATTTGCTTATGCAAAAGGGATCGGGTTCATTTAGCTAAAATAACGCGGAAAGTCGGGTCTCGGCCCGACACTGTTGACAGATTGCTATATTCTTTAATCTCGGGCCTGAGCATCAGACCTAGTACTGACAATTTTGCATTTCAAAAATCTGAAAAGGCTAAGCAGAATGGAAAACCTGGATGCTATAGAAATTGCAGCACGCAATAAGGCTAATTACCTAAAGGCAAAAGCAGCATTCAATGCCAAGGACATTGCCGGGTGCATGCAATATTATTCGCCCGATCATCAAATAATGTCGAGAAAAAGCGAGAGAGGTCGTCACGAGATAGAACGCTTTCTTGGCGGCATGCACGAGAGCTGGACTGAGCTTCAGGTCATTGTTGAGCACGCAGTTGCCGAAGGCGATTGGGTGATGGGCAGAAGCAGGTCAATTGCAACTCACACCAAGCCCGTGCTCGGCGTAGCACCGACCGGCAAGGTCATTGAAACAACATTTTGGGACCTGCATCGATTTGATGAAGAAGGGCTTATCGTTGAGACATGGAACCTGATGGACAATGTGGCGCTCATGCAACAACTTGGTCTAATGGGTGGCAACTAAAATCCCAAAAATAAGGGATCAAGAAAAGGGAACACAGCGAGAAATAGTATTACCGCTCAATCCCACTTATACATCTTCGCCATGACCTCGGCGATTTCCCGGGTGGTGGCAGGCGTATAAAAGCCGGATTCGACATTTTTGGCTTGAACTTCGTCTATCGCGATGGAGACTTCCGAGCAAATTCCTTGAGGATCAAACACCCAGCCTTGTGCTGCTTCGGCGAGTGCTGCTACCGCATGAAAAACCATCGGGTGGCCACGGCTTGGAATATGCACCTCCACCCAGTCGGCTGCTATATCGGCAGGCAAATGCGAGTAATCATGTTTGGCGGCGCGATCAATATGCAGTTCCGCCCACTCCTCGCCATTCTGTTTGATTGTCCAGAAATTGGCGTCATCCTGGCATTGCTCCAGATCGATGCTCAAGCCCTCAGGCAAGCCGGGATGTTTGAATGCGTTAAATTTTTCGGCAACCTCGCGATCAATTTTTGGTGCGATGACGAACAGATCAAAACTCATATAAAAAACTCCGTGGCTGAGTGCTCTAGAATACCTATCGATCCGAGGCGCAAGCTACTTAGCGGCAATTTTTTTGTGAATGCCGTTAACCGACATCAAGGCAGCCGAGGAATACAGTGTGTGATATTCGGCCACCATTTCGCCGCTCTTGATCACCGGGTCGGTGGCGACCAGTAATTTCGCTGCCTCAATAGTATCCACTGCGAAAATAAACATTCCGCGCCACCCGTCTTTATCACCAAACGGTCCAGCAACCGCCAATTTGCCTTCGTCAGCCAGTCTAGTGATGTTGGCAAAATGTCCCTTGAACATCTCATCGCGGGCCGGACCATCTGGCACTCGATGTTCGCCGGTTTTCAGGATTACCAATACATAGGAGCGCATGCCATTTTCATTGCCGCCCAATTGTTTTGCCAATAC
>JBOHYH010000206.1:0-4019 GCA_050737775.1 Arenimonas sp.
GTCCGATGCCATAAATACTTTGTAAGCCAATTACAGCGTGCTTTTGCACGGGTAAATTGACGCCCGCAATGCGTGCCATTACGTTATCTCCAAACTGATTGAGCGTAGTGAATCGAAAAGTATAACAGGGCTTCGTGTTACATAGAAGTCCCCCGCGCCAAATAGCGCGAGAAACCTGGCATGGGGAGTGTGCCCATGCTCCGGCGACAAGTATCTGTCGATGAAACTGCGCGGCATAAACCGTTCAATCCATCCCCCCGCGCTACTCTTGCGCAGGGTCCAACAAATGCTTACCCGCGTGCGAAGCCGCCGCGCGAGCCGCCCTTCAAATTGGCCTTCTTCATCAAGCCCTCATATTGGTGTGACGTCATATGAGCTTGAATCTGAGCAGTAAAGTCCATTACCACTACGACCACAATCAACAAGGATGTGCCGCCAAAATAGAACGGTACATTGAAACCTGCGCGGAGGAACTCCGGCATCAAGCAGACCAGCACCAGATACAGGCCGCCGATCAGCGTTAAACGGGTCAGTACATTGTCGATGTACTCGCCAGTCGCTTTACCAGGGCGAATACCCGGAATCAAAGCGCCCGACTTTTTGAGATTGTCAGCAGTTTCCTGCGAGTTGAACACCAGCGCGGTGTAGAAGAACGCAAAACCGATAATCATGGCTCCGTAAAGCAACATATGCAGAGGCTGATTGGGACCCAGGGCTTCGGCAACCGTTTGCAGGCCGCGGTAAGCCGAACCACGCCAAGATTCATCGGTGGCGAGCGCAGAACCGCTGCTCATCCAGGTTGAAATCGTGGCCGGGAACAGAATCAGACTCGAGGCGAAAATAGGTGGGATAACACCCGCCATATTCAGCTTCAGAGGCAAATGCGAGTTCTGATTCATGTAAGCCTGACGACCGCCTTGACGACGTGCGTAGTTCACGGTGATGCGGCGCTGACCGCGCTCCATAAACACCACGAAGAAAATAACGGCAACCACCAAGACGGCAATCACCAGCAACACAAACGCATCCATGCTGCCATCACCGACCTGCGTTAAAACGTTAGCTACCGCAGAAGGCAGGCCTGCAACGATACCGGCGAAGATGATCAGCGAAATACCATTGCCAATGCCGCGCTCGGTAATTTGTTCACCCAGCCACATCAGGAACATGGTACCTGCAGTCAAACAAACCACCGCCGTAAATACGAAACCAGGACCTGGGGCATAAACCACATTGGGCGACTGCTGTAACTGTGAAGCAAGAAAATAAGCTTGAACCATCGCCAAACCCAGTGCGCCGTAACGGGAATACTGGGTCAACTTGCGACGACCACTTTCGCCCTCGTTTTTCATGGCTTTCCATGGACCGTAAATCTGGCCCATCAACTGCACGATAATCGACGCCGAGATGTAAGGCACCACATTCAAGGCAAACAAGCTAAAACGGCTTAATGCACCACCGGAAAACATGTTGAACATGTCAACAATGGTGCCTTCCTGACTCTTCATCAGTCGCACTAATTCGTCCGGATTGATACCAGGTACCGGGATATGACTACCGATGCGATAGACAATCAAGGCCAGCAATACAAAAAACAAACGGCTGCGGAGCTCGGTGAATTTACCGAGCCCGCCTAATGCACCTGCTGCAGAATTAGCTTGCGACAAAGTCTTACTCCGAGATGCTGCCGCCGGCAGCTTCAATGGCAGCCTTGGCGCCTGGGGTGAACAACAAACCAGTCAGTACAAACTTCTTGGTCAGTTCGCCTTTCTTGACGATTTTGACTTGCTTGGCTTTTGCAGGAACCAGACCAGCTTCACGCAATACAGCCATGTCGATATTGCCCGCTTCCAGATTTTCCAATTGATACAACAATACTTCTGCAGTATCGAATTTCAATTTCGAACGGAAACCGACTTTCGGCATACGCTTGCGCAAAGGCATTTGACCGCCTTCGAAGCCAGCTTTGATCTTGCCTTTACCGGAACGTGCAAACGAACCTTTATGGCCACGACCGCAAGTTTTACCTAAGCCCGAACCAATACCGCGACCAACGCGACGGCGTTCTTGGCGGGCACCATCAGCAGGTTTCAATGTATTTAAACGCATAATAATTCTCCTTGACTCGTTCAGTCTTCGACACGAACCAGGTAATGAACTGTGTTGATCAGGCCGCGCACTTGCGGGCTATCTTTCAATACGCGAACGTCGTTGATCTTGTTCAGGCCAAGAGCCTTGACCGACAGACGGTGGCGTGATTGGCTGCCACGAAGGCCTTTGACCAAACGAACGGTGATGGTTTTATCAGACATGAGTAATTTCCTCGACTTTCTTGCCGCGCTTGGCAGCAATAAATTTAGGCGATTGCATCGAACTCAAGCCCTTGATGGTTGCGCGCACCAAATTAATGGGATTACGTGAACCCACTGCTTTCGCAAGAACGTTTTTGACGCCCACGGCTTCCATCACAGCGCGCATTGCGCCGCCGGCGATTACGCCGGTACCTTCGGAGGCTGGCTGCATGAACACACGCGCCGCGCCGTGACCCGATTTAACGGCATGCCACAAAGTACCTTCGTTCAAATCGATGTTGACCATCGCTTTACGGGCATATTCCATCGATTTCTGGATAGCGACCGGCACTTCGCGTGCTTTGCCATAACCGAAACCGATTTTACCTGCGCCGTCGCCCACTACCGTCAATGCGGTAAAGGTAAATTGACGACCACCTTTTACTGTCTTGGAAACGCGATTGACTGCGACCAATTTTTCGATAAAACCATCGTCGCTTTCACCGCGACCACGATCACGTTCATTGCTACTCATAGTGTCATTTCCTGAATTTAATTTTGCGGCTTTGCCGCTTATAGTTATGGTTTAACAACATGCTCTCGAATCCTGAGAATTCAAGGGCGGGATTAATTAGAACTGAAGACCAGCTTCACGGGCAGCATCGGCAAGTGCCTTGATGCGACCATGGAAACGGTAACCGGAACGATCGAATGCAACTTTCACGATACCGGCAGCCTGTGCTTTTTCAGCAACAGCTTTACCAACCTTGGCAGCAGCGTCTTTGTTCTTGAAGTTCTTCAGGCCGTCTTTGATGTCTGCTTGCAGAGTCGAAGCGGAAGCCAGAACAGTGGCGCCATCAGCAGTGAACACCTGGGCGTAAATGTGTTGGCCGGAACGCAGGACTGACAAACGGGCAACACCCAAATCGCGAATATGGCAGCGAGTGGTTTTGGCGCGACGAATGCGGGCAATTTTCTTTAACATGATAATTTCCTTGAGTAAGCTGAAAACCTTAATTAGGCTTTCTTGGCTTCCTTCATGATGATCTTCTCGCCGGAGTAACGAATGCCCTTGCCTTTATAAGGCTCTGGCTTGCGGTACGCACGGATTTTGGCGGCCACTTCACCGACGCGCTGTTTGTCAGCACCGGAGACGAGGATTTCGGTTTGGGTTGGCGTGGTGATCGTGATGCCTTCTGGGCATGCAAAAACCACCGGGTGCGAATAACCCAGACTCAGGTTCAGATCGTTGCCCGTCATGTTGGCGCGATAACCTACGCCGACCAATTCAAGTTTACGAGTAAAACCTTCGGTAACACCGATAATCATGTTCGACAGAATCGCGCGAACAGTACCTGCCATACCCATATCGTCATCAGACGCCGGCACCATCGTTATGATTCCGTTGTCGTTCTTGATTTCAACATTGGCTGGCATGGCCAGAGACAAAGTGCCTTTGCTGCCCTTGACGCTCAGATTGCTGGCGGCAACGGAAACTTCAACACCTTTCGGCAAATTAATTGGCTTTTTGGCAACGCGTGACATGAACGTTCTCCTTAAGCCACGAGGCAAATGACTTCGCCGCCCACACCCGCAGTGCGGGCCTGGCGATCGGTCATTAAACCTTTGGATGTGGAAATGATGGCAACGCCCAAGCCACCGAGAATTTTCGGCAGATCGTCTTTACCACGATAGCTGCGCAGACCCGAACGTGATACGCGCTCGATG
>JBOHYH010000207.1:0-16040 GCA_050737775.1 Arenimonas sp.
TTGGCGGCACCTTGATAGCGGTTGCCCACATCATTAATCTGCGTCTGACCCATGGCCACGTGCATGACGCCCGCTGCCATCATCATTAATAACTTGGTCGCGTGCCGGTAAAATGCTAGGATACGCACCTATTTGTAGAACCAATCACTAAGGAAAGCATCATGGGTAAGGGCGATCGTCGCACCGCAAAAGGCAAACGTAATATCTCCAGCTACGGCGTAAGCCGTCCGACCGAAAGCAAAACGGTCGTTGGTAAAGCGGTTGCCGCGCCAAAAGCCGCTGCTGCTCCCGCTAAAAAAGCACCTGCGAAAAAAGCAGCTGCCAAGTAAAAAACGATTTTCAAAAAAAGCCCCGCAATGCGGGGCTTTTTTTATGGAGTGGGACCGGGGCAGGACCTAGGCATGATGAATCGAATGCACAAGATTCCCGCCCAGCCAGTAACACAGTTCCGCCGGATGCTTGAAATTCCACTGCACAAAATCGGCACGCTGACCGGCAATTAATTGGCCGCGATCTTTCAGTCCCAATGCCGCTGCAGCATGCACGGTTGCACCGCGTAATGCTTCTTCCGGCGTGAGTTTAAAATGCGTACAGGCGAGTGACATCGCAAGATGCAGTGACTGAAGTGGTGAAGTGCCGGGATTTAAATCTGTCGATACCGCCATCGCGACATCGTGTTTGCGAAATAGCGCTATCGGCGGCAGTTTCGTTTCTCGCAAGCAATGAAATGATCCCGGCAATAACACCGCAACGGTATTCGCCTGTTTCATGGCGATAACAGCGGCTTCATCGGTGTATTCAAGATGGTCGGCCGACAGACCGGCAAACTCGGCGCAAAGTGCCGCGGCTTTCATGTCACTGAGTTGATCGGCATGCAGTTTGACCGGCAAGCCCAGATTTTTTGCACACTCGAAAACGCGGCGGGTTTGTTCGACGCTGAAAGCGATTTTTTCACAGTAGGCGTCGACCGCATCGATCAGTTTTTCCTGATGCAGGCGCTGCATCCAATCACAAACAGCAGCCACGTACTCATCGCTGCGGCCAGCGAATTCCGGCGGCAGTGCATGAGCACCAAGAAAAGTCGTCTTGATAGTAATGCCGGTGTGTTCCGCCAAGCGTCGCGCAACGACCAGCATTTTTCGCTCGGATTCAAACGTTAGCCCGTAACCGGATTTAATTTCAAGCGCACACACGCCTTCATGAATCAGCGTTTGCAAACGTGGTAATGATTGTGCAAAAAGTTCGTCTTCGCTGGCTTCGCGGGTTTGTTTGACGGTCGAAATAATGCCGCCACCCTCACGGGCAATTTGTTCATAGCTAACGCCTTCCAGGCGGCGTTCAAATTCCACCGCGCGATCACCGGCAAACACCAGATGGGTATGGCAATCAATCAGCGCGGGCGTTATCCAGCGCTTATGCGCGTCTTCGACATGGTGTGCGGGAATATCCGTAAGCTCGGGCATGTCTTTCATCGGACCTGCATAGACAATGATGCCGTCTCTCCATGCAATCGCGGCCTGTTCGATCAGACCGTATGCGCCTAGTGCATGACGCATGGTCGCTAATCTCGCATTAATGATCATTCCGTTACTGGATTTCATGCAATCAATCCCTGCTGGCGTAGTTCGTTCAAGATGATATCGCGATGTGCATCGAGTTGCGGCGGTGGCAGACGGTAGCTCACGGGTGTTTGTTCCAGTTTCAACGGACTACCGATCATGGCGACATTGCCGCATTCAATTTTCATATCTCGTGCAGCCGTTACTGGATGTTCAATCGCCTGTTGCACGGTATTGATCGGTGCAATCGGGATGCCTGCATTTTCAAACAATCGAGTCCAGTACAAAAGATTTTCCACGACGAACATCTTTTCCATATCGGAAATCAAGGCATCACGATGAATAACCCGGGCAGCATTATTCGCATAACGGCTATCATTCAGAAAATCATCACGTCCCAGCACGACACAGCAGTCTCGCCAGAGTTTTTCGCTTGCGACTGCCAGCACGAAATGGCCATCATTCGCTGAAAAAACCTGGTACGGCACGATGCTTGGATGCTGATTGCCCAATCGTTTTGAATCATTGCCACTGAATAAAACCGCACTCGCCGAGTTCGCCAGTAATTGCAGTTGCGAATCAAACAGGGAAATTTCAATCGCCTGTCCCTCACCGGTTTTCATGCGATGAATCAAGGCTGCCATAATCGCCATTGCAGCATTTTGTCCGGTAGCGATATCCGCCACGGCGGTTCCGGTGCGATATGGCGTGTCATCAACCGGTCCGGTAATCGACATCAATCCGGCTTCTGCCTGAATCGCGAAATCGTAACCGGGTTTGTCGGCATCGGGGCCGGTGCGACCGTAGCCCGATATCGAACAATAAATAATATTGGGATTGATTTTTCTTGCAGTCGCATAATCGACACCAAGCGCCTTGGCGCCACCGGTGCGGTAATTTTCGATCAGAATATCGCTTTGCTTGATAAGTGCATCGATAACAATGCGCGATTCGGGTAATCGAAGGTCCAACGCAATCGAGCGCTTATTACGATTGCAGCAGGCGAAGTAGGCCGATAGCCCATCGCGGAAAGGAGGCCCCCAGCCACGGGTATCATCGCCAGCCGGTGGTTCGACTTTGATCAGATCGGCACCCAGATCTGCAAGCGTCATGCCGCACCAAGGACCGGCCAATACGCGGGCCAATTCCAGTACCTTGATTCCGGCTAATGCACTCATGGCGATATTGTAGCCCGTGCATCCATGGCTGCGGTTAGAATATCGGCATGAGCAATCCCCTGAAAATCGCCGGCATGCCCAATCTGCATTCGCACGCATTTCAGCGGGCAATGGCAGGCCTTACCGAAAGGCAAACCAATCCAAGCGATAGTTTCTGGACCTGGCGTGAATTGATGTATCGCTTTGCATCGCGTATCACACCCGAACAATTACATGCCATCGCTGTGCAACTTTATGTGGAAATGCTGGAAGCGGGTTATACCTCGGTCTGTGAGTTCCATTATTTGCACCATCAGCCCACGGGGCTGCCGTATGAAAATTCTGCCGCCATGTCGCAGGCGATTATCCAGGCAGCACAGGACGCCGGTATCCGCTTGACCCTGTTGCCAGTGCTCTACATAACCGGTGGTTTTGATGGTCGTGCGTTGAACGAGCAGCAAAAGCGCTTCGGTCATTCTGTCGAAGAATTTCTTGCTTTGATTGCAATATTGCAATCACAGGAAAGTGAAAAAATTAAAATCGGTATCGCCTTGCATAGTTTGCGTGCGGTTCCGGAAAAGGCCATGCAGGAAGTATTAGCTGGAATTTCCGGCAAGCTCCCCATCCATATCCATATTTCGGAACAAATGCCCGAGGTAAATGAATGTGTCGCGTTGCGTGGAGTCAGGCCAGTGCAATGGTTGATGGATCATGCAAATGTGAACGCAGATTGGACACTGGTGCATGCTACCCATCTTGATGCTGCGGAAGTTGCCTTGATTGCGAAATCCAAAGCCACCGTGGCCATTTGCACTACAACGGAAGCGAATCTTGGCGATGGTTTTTTCCGTTTAAGGGATTTCATTGCTGCTGATGGTGCCTTTGGTATTGGTTCGGATTCAAATACCTCTATATCGCCGATTGAAGAACTGCGCTGGCTGGAATACGGCCAACGGCTATTGCATCAGCAGCGCAATATTGCCGTGACAACCAAACAAACCAGTGTTGGCAAGTTTTTGTGGCAAAAATCCGTTCGCGATGGTCGCATTTCCACGCAACAGGATTGTTCGGATGATTATGTGATTCTGGATGAGAACGCCTCTGCATTGGCTGGTGTCAACGAAGCCACACTTTTTGATCGCTTGATATTTGCCGGCAACCGCTCCTTGATAAAGGAAGTATTCGTTGCAGGTAAACAACTCGTTATGGATGGACAGCATGCATTGAAACAGTCTGCTGCCGAAAAATATGCAGTAGTGTTGAAAAGTCTGCTGTAGCACGTTCCTTTTATTTGATAAACAAGATAGCTCAACCGGAGATTTACATGAATATAATGCTCAAGCCGACCTTGATGGCGATTTTCTTCAGTTTTTTCGCCGTCCATGGATCTGCATTAGCTGACGATGTTAAATCGACTGCCAAGGCCGCCACGGAATCATATGAAATTCAAATGGATGCGCTCGTCGCGAAACACGAGGCTTTCCAGATTGCAATCAAGGATGATGAAAGTTTCCGTAAAAACTGGCTGACCCGCCTGCAACTGGCCGCTATATCAAAGCCAAAAACCGCCAAGACCCCGAATTTCGTATTGAGTCTCGGTAGTGAAATGATGCTGGACAATATCGATCCCTACCTAAGTCGTGCGGATGATGACACCGCAATCGCTTTCATGGGCGTGCTGACAAAAATATTTGCATTAAGTGTGGAAAATGAATCGATTTGTAAAACATTTCTTGATTCTGCCGACGATCTGGCTGTTAGCGATACCGATAATGAGCGAATCGAAAGCGAGCTCGGACCGGTGTTCTACGAAGAGATGATTGCAGTAATCGGCCGCGTGATGCGCTCCGGCAAAACGGGTCCAAAAAATGTACTAGCCAAAAACGAGAGTGAAAGAGTCATCACCGAAATGCTTGGCGTGATGATGGAAGACTACGGTGTGGAGTCTGTCATGAAAATGCAATCGCTGGATGACAAAAGTATTCCACCGATTGAGAAATGCACCACCATGACGCAGATGCTGAGTTCCATCACCAAGTTAAAAGGTACTGATCAGGCTGGATTGATTCGTACGATATTCGGAGCAGAAAAGGACTAGCCTTCAGGTCTACAGCCATCCCTGCTGTCGTGCGAGCCGATACGCCTCGATACGATTCGATACGCCCAGCTTACTGATTATTTCCGACAAGTAATTTCTCACGGTGCCTTGTGACAAGGAAAGTTGTTCGGCAATTTCAGCCGAGCTGCTGCCTTCGCCGGCCAGTCGCAAAACCTGACGTTCGCGATCGGTGAGTGGATCTTGTTCGGTCCAGGCCGCCATGGCCAGTTGCGGATCAATCACGCGACCGCCGCGATGAACTTGTCTCAAGGCATCGGCCAATTGTGCCGATGGTGAATCTTTCAATAGATAGCCACGAACACCCGCATCCAGAGCACGTCGCAGATAGCCTGCGCGTGCAAAAGTCGTCACTATGACCACGCGCGTATTGCCTGCATCGTCATTCACGCGCTGAGCAAGTTCCAGTCCGGTAAGTTTTGGCATTTCAATATCCGACACCAGCAAATCCGGTTTATGTAGCTTCACCAATTCCAGGGCCTGTTCGCCGTCAGCGGCATCGGCGACGATTTCAAAGTCTGTTTCCAGTTTCAGCAATGCCACCAGCGCACCACGCACCATCGCCTGATCTTCGGCAAGAACGATACGAATCATTGAATACTTTCTGGAAAAATAAACATGAGGAACGTTAACACTCGCGGTTGCGTGTGACCAGACTGTTCAAAGGACTGCTCGCAGGCCGGTGTTCGCTGGTCGGGCAGCTAAGCTTGAGTCGCACGCCACCGTTCGGTCCGGTGTCAATCTCCAATCGGCCGCCATGCAATTCAAGCCTTTCCCGCATGCCGCTCAGGCCGTGTCCGGGTGTGACCAGTTTGTTTTTTCCGTCATCGGAAATTTGCAGTTGCAAGATGTTTTTATTTTCAAGCAGTTCAATTTCGACATGTCTTGCGTTGGAGTGTCGAATAATATTGGTCACAGCCTCGCGCACCGCCAGTGCCAAGACGGTTTCCACTTCGGTCGATAACTGTACCGGAGCAAGCTGGTAGTGCAATTGAATATCGGCCGACAAGAGCGAGAGTCTTGCATTCGCCAGCTCTGCTTCCAATCCGGCCAAACGTATCCCCGCCACCGCCATGCGAATCTGGCCAAGCGATTCCCGGGCAATTTTTTCGACTTCGCGGATTTCTAGGGCGGCAGCATTTGGGTCGCGATCAAACAAACGGCTCGCGAGTTCGCTTTTCATTACGATGAGCGACATGGTGTGGCCCAGAACATCGTGCAGATCGCGCCCGATCCGTTCGCGCTCTGCACTTTGCGCCAGGCGCTGAACCTCCTGTTGGCTCAGTTTCAGGCTTTGATTGCTGCGCTCGATGCTGCGGCTGTATAGCGTGTAAAAAACCAGCATGCTGGCCATCACCGCAGTTGTCGCAAAAAACATGATATGCATTTTCAGCCAGAGTGTCTGAATGAGCATCAACACCAGAGCGACGACCAGAAACAGTAGGGCATTTCTTGCCTTTAACCCATAAGCAGCGGAAATTACCCCGTAAATCAGATAGGTGTTCGCGCCGTAATTGAACGGCAAAACGGCATAGCACAAGAGCACCATCGCGCTTGCAATCAAAATCATTTGGCGGCCGGTGTTTCGATAGGACATGAAATGCAACGGCAGAAAGATCGCCAGACTGGCCAATGTGGCAATAATTTTGCTGCTGCGGAAACTCGGGTCAAAAAATAGCGGCAGGAATAGAAACATCAAATACACAAGGTTCAAATAAGGCATGTATTTATATTCTTGAATTTCTCTGCCGCTCTGTGATGCAAGTCGCTGATATTCTTCACGGGCAGGCTGGTAAAAACGCGACCACCATGACGTTTTTTGTGTTGCGGCTTTCTTGTCAGGCAGTGGCATCGTTGGTTCCTGGCGGTGACTAGCGAATTTCGACATTGTCTATCATAAAACCGAACTCGCCTTCCGGTCCGTTCGCATTGAACGAGAAGCCGGTAACTGTCGACAATTCTAGTCCTTCGAAGCCATCCAACGGAAGCCGTACTTCTTTCCATTCCGGACCGGTTTTAAAGCTCTGGCTAGGTGGCACGCCACCGGCTGCTGCGCTGGAAAATGTCATCACACTGTAAGTGCGGCCATCGCCTTTCACCCGGAACACCAATTCTTTCAAATTCGAATAATCGACCGGTTGCATCGCTTTCTTTCCAGGTGCAAAAAACACACCGGCCCACGGAAACGCAAAGCCGGGTTTTATTTGTCCGCTGATTTCCAGTGCACCATGACTATTGTTCGCACCGTTATTGGCAAGACGCATAGTGGCGACGGATTCACCACCCATCTGTTTGTCGGTCGTGATATGCCATCCGTTGCCATAGCGACTGACGATTTTGTCCTGTTCGAAATCGCTGATCAATGTTCCGACGGGAAGAGTGGCTGCCTCTTGCGGAGCCTCCGTTGTTTTTACACGATTGAATCGATAGCCATTCTTCCAGATAAAATCGATATTGCGCGTGTCGGCAATATTTCTGGTTGGATCGCCATTCATCAGAACAAGATCTGCCCGCATGCCGACGGCAATGCGTCCACGATCGTTCAAGCCGAATATTTTCGCGGGCAGGGCAGTCGCGGCATTTATTGCTTCACTTGGCGACAAACCACCCTTGACCAACAATGAAAGTTCGCCATGCATGCTGGCACCATGGGCCGTACTTGGATTGCCTGCATCGGTACCGGCCAATAATGGAATGCCTGCCTCATGCATCAGTTTTACGCTGGCCAACGCATTTACCAATACTTTCGGATTTTGCCATTGCGGCGGGAAACTCGCCTTCAGCGCATTGCTTTGCAGAATCGTCAGATAATCTTTTAAT
The DNA here is from genome assembly GCA_050737775.1 of Arenimonas sp. Taxonomy (GTDB): domain Bacteria; phylum Pseudomonadota; class Gammaproteobacteria; order Xanthomonadales; family Xanthomonadaceae; genus Arenimonas. The sequence goes on from JBOHYH010000207.1 coordinate 7,653, forward strand.
TCTGTATCGGCAGCCAATTTCTTGCCTTCGTCGGCACCGGCCAAACTGCCGGTGACAGAGAGCGTCGGGACTATAAACAAGCCCTGTTTTTTTGCCTGTTCGATAAATGTGGCATCGGCAACTTGATCAATGAAGCTATGCACCAGGCCATCGGCGCCCTGATCGGCCATGGTTTTGGCTTGCTTGAACGAAGCAATATGGATCAGCGCTTTTTTATTATTAGCGTGTGCCGATTGAATCAAGGCTTGCGTCACGTCCGGTGTCAGCGACTTCATGACGACGCTTTCGCCATAAGCGCTGCCATCGTCGAATACGATCTTGATGTAGTCCGAGCCTTCTTTAACACGTTCTTGTACGAAGCCCGATGCTTCCTGTGCAGTGCTCAGGGTTGGAATTTTCATGCCGTATTCGGTGCCGTGACCACCTGGAACAGTTGCCAGCGTCCCGGCAGACCACAGATCGGCCTTTTCGGTGCTGGCAAAACTTTCGCGTTGTTTTTTTGCGGCCGCCAGCACATGCCAATCGCTGAACATATCCATTTCGGTCGTCACGCCAAAACGCAGAGCATCTTTCTGGGCGTCGCCATAGGTGTGCGTGTGCGAGTCGATCAGGCCCGGCATCAATGTTTTTCCGGCGCCGTCGTAAATCGATATGCCATCGGCAATTTTTATGTCCTTGCCAATCGCGGCAATTTTACCTTGTTCAATAAGTACCGAAGCATTTTCGATAGTTTTTTCACCATCGAAAATCCGTACGTTTTTGATCGCGAATGAATTTCCATCCTGCTTTATGACTGCTTGTCGGGATTCTTTATCCTGCTTCTTTTGCGAAGCAGGGGTCAGCAATACCGCAGAACCTGCCGCCGCGACCAGAATGGAACACGCCAATACCACTTGCAAACCCGTTGAAATTTTCATCATGAATTCCTTATTTCACCTTCATCCGTGACCAAAACGTGACGGCCAGCCAGAGCATGACCAGCGTGAAGACAACCAAATAAGCGATGTGCTGCCAAATCGGCGTGCCAAGATCATTGCCAATGACTTTCAAGGCAATTTGCGAGGCATGGTAGGAAGGCCAGATCGGTGCAAGTGTGCCGAGAAATTTCGGCAGCATATTGATCGGCAGCCACAAGCCGGACAGGAATGCCATTGGCAAATAGATAAAATTGACGATGGCAGGTGCAGCCTGACCATTCACCAGTATACCGATCACAAGACCCATCGCACAAAACGGCAATGAACTCAGCAAGCTGACAATCAGTAATTGCGACCATTGCAGCGCAGTCAGGTCGACGCCGCCGAACGTGCTGGAGAGTACTGCCAATTCGATAAAAATAATGAAAGCAAAAATCAAAGCCATCACCATCTTCGATACAAAATATGCACCCGGCAATGCCGGCACGGCGCGACGCCATTTAATCCAGCCGCGATCTTTCTCAAGCGCGACGCTTACGCCAAAACCAAACAGACCAGGGCCCATCACGCCGAAAATACAATACGTCGCCAGAAGGTATGCGCTCACTTCGGCTTTGCCTTTGCCCATCAATATGCCGAATAGCAGATAGAACATGGCCGGAAACACCAACGCAGGCAAGGCGAACATCGGCATGCGCAGCATGCGGATAAATTCCAGTTTCGCTTCGGTCATGTACACCGTGAAAGCACTGTATTTCGAAATTGCGGAAATGGCATTCATTGCGCTTGCTCCTTGGTCAACTCGATAAATGCTTCGGCCAGGCCTGCACGTTTAATTTCCAGTTGCATGAGTCCGGCATCTTCATTGAGCAAACGACGCGTCACCGATTCGGCATCCGCCGTCTGGATAATCAGGTATTGACCATCGTGGCCAACGCTGTCGATGTGCGGCCAGTGTTTGATATCGGCGATATTCAATGTGCTGATACAGCGGATCTTGCGCAAGGCAACTCTAGAGCGGATCGACTCGACACTGCCTTCGGCAATGACCGAACCTTGTGCAATCACCATCACGCGATTGGCCAGTGCCTCGGCTTCTTCCAGATAATGCGTCGTCAATACAATCGAACAGCCTTCAGCCACCAGCTTTCGCAAGCTCAGCCACATCGCTTCGCGGGCTTCGATATCCAGGCCGACAGTAGGTTCGTCGAGGAAAAGAATTTCCACCTTGGCGCAGATCGCCATCGCGAATTGCACGCGACGTTGCTGGCCACCGGACAGTTTTCCGTAAGGACGTTTCAGCAAATCGGCGATGCCTGCCATGTCGGCCAGTTCTTTCAATTCGCGTGGATGCGGATAATAACTTTGCGTCAATTCGATCAATTCGCATACGCGCATGGTTTCAGGCAGCTCGGCACTTTGCAGCATCACGCCGACACGTTGTCTTGCCGCAAGCACGTTAGGGTCCTGATTGAACAGGATGACTTTTCCGGAATCCGGTTCAACCAGATTCAACATCAGCGACACTGCCGTTGTCTTCCCGGCACCATTCGGGCCAAGCAGGGCCAGAATTTCGCCGGCATGAACCGAGAGATTCAAGCCGTTCAAGGCGGTGATGTTTCCGTAGCGTTTGCTGACATTTTCCAGCTGCGCCAGCGTTGTCTTGGTGTTTTGTAAATCGCACATGGGTGTTTCCTCCGTGCGAGCAGTGTGCTGATTCGATGTCTGCCTCGTTAGTGGGCATCGTCAGCCATGTCATATGACATTTGTCAGGTCGAGTGGGCCCAAGGGCGCGAGGCTTTGTTTTACACTGCCAAGACACCCATCAAGCCTGGAAATATCATGACCCATCACATCAGCGGCCTCTTCGATGTAAAAATGAGCCCGCAAGCCGGGGCCGAAAACGAAGAAGCCGGTATCGGCCGCATGTTGCTCGACAAGCAGTTTCATGGCGATCTTGAAGCGGGTAGTAAAGGTCAAATGCTTGCGCACATGACTTCGGTAAAAGGTTCTGCCGGTTATGTGGCGATGGAAAAAGTCATCGGCAGCTTGCAGGGTCGCAAGGGCAGCTTCGTGTTGCAGCACAGCGGTACGATGAATCGTGGCGAAGCAACACTCGTGCTCACCGTGGTGCCCGATTCAGGCACTGAAGAACTGGAAGCTTTGTCGGGAAGCATGACGATCACCATTACCGAGGGTAAACATTACTACGGCTTTGATTTCGAGTTGCCTGAAAAATAAAACGTTCATCCCGATGGTCCTCGCAGCGCAGCTGGTCAAGTCAACCCTCGGGAATTCCTGTTTATCCTCAAAAACAGCCTATTCATCACAAAGCCTGGCAGCTAGTCCTGGCTCTGGATAAGGTGCACGCACCTGAACTGGAGACTTTGCATGACATATTCAAAACATATTCTTGGACTCGCGATTGCACTGGCTTCCGGCCAATCAGTCGCAATGACCGATGCAGAAGTAAAAAGCATCACCGAGCAACGCTTGCTGGGTGACAGAACCGGTGCCTGCTTTGCTGTTGCCGTGATCGATAAAACGGTATCGCGTGCCTATGTCTGCGCCGATCCAAAAGATTTGAATCGCATTTCGCCCCGTTCGGCATTTGAAATCGGCTCCATTAGCAAAACCATGACGGCGACGTTGCTGGCCGATTTGATCCTGCAAGGGAAAGCTTCATTGGAAGATCCGCTGAGTAGCTATTTGCCTGCAGGCACCGGGGTGCCGAACTTTGAAGGCAAGCCTATACTTCTCAAGCATATCGTCACCCATACCTCGGGTTTGCCTGTGGTGCCGGATTTCGGCTCAGTGCCGACTATGGACGATCCCTATGCCAATATCGATGAAGCCTCTTTATTGAAAACACTGGCAAGCGCCAAGCTGCAACGTGCGCCCGGCAGCCAATTCGAATATTCGAATTTCGCGATGATGTTGCTGAGCAGCATCATTGCGAACCGTGCGGGGTCGGACTATGAAACGCTACTGCAGAAAAAATTATTTGCACCGATCGGCATGAATTCCAGTTACGTGAATCAAATGCCAAAAGACATCAAGCCGGTGCAAGGTCGTATGCCCAATGGCAAGGCTACGTCGGCTTGGACATTCAAGACCAATGCCGCTGGTGTAGGCGGCGTGCGCGCCACACTGGATGACATGGTGAGCTACGTGCAAGCCGAACTCGGTAATACGCAGTCGAGTATTTCGCCGGCGTTGAAAATGACGCAACAGGAAGTAAAGACCAATACCAACAACAAGATCGCGATGAACTGGATGCTCGCTCCGCTGGATGCTCATCAGGTTCATATGCATGAAGGCGGCACCGGTGGTTTTTCATCGCTTGCCGTATTTGATCTGGAAAAACAAAAAGGCGTCATCATTCTCAGCGATACCGCGATGACCTCGATGGGTGGTTTGAGCAGTCTGGGCAATCATTTGCTTGATAGCCGCTTGCCACTAGGCAAAGCCCGCAAGATAAAACAACCCGATGCCGAATTGCTCAAGGCCATTGTTGGGGAATACGATTTTGTACCTGGCATGAAAATGACCCTGAGCAGCAAGGATGGGCGTCTTTATACGCAAGCCACCGGCCAGGCGGCTTATGAAATGGGCTATGACAGCGCAGGTGATTTTTATCCGCTGGAATTTGATGCCACTATTCGCACGCAAAAAAAATCCGATGGCAGCTATGCCTTGCTATTCCTGCAAAGCGGCGCTGCACTTCCTTTAAAGAAAAATGATCCTAGTGCGGCTAAAAAATCCGTGTCTGAAAAACTCACGGATGAGCAATTGCGGGCTTTTGTTGGCGTTTATGCGTTGGCACCCAATTTCGATTTGAAAGTCTCGTTAGAAAACGGCAGCCTTATGGCACAGGCCACCGGGCAGGGTGCGTTTGCTCTGGATGTGAAAAAGAAAGATCAATTTTCTGCCGATGCCTACGATATCGAAATTCATTTTGAACGCGATGCCAGTGGCGCCATTAAAAGCCTGAAGTTGTTGCAAGGCGGAAACACAACACCTGCAAAGAAGAAATAGGATGACAATCATGAATATCAACGCACTCAATAAAAACGAGTGGCACAATCCTAATAACTGGTCACGTATGGGCTTGCTCGGTATTTATTTCAGCAAAGCCGACACTCGTATATTGGTGCCGAAGACAACGCCGGCATTTGGCTGGACCTTGAATTTCGGTCATCGCCACTCCGTTTTATGGCTGTCGGTCATTATCGTGCTACCTGTTCTGGCTACTGTGACTGCAATCTTGGTTTCTACGGCAAAATGAGGCTTATATGGAATCACCCGTCCTGAATAAATTGTTGCTGCAGTATTGTTTGTTTGCACCTGCAATTCTGGTGTTGGCCATGCTCGGCATTTATGGGCTAAGCCAGCTTGGGGAGCATCCGGCATTGTCGCTAATAGGCAATTTCGTTTCGGCCCCCTTGTTTTTGGTGCCGATGATTCTGGGCTGCCATATGATCAGCAAAGCCTATCTTGTCGGTAAACAGGAAAACCGTAATTCATGAGTGTTGATTCCGTGCAACTCAATCAAGCCCTTCCCGATGACGTTGTCGTCGGCGGCAGTTCGCGAATAATCGCCTATCGCAATTACCCTGTGTTTAGTTTGCCTTGGCTGAAAAAACGCAGCCTCTTGTTTGCCATTATCGTGGGTCTGTTTGCCTTGCCGGTCTGTGTTGGCTTTTCGGTGATGACTCAGAAGCCGACGCTTGGCATTTTAACCGGGGTGCATTTCTTCCTGGCCTTCATGGTCATGGCAACGGCTGGCCCTGCTTTTGCCACATGGGTGCGCCATCGCCGTTTCAGTATTTCCAGCGAACGGCGTGCGGTGGTATTCGCGGTCGTGCTGGGAATGGTGGCCAGTTATTTTGCCGATCAATGGTCGTCCGGTTACATGCAAAGAACCACGGAGCCATATCTCGGCAATCAAAGCGTCAACATCAACTCGAAAGGTTCCGAGTCAATGCCCGGCAATGTCAATGTCGGCAAAGTAAGCGTCAAAAAAGACATAAAGAAAGCAGCGCGCGAGCCATGGGTGATTGCGATCAATATTGTTTTTCTGGTCATGGCTTACGGTGCCCTCGGTGGTGGTTTGGCTTTGCGCTCGTATTTCAGCGAGCAAAGAAGACTTGCCGAAAGTCGCCATAAGCGTGAATTGAATGCCATGCGTTTGCAAAAAGATGAAAGCGATCTGCGTCTTGGCGTATTGCAGGCACAAATCGAACCGCATTTTCTTTTCAATACACTGGCTTCATTGCGTTCGCTTATAAAACAAGATCCTGATCGCGCAGAAACCACGCTCGATGCTTTGGTGGACCACCTGCGAGCGACCATTCCGAAGTTGCGCGAGCAACAGGGCGGCCTGGTATCAACGCTGGGCCAGCAACTGGATATTTGCAGCAGTTATCTGGCATTGATGCAAGTCAGAATGGGTTCACGATTACATTTCAAGATCAATGCGCTGGCTGAATATCGCGAGCTCAATTTCCCGCCGCTGATGCTGATCTCATTGGTGGAAAACGCCATCAAACATGGTCTGGAAACCAAGTCCGGCAGTGGTCGCATTATTATTGACGTAGACAAACCCTCGGCCAATCGTTTGCGGGTTAGCGTGAGTGACGATGGTGCCGGTTTGAAAGCGGGCCTGGGTAGTGGCTTGGGCCTGGCGAATATCCGCGAGCAACTGGCATCGCGTTTTGGCGATACGGCCAGCCTCAAGATTGCGGCGCTGCCGGAAGCTGGCGCAATCGCTACTATCGAATTGCCATTGAGCGACACGCACGCATGACGTCCTTTAGCGTATTGATTGCAGAAGACGAACAGCCGCAGCGACTCGCCTTGCTGAAAATAGTGCAAGAGCTGATGCCTGAAGCCCAGATAGTGGCCATCTGCGAGGATGGTTTATCGGCACTCGAGGCCATGCAGCAATTTCAACCAGACCTGGCCTTGCTCGATATCCGCATGCCTGGCTTGAATGGACTTGAAGTTGCACGCTCGGCAGCTACTAATACGCAAATCGTTTTCACCACCGCTTATGATGAATACGCCGTCAAGGCATTTGAAGCCGGAGCAGTGGATTATTTACTGAAACCCATCAAGCCCGAACGTTTGCAACAGGCCATTGATCGTGTTCGCGCACGTTTCCAGACCAAAGCTGCGCCAGATATTTCCCATATTATTGATGCACTGGAAACAAAGCTTCGCGCTGCACCGAACAAATCGATCAAATGGGTCACAGCCAGCGTGGGCGATACCGTAAAGATGTTTTCGATTGACGATGTGCTATTTTTTCAGGCGCAGGATAAATATATCCGCGTAGCCACTCATTCCGACGAAGCGATTATCCGTACGCCGCTGAAAGAACTGATCGCCAGTCTGGACCCCGACATTTTCTGGCAAGTGCATCGCAGCGTGGTAGTACGCGTATCCGCGATTGATCGCGTTCGCAAAGATGAACTGGGTCATTATCATCTGAGCTTGAAAAACAGAACTGAAACACTGCCGATCAGTTCGGCATTTCAGTCGCGTTTTCGCGGCATGTAATGAAGAGTAAGTTTGCCAAAGTATTATTTGAAATTGCCACCTTGCAAGGCGTAGCCCGGATGCAGCGCAGCGAAATCCGGGATGCTCTGCGATAACCCCAATGATTGCGATAGAACTTTATTGCAGGTCAGGATATTTTTCGAGCTTCACGCTACGGTCACCGGATTGCGCTGCGCTGCATCCGGGCTACATCTAAATTCCATTTGTAGGAAAAGCCCTACATAAATTCCACTTCAACTCCATTACCATTTTCCAATGGTGAATTATCGACGCGTGCAACAACTTGGCGGAACATTTTTCTTCACGCTGACATTGCGTGATCGAAGTTCTGCATTATTAACGGAACATATCGATGTACTACGTCGAACGTTTGCTGATGTACAAGCAATAAAGCCTTTCAAAATGGATGCGATTGTCATAATGCCGGATCATTTGCACTGTATCTGGACCTTGCCTGATAAGGACACCGATTATTCCGGCCGTTGGCGATCAATAAAATCACTCCATATCCGCCTGCTCAGAAAAGCGGGTGTTGATGTGAAAACCAATGCCAAAGGTGAGGCAGGCATCTGGCAGCGCCGTTTTTGGGAGCACACCATAAGGGATGAAAAGGATTTAGAAGCACATATCAATTACATCCATATCAATCCGGTGAAGCATGGTCTTGTCGAGAATGTCATTGATTGGCCCTGGTCATCGTTCCATGCCTATGTTCGCAAAGGTCTATTGACTAAAGATTGGGCAAGCAACACAAATGCAAAAGGAAAGTTTGGCGAATAAATCGCCCGTAGCCCGGATGCAGCGCAGCGAAATCCGGGTAAACCTGCCTCGAAACTGATAAATGTTCTGAGCCTTATTTGGTATCAAGCATTGGATCGTAATCGTTGAGATTGTCGAAGCCCTTCCC
>JBOHYH010000208.1:0-6591 GCA_050737775.1 Arenimonas sp.
GGAGCACGGGGCATGGGAAGCCATCTTGCCACCCATCATCTCGGCACAACAATCCTTCTTGGCCGATATCGCATGCGCCTGTGCCAGCCCAATGCCATTGCACAACATCGCCATCATCACCAGCAAGCAAGCCAGTAATCGAAAGCGTCGCGAGCGCAGCTTGTGGAGGACGTTGGGCATATGATTCCAGATATTACACCCATAGAGACTGTATTCAAGGCAAAGGGTTCATGCAGCTGTCTTGTCAGATACAAGAAATGCCTGGTTCATCAAAGTAAATAAGCCCGTATCGTCTGGTTGCAGGCCTTTCAGCATCGTCGTAGACTCCCGCCATGCATTTCAGCCGGCTAGTACTACATTTGATGCTCTCTTTCGCTATTTTTGCGAACGGGGTGATGGTCAGTGCGGCAACTGCGATGAGCCATAACGACGATACAGCGATGCAGTCGCATGTTGACGACCACACCAGCCCGGTGCCAGCGCACGATGACGCGGTATTGGCAGATCATCATCAGTCTCAAACCATGGCGGCGACTGAGCACTCTCATCATCCTGTCGTTGCTGGTAAGTGTCACGGCAAAGCCTGCCAGCAAAAATGCAATTGCGGTTGCGGCATGAATTTTTGTTCTTCTACTGTGGCCTCGTTGCTTGGCTCCCCATTGGCCTCCTTTTTACTGAAAGGATCGGATGGCATTCCATCGTTATACGACCAATCTGTCATCGCCGCTCGCGGCACGTCGCCACTGCGACCACCGATTTCCTGATCTAAACCTGAATAGCCACCCTGCTCGTCTGAGCGGTACCGTGCTGTGCTATGCAGTGCAGTCGCCATCGTTATGGTTCATTTGGAATTTTTTGGTGCACATTCTTTTATGGATCACTGCCTGACATCTTCGATCAGGAGTGCACACCGCCATAACGCTTTTCTGGCCCCTAGTCTGCTCGACGCACAGTCCATACACAGGTGTTCTGACCTGCAATACATCCGTACTAGGCCATCGTAATTCAAAAGGAATACGTATGTTAAACATGCCCAAAACGCATTTGCTTGTGTTAGCACTCGCGGCTTCACTGACAGGTTGCGCAAGTTTGCGTACCCAGCCACCCGATTCTTCCATCAATGCACTCTTGCAAGATCGCGGAGGTCCACCAGTGGCATGGTCGCAAATGCAAAATACGCCTTCCGACCAAGCCAGTATTGATGAATGGCTTGCCACGCCGCTAAGCCCCGACAGTGCGGTTCGCATCGCGATGCTTCGCAGCCCCAAACTACAGCAGGAATATGCGCGCCTGGGGCTCGCACGTGCCGAAGTGCTTGAAGCGGTGCAAATCAGTAATCCCAGCATTTCATTGCTTCGACAAAATGTAAGCCCGGGCGACGGCGTTCAACGCACTTTCGGATTTGCCCTGCCCTTGATTGATTTAATATTGCTACCTTCGCGTACAAAGCTGGCCCATGCCGATTTTGAGCGTGCACGTTTCGATACTGCCAATGCCGTATTGAATGTAGCGCTGGATGTCGAGTCGGCCTGGTATGCCTATGTTGGCGCGCAGCAAGTGGCCGATATGCGTGCGGCAGTTGCGAATGCAACGAATGTGTCAGCAGAACTGGCCGAACGTTTTTATGTTGCTGGCAATATCACTGAGCTTCAGCTCAACCAGGAGCGTGCAGCCGCGAGTGAGGCCCGCATTGAAGCAGGCAAAGCATTAGTCGAAGCGACTATGCGACGCCTGGCTATGAATAACATCATGGGGCTTGATAGTGATCAATCGCCTTGGACCGCGCTCGATCGTCTGCCATTACCGGTCGCAGAAGAAGATAACACCGATGCGTTGATTGAAATGGCGCACGAAAAAAATCTGCAATTACTGGCGGCGCGGCAGCAAGTAGTGGTGATGCAGGTTTCCTATAAATCAACCCGCCACTGGCGTTGGTTTGGCAGTTCGGAGGTCGGCTTTGAGCGCGAGAAAGATGCTGACGGCACACGTCTTAGCGGACCCTCGCTTGCATTGGAATTACCGATCTTCAATCAAGGCCAAGCCAAATTGGCGCGTTCACAAGCCTTACTGGCGGAAGCCAATGCACGTTTACGCGAAGCCGAACTTTCCATAGCCAATAATATTCGCACCCATGCCAATGCCGTTCAGGCACAAAGCGAGGCGGTGGGTATTTATCGCAATGCATTAATCCCGCAACGCGAAACCGTATTGGCACGTAGCCAGCAAGAACAAAATTTCATGTTGATTGGTGTGTTCGAACTCATACAAGCCAAGGCCAAAGAGTACGACGCTTATCAAGGCTATCTGGAAACCGTACGTGATTATTGGCTGGCGCGTGTCGAATTATCCCGCAGTGTGGGCGAACGATTACCCAGCTCTACATCGGCAAAAGAAAACACACCTAGCGTTGAAGATATTTTGACCCCGAAAGGCGGCATGGAAGGTATGGATCATTCGAATATGAAGGGCATGGACCATTCAAAAATGAAATACATGGATAAATCTACCGATGATATGCAAGGCATGGATCATTCGGGCCATGACATGTCGACAATGAAAGCAGCCGAAAGCACAGACACGACTAACAATGCTGAAGATGATCCACGAGCCGAAGCGTCCGAAAAAGCAGCGGAAGACATTGAAGCTTCCGATATGAAGAAAAAATCAGAAGAACCAAAAACCGATGAACATCAGCATGATGGAGTTAAATCATGAAAATCAGTCGTCGTAATATGTTGATTACCGCGGGCTTGGCCAGTGCTGCAGCGATTCCGGTAGCACGTTCGCAAAGTCATGACATGTCCAAGATGCCCGGCATGGCAATGCCGCCGGAAAAAACCGTCAGTGCTCCGGCGCGCTCACCTAGTGGCAAAGTACGTACCTTGAATGGCTGGACCTTGCCGCATCGTATGAATAATGGCGTGAAAGAATTTCATTTAGTGGCCGAAGAATTTGAGCATGAATTTGCCCCCGGCTCAAAAGCCATTTGCTGGGGTTATAACGGGTCAACGCCGGGCCCGACCATTGAAGCGACCGAAGGTGATCGGGTAAGAATTTTTGTCACCAATCGTTTGAAAGAACACACCTCGGTGCATTGGCATGGTTTGATTTTGCCAAGCGGTATGGACGGTGTCGGTGGTTTGTCACAGCCGCATATTCAACCCGGCGAAACCTATGTGTACGAATTTACCTTGCAGCAACACGGCAGTCATATGTATCACCCGCATGCCGATGAAATGACGCAAATGGCACTGGGCATGATGGGCTTATTTATCATTCACCCAAAAGCCGAGGAAGCCGTGGCGATTGATCGTGATTACGCCTTTATTTTGCATAATTTCGCATTGCATCCTGGCACGCGTCGTCCCGATCCCTCGGTGATGCAAGATTTCGATTTATGGACTTTCAATAGCAAAACATTCCCGGCGATTGATCCGATGGTAGCGCGCACCGGCGAGCGCGTACGTATCCGCGTAGGAAATTTATCGATGTGGAATCATCCGATTCACTTGCATGGCGTCGAGTTTTTAGTCACCGGTAGCGATGGCGGTCGTTGGCCACGTTCGCAATGGCGCCGAGAAGTCACGGAGATTGTTGGCGTGGGTCAAATGCGCGATATCGAATTTACTGCAGTACCGGGAGACTGGGCCTTTCACTGCCATATGTCGCACCACACCATGGGGCCAATGGGGCATGACATTCCGAATACGCTCGGCGTCAATCAAAAAGGTCTGGAAGAAAAAGTACGCGAAATGTTGCCCGGCTATATGGCAATGGGTGAAAACGGGATGGCCGAGCATCAAGACCATACCGATAGTGGCCATATGCAGGGGCCGCCTAACACTTTGTCCATGATGGCGGGTAAAGGCCCGTTCGGAAATATCGAAATGGGCGGGATGTTCACCGTGGTAAAAGTCCGCGACGATTTAGCCAAAGGCGATTATTCCGATCCGGGCTGGTACAAAAACCCGCGTGGCACCGTGGCCAATCGCGTGAGTAGCGATCCCAATTTCGGCAATCCGCCACGTCGCAAAAAATAAATTCAGCAAGCCTCGCCCCTTAATTTCACAAGACTTATTTATTGAATTAGGAAAATACTTATGGCACTCATGACACGAAAATCTCTTATCGTCCTCTCCATGCTGGGCGGCGGCGCCTTGGCACTTACCGGCGGTTTTATTTGGTCGGGCATTTACAATATTGGTGCTGACGACACGCATACGCGACCGGTTTACGCCGTGTTGGAAATATTACGCAATCGCTCGATTGAAGTGCGGGCGAGTAAACTGCAAGCCCCTGAATTAGCCGATCCGGCCCGCATTGCGCAAGGTGCAGGCAACTACAACGCCATGTGCACCGGCTGCCATTTGGCACCGGGCATGCCCGAGACCGAACTGAGCAAAGGGCTTTATCCCACGCCACCTAATTTAAGCACCACCAAAGTCGACGCGGCCAAAGCATTCTGGACGATCAAGCACGGCATTAAGGCATCGGGCATGCCGGCTTGGGGCAAAAGCATGAACGACGAATATATTTGGAATATGGCCGCATTTATCCAGATATTGCCGACTCTAAACGCCGATAAATATAAAGAACTGGTCACCAGCAGTGGCGGCCATTCGCACGGTGGTGGCGAAAGCAAACCACATGAAGCCATGCCCGAGATGCAAGGTATGGAAGGAATGGATCACGGTGACAATGTAGTGGACGAGTCCAAGCCGCACGGCCATGAAGCCGGTGCTGGGCACGATGAAGCCAAACCAGCAGAAAAACCGCCGGTCGATGAATCCAAGCCGCATGATCATCCGCCGGGTTCAGAACATTAAGAGACACAAAATTATTCACATGCAACACAAACATCAAACACACTCAAGCAAAGGAAAAACAAAGATGAAAACACTGACTTCCGTTTTATTTATCGGCTTACTGAGCGCAGCGTCTGCTACTTTTGCGCAAGATAAAGCCCCCGCACCAATGGATCACTCCAAAATGAAAGGTATGGAAAAATCTACTGCCGATATGAAAGGCATGGATCATTCCGCCATGACCAAACCGGCGCAACTTAACATTGCCCCTGCAGCAAAAGACGCTGTGGCTGTCGTTGAGCGTTTTGGCAAAGCCTTGAGCGCTGGACAGCTCGATAAAGCCGGCGCTGAACTCGATGCCAAAGTGTTGATTCTGGAAAGTGGTGGTGCCGAGCGAACGGCGGCGGAATATTTAGGCGGTCATGCAAAAGGCGATGCCGCATTTCTGAAAACCGTCCACATACAACTTGTGCGTCGTACTGCTCAAGTTAGTGGCGACATGGCCTGGGTCGGTAGCGAAAGCGAATTACACAATATGAAAGACGGCAAGATGACCACCATTCTTAGCACAGAAACCATGGTGCTCAAGCGCACGGGCAATACTTGGAAGATCGTGCATATCCACTGGTCTTCACGCACGAAAAAACCCGGTACCTCGCACTAATCCGTAAGGAGTATTGAAATGAAACGCATTGCATTGCCATTGCTGGTCGCATTGCTTTCTATGAACTTGGCCGGGTGCACCCGGTCAGGTTCAGATCCTATAGAGCAATCGGCCACCCCAAAAAGAGAAATTCCACCACTCGACGACAAGCTGTCGATGGAGCAGAAAGTCGCGGTGCTTAAAGTCGACATGATGCAGGAGGCCGCGCTGCCCCCGATGACGGTTTACAAAAGCCCGACCTGTGGTTGCTGCAAACTGTGGGTAGAGCATATGGAAAAATCCGGTTTTAAAGTTTCGGTGATTGAAACCGAGGATTTGAATCCGATCAAACTCAAACTCGGTGTGCCCGCTGGTTTGGGTTCATGCCATACGGCAAAAGTGGGCAACTATTTTGTCGAAGGCCACGTGCCGGCATCCGACGTAAAGCGCTTGCTGAAACAAAAGCCCGATGCCTTGGGTATCAGCGTTCCCGGCATGCCAATGGGCTCGCCAGGCATGGAAGTACCCTCGGGAGAAACGCAGCCCTACACGGTAACGCAGGTCAATAAGGACGGCAGCTTGAGTATTTTTAGTTCGCATTAAAAATAAGCCTTGACTCTGGAGTAAGCTCCAGAGTGCAGACTAGCCATGGCCTAAAAAACAGGCTGTGGCGAGGTTTAAGAAACATTATTCCTCGCAACAAACCATCCACGTATTTGTTGAGGAGTTACATCATGAGCACCAAATTTTTAAACACCACTACGGTTTTATTTTTGGCTATAGCCAGCATTGGCAATGCATACGCAAAAGGCCAGCCAAATCCGCACCAACGTGCACTGAGTCGTTGTAATCATGCTGCGATGCTGGCGGCTGAAAAACTCAGGGCAGAATTCAACGCGGTTGATAGCAACCAAAACGGCAGCTTGGAAAAAAATGAAACCGCTGCTGCTCGAATCGCCTCCCGCTGTTTTCGTCACTTAGATAGCAACATGGACGGCAAACTCAGCGCTGTCGAACTTCAACGCTTCAGTTAACTAAAAATAGGCAGATCACAGCGATGAATATCGGACAGCTTGCCAAGCTTGCGGGTGTCGGCATCGACACGATTCGTTATTACGAAAAAGAAGCGGTATTGCCCAAGCC
>JBOHYH010000209.1:0-1696 GCA_050737775.1 Arenimonas sp.
AGTTGACTTGGTGGCACCGGATGGCAGCTTGTACAACATCCACAACCGCACGGGTGCTGGTACGGACAACATCAACAAAACAGTAACGCTCAATACTTCGACTGAAGCATTGAACGGTATCTGGAAGTTGCGTGTGAATGATAATGCCGCTGGCGACACCGGCTACATCAACAGCTGGTCGGTTACCTTCTGATACAAATGCTGATTGTTTTACTCAAACCCCGGCTTAGGCCGGGGTTTTTTGTTTAAGTCGGCTATAGTCATTCCAGCCAGCAGCCATTTGCCCACTGGGGATCTATTGGTGTTCGGGCGTGCTTTTAGCATTTACAGATGACTCGGCGTTACAAATTGTGAATTGCTTGAATTGCCCAGCGTGAATAAAGGATAGCCCTTGTTATACTGGGCCGTAGTAAGCAAAAGCGTGATGGTTTGCATGCTGGGTCTGTAGCAGGCCGAGCTCAAAAATTTCAGGGTGCAAAAGACATGTCAAAAATTATGACCGCCGAAAGTAGCGTTAAATCGAGCCGAGTGTTGTTTTCGGAATGTATTTTGCGGCTCAGAAAAACTGCCGAGTTGCTGATGCTGGGTTCCATGCTTTCCGCATTTTCGATATCTACAGCCTATGCTTGGCAGCCCGGCAAAGACGGTGCTGTCAATGTGAATGCGGCCAACACTGTAATCAATAACTATTACACAATCGCTGCGAACCTGAATGTCAACGACACCACCATAACGCTGAACAATGTGGTGGGTTTGACGACCGGCGATATCCTGATGATTTATCAAGCGCAGGGAGCCACTATCGATACCACAGATGCGGCTGCCTATGGCTCGATCACCGCTTTGAATAATGCCGGCAATTACGAGTTTGTGAGTGTTCGCTCCATCGCGGGCAATACAGTAACGATCAACGCAATCTGTACTCCAGGCCTGCGTTTTGCGTATACGGCGACTGGCAGAATCCAGGCGGTACGTGTTCCGCAATATTCCACGTTAACGGTGTCTGGTGCAGGCTCGATTGTTGCGACTGCCTGGAATGGAACCAGTGGCGGTATCGTTGCCGCCTTTGTGCAAACGACTGCAAGTATTGGTGGGGCTGGTATCAATGTTTCGAACCAGGGTTTTCGTGGCGGTGCGCTTGAACAAAATACCTCGGCCGCTAATGCCACTGTTGTCACGACCTTTCGATCAGCCAGTGGCAATGATGGTGCCGAAAAAGGTGAAGGTATTGCTGGTTCCGTGACCGAGTACGATGCATTGAATGGTCGATATAGTCGTGGTGCGCCTGCCAATGGCGGCGGCGGCGGTAATGGCCATAATGCTGCTGGTGGCGGCGGCTCGAACGGGAATAACGGTGTTGCCTACACGGGTAACGGCAATCCGAATGCCGCAGCTCAAGGAACTTCGACGGCTGCGCAAACTGCGGCTTGCTGGAACCTGGAGGCAGCGGGTTTTGCAACAAGTACTTCATCCGGTGGTGGCCGTGGTGGTTATACCTATGCCTCGGCGAACGCGGATGCAATCACTGTTGCGCCAGGGAACGCTACCTGGGGTGGTGATCAACGAGACAATGTTGGTGGTTTCGGTGGCCGTCCGCTTACTAATAATGCATTGAATCGTTTATTTCTTGGTGGTGGTGGTGGTGCAGGTGATACCAATAATTCCACAGGCACTGCAGGCGGTAGAGGTGGTGGCT
>JBOHYH010000210.1:0-6677 GCA_050737775.1 Arenimonas sp.
ACTCGCTGGCGTAATCAGTGTCGCCGACCCGGTAAAAGCCTCCACGTCCAATGCATTGAAAACACTCAAAGCCAATGGCATCCGCGTGATCATGGCGACTGGCGATGGTCTGACCACGGCCAATAGTGTCGCCAAAACATTATCCATTGATGAGGTTTACGGCGAAGTGCGGCCTCAAGACAAACTGGCATTGGTCAATAGACTCAAAGCCGAAGGCCGCCGGGTCGCGATGGTCGGCGATGGTATCAACGACGCTCCTGCATTGGCGGCGGCCGATGTCGGCATTGCCATGGGCACCGGCACTGATGTGGCGATGTCGAGCGCACAATTGACCTTGGTGAAAGGCGATCTGGAAGGCATCGTGCGTGCCACTGAGCTTTCAAACGCCACCGTGGCGAACATGAAACAGAATCTGGTCTTCGCATTTTTATATAACAGCATCGGTGTGCCGATTGCTGCGGGAGTTTTGTATCCAGTCTTCGGTTTGCTGCTTTCGCCGATGATTGCGGCACTGGCGATGAGCCTGAGCTCGGTTTCGGTGGTGGTAAATGCATTGCGTTTGTCGAAGTCCGATATCGCGACCAGGAAAAAATCTCGTGCTGAGCCCAAAGCGATTGCCTCGTGTCACTGAATGCCGACGAACTGATCAAGGGAAATGACGTGCATAGTGCAATTGTGCATCGCGATGTTCATAAAGCGTTCGCCGGCTCTGGCCATTTCGGATAGGTACGGCCGTGTCATCCACCCAAGCGTCAGGTTTACGCCTAGGATGGATCGGTGACATCTATCTTGACGGCGGCTGGGCAGCCTTCGAGGGGCGTTCGGGTGACAATGCCATTCACGCGCACCATGCTTTGCAAATTGCAGTGACACAGAGTGCGCCGATGGATATCTGGATCGAAGGCGATGGAATAATTAGTGCGTCCGCAATGTTGATTAACGCAGATGTGCCTCACCGTTTGAGTGATGGGAAGGTAAGACTACTGTACGTTGATCGCGAATCCATCGTCGGCCGAAACCTGTCCGTTGCGACTGTTGATCGTTTCCGTCTTTTATCCAATGTCGAACAGGCGCGATTCAATGACATTTGGACACAGGGTTTTCAAAGGCCCAATGCATTTGATCCTTTGTGGAAGACGTTTGGTATTTCTATCGCTCCCAATCCTGCGACATCACGACAGGCAAAACGTGTTCAACATTTGATTGACGGCTTGAAACTGCGCCTTGGGGATCCGCTGGATTTACCGCGTTTGGCGAATGAGACTTCGTTATCCCCAAGCCGATTCCAGCATCTGTTTAAAGACATCGTCGGAATGCCAGTCCGGCCTTATGTGCGATGGATTAGATTGCAGGCAGCGTTGAAGGCGATTTGCGATGGCGAAACCATTACCGATGCGGCTATTAACGCAGGCTTTGCAGACGCACCCCATTTTTCGCGAACGATGCAGCGCCATTTTGGCATTTCACCACGCGCAATATTGAAAGCTTTAAGGTAGTACTGAACAAGACCATGCACCACGGCACATCACGGGGAAAGTGATAGCGATATTTCACCTCTAAACATAGCCATTTCGTTCAAGCATCTGCAGTGATCACGCCTTTAGACTTCCACTATTTCTGGGAGTACAAGATGTCTCGATGGATTCGCTACGGCAGTTACCCGTTTGTCATGTTGCCCAGCGCGCTGGGTATTATCTGGGTTTCGAACCATGCCCTGCATTTCTGGCCGATGTGGCTACTTATTGCGGCTGTTGGCATTGCGATTGTAGCAATGCTCGAACGTATTCAACCGTTTGAGATCGATTGGCTGGAGGATCATGGCGACCTGCGTGCCGATCTCATCCATGGTGTAGTCAATTTTTCTTTACTGTCATTGGCTGCCACTGTCTTTCCTCTGTTGCCGGTAAAACTTTATGCTGCCTGGCCTGTGCATTGGCCTGCCGGATTGCAGATACTGCTGGTCGGCGTTTTTCTGGATTTTGGTCTTTATGTAATGCATCGACTAAGCCATATCTATCATTGGCTGTGGCTGCTGCATGCACCACATCACAGTGCAGAACGTTTGTATTGGCTCAATGGAGAACGGCGTCATCCGCTGAGTGCCTTGTTACTGGCGGGTCCGGGGCTCTTGGTAATCGCTGTCTTGGGCGCGCCTTCGCAATTTGTAAGTGCGTGGCTGTGTTTCCTGGCAATTCACTTGGCATTTCAGCACGCCAATCTCGATTACAGTCTTGGCCCATTTCGTAAACTAATTGGGGTCGCAGAAATTCATCGCTGGCATCACAAGCGTGATTATGAAGATGCACAGGTGAACTTCGGCGAATTCTGGATGATCTGGGATCATCTTTTTGGAACTTTCTCTGATAACACAAGGCCCCTCTTGCAGGATGAAGTCGGGATATCGGACGCCACATTTCCGAAAACCTACATGGAACAGCTACGCTATCCATTTATTGCTCGGAAAAACGCTACTGTTGTTAACGATAAATAATGTAAGCCAACAAACCAGTACCAATACCTATCGGATATTTAGCTAGCCATCTGTTCAATTCCATCTCCGAATAGTTATAGCGGTGGTCTGGAGTTGTCGATTATAAGATCAAATCGTCATCTTCCTTTGCGTTCCCGCTCTAGCTGCCATCAAGCTTTTCTTAAAGTGGCGATCGGTACGGATCGTGATGAAGACAACATTAACTACTTCTTGTCTTTTGCAGAATCTTGTTTGCTGCCGATCAGCGCGGCCAAGGCATCCTTGTAGAGGGTCGGACGGTATAGTTCACTCAGCATCGTAGGGCGTTTCAATGGTAGGTGGCTGCATTTCTCACGAATCCCGGCCGACCCTCAGCAAGGGCATCGAAAATCTGTCTCGTCTGTGCTTCGGAATCTTCACGCAAGCCGGTGAATGCACCGAAATTGACCTGATAGTCTTTCAGTTGATAGGTATCTAGCCAATGCCCGCTGGCAAAACGGTTGAAATCATCGCCAGGTTTGACTGATAAATCACGTGAACTTAAATCAACGCCAAACGTGCCGATTTTCGCCGCTGGCGCTGCAGCATTGGCGGCAAAGCCGAACGACGTGGAAAGTGCCAGGGCAAGACTGAAACTGAGAAGGGTTGGTTTCATGACGGAGTTCCGGACGGATAAACTCCAAGCTTGCCCCCTATCGAAGTTTTCCGACACCCGCCAGAAGTCATGCTTCAAACGTCATCGGTCACACTTTTAATCTTTGGTTTGCGCCGAAAAGCCAATGAACACCTTGCGTGTCCTTGTTTTTTTGTAAGGCAGCCAGCAGTTGCGTAGCCCGGATGCAGCGCAGCGGAATCCGGGCAATTACACGATAAACGCACACAAATTCATGCATCAATATCCATACATGCAAAAGATATCGGATGTTGTGTTACTTCGATGCAAGGTTTCCCGGATTACGCTGCGCTGCATCCGGGCTACGGCGTTATTTCGTCGATTCGCTATTGCTTGTCTTGATGGTGCTCAAGATACTACTGACCATGGGCGCGAATTTTTCCTGTTGGGCTTGGTCGAATCTGGCTGTCAGCTCTATGCTATGGACGAGGTCATTTTTCTCCCAGCGGCCGCGCCATGTAATCATGCGTGGCGTCAGGCTGCCATCCTCGTCTTTCACGCGTCCGTACATGTTCATGATTTCAACGCTGCCTACGGCACCATCAATCAGCATCGGTTGAAAACCCAAAACCACGCCTTCTTTAAAACGGTCCGGGGATCGGCTGTAGTCGGAATTTGCGTGATCATAAGCGGTTTGCATGTAACTGCTATCCGAGTTCTGCCTTTGTCGCAATTCAATATACAAATCACCCGACATCGAAGTAAAGCCCACCGTGTGGTCTTCGGTTCCTTTACCGTCATCAGAATAAACCGACAAGCTGGGTGGAATGCGCACAGACCCAAGACCGACATTAAAACTATTCCAGTTCGTCACATCGGTGTTGTTCGCGGTCGGAATCTGTAAACCTTTAGCCGGGCTAATAGCGAGCAGCCCATCCAGCATAATTTGATTCGATGGCAGCGGCGCTCTGGATGCTTCGGTTTCAGCATCAGCCCCGGCAACAGGCGCCACGACGTCGTTCACCGTTTCCGTCACAGCCTTCATCGTATCGTTGATTGCATCTCCGACGATTTGGAATGCCGCTGTGAAAATAATCGCCATCAGCACATCCACTTCAGCAGCAGGTTTGGCTTTCAGCCTAAATTGCTCGTCCGCTGCCGGTGAAAAATCGACCGAGGTCACGCTGCTTTGGTCGGATTTAAGCAGAAAATAATTTCTCGCTATGGCTTCTTCCCGCAAATCACTTTTTTTCGGCTTTTCGCTGAGCATGCCTGGGTCAATACGCAGACTCTCGATTAACTTTCCTAAACGCGGGTCGCGGCTCATCACCACTTCTTCGCTGCGCTTTTTACCGTCAAGCGTCCAGGTCACGACATGCACTTCACCTTTCAGGCCTGCCACGGTTTGCTTGCGACCGGTGGGTTTGATGTCTTCAATCTCTTCAACGCCGGGTTTGCTTTCCGGCCGGTTTTTGCCCTCGGCTGCCAGTTTTTTGACCACCGCCAGTACGTCTACTACCGCGTCTGAGCCCTCAAGCTTCCCGAAAAAATAAACATTTCGATCACGCAAGATGATACCCATCGACTCGGCACCTTTACTGGTAATACGTGCTTGCCCGAGCGCATTGAACTCGATTGTCTCGACACTCTGCTTTCCATCGCTCATGGACTCGATAGTGATTTTGCCTGCCTGTGCCGACATACTGATCGACAAAGTCGTGATGGCAATGATTCTTGAGATGAAGCCAAACCTGACGAGACCTTTCATGATGACTCCTCGGTGGGAACATGAAAACTCAACACCTGAAATAACAGGCGGATACCGGAAACGATTCATTCTATTCTATTGCGGCACAGGTGCAATAAGGATAAAGCCCCGCGCCAGTTGCGCAGCCCGGATCCAGCGTAGCGAAATCCGGGGATTTTCTCGATAACCCCACACAAATTCATACACCAATAGCAATGAGTGCAAAAGATATCGGATGTTGTGTTACTTCGATGCAGGCTTTCCCGGATTGCGCTGTGCTGCATCCGGGCTACGATTCTGCGTTGCATCACCCTGCCACGAAATAAAAAGCTTAGTTGCGTAGCCCGGATGCAGCGTAGCGAAATCCGGGGATTTTCTCGATAAACCCACACAAATTCATACACCAATATCAATGAGTGCAAAAGATATCGGACGTTGTGTTAGTTCGATGCAGGTTTTCCCGGATTGCGCTGCGCTTCATCCGGGCTACGATTCTGCGTTGCATCACCCTGCCACGAAATAAAAAGCTTAGTTGCGTAGCCCGGATGCAGCGTAGCGAAATCCGGGGATTTTCACGATAAACTCAAACAAATTCATGCACCAATATCAATGAGTAAAGAAGATGTCGGATGTTGTGTTAGTTCGATGCAGGCTTTCCCGGATTGCGCTGCGCTGCATCCGGGCTACGACATTAGCGTGGTTTACAAAACCAACACTGACTGTCCCATCAAAGCTTGTGCGAATAGCGCAACGCATAGCAGCACTAGAAATACTGCGAGATACAACACCAGTTTCCTTGCTGGCAATTTCAGGCGATCAAAGATCAATCCGGCAAGTGGCAAAATTTGCATGAGATGGGTGGCGAGAAAATGCGGTACGCGCAGGTCGCCAGTGGTGCGCGACCATCCCACTATCGGAATCCCATTGGCATCGCTGACAGCGGCATTCACCAGATGCGAGCCTGTGCCGGACATATAACCGGCAATGATCAAAGTTAGCACCGAGCCCAGTGTCAGGCCGAGAATGGAACCCAGACGAAAACCGGAATGGTTCTTCACGGCGTATTTCCAGATCATCACGCCCAACACGAAAGAAACAAGCACAAGCGTCAGAGACCCAATGCCCATGAAAGCGTACATGAGCTGCTCAAACTGGGTTTCGATATTGAAATGCGACCGGTGTCCGCGTGCGGCTTGCAATGAAATATAAATTTGTTCGAACAACATCGCGGCAACCGCGGCATAGCCGAGAATAGTGAGTCCAATACCCGCACGACGCTCGCGCGCCATTTGTTGTGACAAAATCGCGAGCGTTACAAAATAAATGATCAGCGATAGACAAAATTTTATCGGCTTCGCCCAAATCGGCGCGCCGTCCAGCAAACGCACGTCGAAATAATAGGCAGACGATAAAGCCGCGAATACGCCAAATAAAAACAAGGCGCTCATTGCCCATGCCCGGGTGACGCGGTCGTTGTCCAGATTAAAAGGCAAGTTCGGATAAGTATTAGACATTGCTCGCACTCCCCTGCTTTGCAAATACCGTCCGCAAGAAACCACTGCGCATCGATAAAAACAGGATTAACCCGAGCGGCCCGAACATGAAGGTCGCCAGCAAGATCACCGCCTGAATCAGGCGCGGGATTCCAATCTGATCTGCCTGACGGGCAATCCATGCGCCGATAAACAAATCAAAGGCCAGGTAGTGCACCCACCCCGCCAACAACAGATGGTCATCTTCAAAGAGTGTGCGCACGGCTTTAATGGAGCCATAACCACCATCGCTTGTGAAAAAGCAGGTCAACATCAGCCCGGCATACAGCATTCCCAGACCGAACGGTATGAGGT
>JBOHYH010000211.1:0-3125 GCA_050737775.1 Arenimonas sp.
CGATTGCTTCTGCTGCAGTGCCGGCAGTAGCCACCACGCCACCTTCAACGACATGTTTCCCAAGCCTGACAGTCAGCAAATCCACGACCACACCACCGATCAATGCAGCAACCGGCGCAACGGCAACCTATAGCGTTGTCGTAAGCAATGCGAGTTCCGGCGCGGCAATTGGATCTTCCATCGTTGATAATGCTTTACCGACAAACTGGACTGCTGGGGCTGCGAGCGCTGTGACATTTTCTCCAGCCTTGTCTGCCACTGTTCTAGGCGGCTATGTCGAGTCTGCGACTGTGGGTCAACCTGCTGTTGCAAATGCACCCGGCGGCCCGGCCAATCTGGTCGCTTTGGCAACGGCACCGTCATCTTTAACGGCACCGTTTTTCCGCAATCTGACCATTCCCGGAAATGGCAGTGTTACTTTGAATTATTCCGTGGCTATTCCAGATGCTGCAGGTATTGGCACTTATCACAATCCGGCTGGTGTGCAATTTCTTGATCCAACACGTACTACGGCAACACGTGTTGTTACCGCAACAACAAACAACACGGCAAATCGGTGTTCATCGGTTGGCGCAAGTACTACGGGTTGTTCGGCGAGCGGAAATTCAGTCGCTGCAACCACCAATACCACCTATGAAGCAGGCGGTGCAGCCGTGGCGGGAAGTCACTACAGTGGTCTGGTGACAGGAACAACAGGGGAAGACGTTACGTTGCTGCCAGATTTGTCGATTACCAAGACGGCAAGTGCCGCCAGTTTTACAGTTGGGGCCGGTGGCCAGTCATATACGATTATCGGCCGCAACAATGGTCGCGCCATTGCCGATCAGGTATTCAATACCAGCCAAGCAACGGATGCATTGGCCACTGTACTGGTTGCACCTGCTTTAAATATTACCGATACATTGCCCACCGGCATTACGGTAAGTTCGGTCACCAGCAATAACGTGGCGGTATGGACCTGCACGCCAAATGGCGGCAATACGGCATTCACCTGTGCATCGACGGCAGCGGTTTATCCGCTTGCAGCAGCTACTAATATTGTGACCGTAACGACGAATGTCTCGGTGGCGTCAACGGCATGTCCGGGACCGAACAACAATACTGCAATCATTACCACTCCGGCTTTGGGCGATACCAACGCGGTAAACAATTCTGGCAGTGTTTCCACTACGCTGAGTTGTTCTGCCAATCTCAGCGTGACGAAAACCAATAGTGTGGGTAGTTTGGTGTCGGGTGCATCGACCGTCTACACATTAACTTTCTCGAATGCAGGGCCTGCCGCTGGAGATGGTGCCGTCGTACGCGATGTTCCGAGTGCAGGCTTGAGTTGTGCCGTGACGAGTTGTACTCCGGCCGGCAGCGCTGTGTGTCCGGCTGCGGGTCAATGGCCGAACCTGTTGACCGGCGGTGGTTTGACGATAGCCACGATGCCTTCGGGCGGCAGTTTAAGTTTTGGTTTGACTTGCAGTGTGACGGCAACGGGTTTTTGATTAAGTTTGTAGGGGCGCATGCTTGCTGCGCCCAAGCCTTGCCAGCAAATTTTGGGCGCAGCAAGCATGCGCCCCTACGTTTTAGTTTTAAATATGCTTTAAAGAAACCGCATTAATTCCGATCGAATTTTCGTTCATCTGCGTTGCGTGCTCCACCGCCATGCGCAGCATGGTTGGCGTAACGTAACCACGATGCACGCGGTCGATCACGGCCATGTAAAAACGGCCAAACAAGTTATTGCATTGAACACGCGTGCCCAAGGTAAATTCGACCCGATGCGAATTGATTATTCTTGCGCCGACGCAGGAACGGAATTTCAGATGCTTATCATCGGCGCCTAAAACAACTTGCGCGAAACTATCGTCGGTATTGGTGGATTGTTCCAGCACCGGAAAACGATGGGCAAATAAATGCTCGCGCTGTTTCGACAGCAGCGAAGACACTGGGCAGCCCAGTGGCGAGGTGCGTAAGCCGATGGGTTTCACCAGCACATTTCTGAATGCCATCATCCGCGAAACGCTAGTCGGTGGGTTTTCGAGAAAACCCTCCAGCAATGCAGCTAATAAAGCAGAAGCGCTTTTGTTGCCGATCGAAATATCATCAAGTGTTAAACAGAAAGTATCTTCATGATGGAATTTTTCATCACCAAATTGACTTGCCAGCAAGGAATCTTTCGGTGTGGAATTCAGTTCAACAACGGCAAGTGTGCCACCGGTGCTCGATGTAAAACCGGTCGAGCCAAGCCATTTGCTCCAAGCTCCGCGCAAGGTGCCCATGCCGCCGCGATAACTCAGGCAGGCTGCACTCAGTGTGCTTCCGGCAGGGGCGTCAAGCGACAAAGATGTGGTGGGAATTTTGCTGGTATCGAAATCATCACGTTCGAGAATATCGGCAACGCTTTTCGGCAATAGTTCGGTCAACGAAGGAATGCTGGCTTCATTCTTGATAACTTGCTGGCGCATGACTTCGGACAAGTTGCCACCGAGTTCGTTTGTGTGACACGACAATGCAAAAAAAACCGGATGCGGCGAGTTTTCAATCAAAGGGAAAAATTGATGCCAGGTCTCGCCCCCGAAGCGCACGGTGAACATGCAATCAGGCGGAATATTGATGAAGTGCAACGCTTTTACGAAGTTGTTCGCGTCCTTTTCGATTTGCTCGGGCGTCGCACTCGAGAATCGCAACTGTGCGCCGCCACTGCCCGACACTGCGGTGAATATCCGATGTCCGGCATGACGATGAAAGGGGTGGCCTTTAGCCCCAACCGAAAAGGTATACAAGGAAGTGGCATCGCCTTTTTCGAAATCGGTACTGGCAAGTTTCGCCGACGGTTCGTCGAGTTCGTCGATAAAATGCTGATGCGCTTTCTGCCGGGCCGACACACTCTCGAACAAATGATTGCCTGAACCGTGTCCGAGTTGTGCGATCAATGACACTTCGACCGGAAGACCGCCGGATTTCGATACAATTTTCGCTGAGGGAAAGCTGTGAACCACTTTTGTCATCGGTAGCACGGAATACCTGCCTGGGTTAAAGGAACCCGGAAAAGACTAGTGTTTTCGGAAAGAACAATCGAGGTAAATTGTACGCCTTTATAGTCTGTGGCGTAGGGGCGCTGCTTGCTGCGCCCGTGG
>JBOHYH010000212.1:0-2450 GCA_050737775.1 Arenimonas sp.
CCCATCATGCCTTGTTGAAGACCGGCGGGTGGCCAGTTTTCCAACTTCATGCCGAGAGCCAAAGCGCGCGAGGCCAACACTTCTTTGATTTCAGTGAGTGACTTCTTGCCGAGGTTTGGTGTTTTCAGTAATTCCACTTCAGTGCGCTGTACCAGATCACCGATGTAGTAAATGTTTTCCGCTTTCAGGCAGTTTGCCGAACGCACGGTCAATTCCAGATCATCAATCGGGCGCAGAAGCACCGGATCAACGCCAGAAGCCGCAGGCTTGGCAGCATTGCGATCGCGTTGCGTGAAGTCGCCGAATACCGACAATTGATCAGTCAGGATGTCAGCGGCTGTACGGATGGCGTCTTCAGCGTCGATGGTGCCATTGGTTTCGATGTCCAGAACCAATTTGTCCAAGTCGGTACGTTGTTCAACGCGAGCGGCTTCAACGGCATAGGCAACACGACGAACCGGCGAGAAGCTGGCGTCCAGCATCAGACGGCCAATGGTACGGGTTTCATCATCAGGACGGCGACGCGCAGCCGCTGGCTGATAACCGAAACCGCGCTCGATCTTCAGGCGCATGTTCACTGCAGTGTCTTTGGTCAGCGTGCAAATTACGTGATCGCCATTCAAGATTTCGACGTTATGGTCGGTCTTGATATCGGCGGCAGTAACTACACCCGGGCCTTGGGCTTGCAGGGTAAGCGTGGTGGATTCAGTGTTGTGCATGCGAATGGCAACGTCTTTCAGGTTCAACAGAACTTCGAGGACGTCTTCTTGCAAGCCTTCAACAGTGGTGTATTCATGCAACACGCCGTCCATTTCGACTTCCGTAATGGCAAAGCCGGGGATGGATGACAAAAGGACGCGACGCAAGGCATTGCCGAGCGTGTGACCATAACCGCGCTCGAGTGGTTCGATAACCACTTTGGCGCGATTGAGACCGAGGCGTTCGATATTGGGGCCGCGTGGGCGCAGCACCTGGTGGGCGGAAACCGTCATGGACAGCGACACTCCTAAAAATTACTTCGAATACAATTCGACAATCAGCGCTTCGTTAATGTCGGAAGGCAGATCGGCGCGGTCAGGTACAGATTTGAAGACGCCGCTAAATTTCTTGGCGTCCACTTCACACCAACCAGGAATCAAATCCATTTGCTGGTTCAGTGTGAGAGCTTCCTGCACGTTCAAATATTTCTGTGCGCGCTCGGACAACTGGATGCTGTCTCCCGCTTTCACTTGATACGACGGCAGATTGACCGATTTACCATTAACCAACACGCCTTTATGCGACACCAATTGGCGTGCTTGCGGACGAGTAACGGCAAAACCCATGCGGTAAATCACATTGTCCAAACGCTGTTCCAGCATTTGCAGCAATGTTTCGCCGGTGTTGCCTTTCTTGGTCGAGGCTTTTTTGTAGTAGTTGCGGAACTGACGCTCCAGCAAACCGTAGATACGCTTTACCTTTTGCTTTTCACGCAATTGGGTGGCGTAGTCAGACAATTTGCCTTTCTTGGCGGCGCCGTGCTGACCCGGTTTTTGTTCGAGTTTGCACTTGGAGTCAATCGCGCGGGCTGGGCTCTTCAGAGAGAGATCAGCGCCTTCGCGACGAGCGAGTTTACAGGTGGGACCGATATAACGTGCCATTTATTATTCTCCTATCCCTTAGACGCGACGCTTTTTAGGCGGTCGGCACCCGTTGTGCGGGATTGGGGTAACGTCAATGATGTTCATGATCTTGTAACCGCAAGCGTTCAGGGAACGTACGGCTGATTCACGACCTGGGCCTGGACCCTTGATGCGAACTTCCAAGGTTTTGACACCGTAATCCAACGCGGTCTTGCCAGCTTTTTCAGCGGCAACCTGAGCAGCGAACGGGGTAGACTTGCGTGAACCGCGGAAACCCGCGCCACCCGAAGTTGCCCATGACAAGGCATTGCCCTGACGGTCGGTGATCGTAACGATGGTGTTATTGAAAGAAGCGTGGACGTGGGCCACACCGTCAGTGACGATGCGCTTGATCTTCTTCTTGGTCTTAGCAACTGGTTTATTCATGATTGGCTATCCCTTATTTCTTGATAGCTTTGCGTGGGCCCTTACGGGTCCGTGCATTGGTACGGGTACGTTGACCACGCATCGGCAAGCCACGACGATGACGCAGACCGCGATAGCAGCCAAGGTCCATCAGACGCTTAATGGACATGCCCACTTCGCGACGGAGGTCACCTTCGACCACAAACTTAGCGACCTCCGCACGCAGGCTATCCACCTGAGATTCGGTTAAGTCACGGATTTTGACAGAAGGAGTAACCCCTGCCGCTTCACAAACCAGCTTCGAACGCGTACGTCCGATGCCATAAATACTTTGTAAGCCAATTACAGCGTGCTTTTGCACGGGTAAATTGACGCCCGCAATGCGTGCCATTACGTTATCTCCAAACTGATTGAGCGTAGTGA
>JBOHYH010000213.1:0-6390 GCA_050737775.1 Arenimonas sp.
ACGATTTATAGTTTCAAACTAGCTTGACCAATGCCTTCGTGCTCCAACAACCACTGCTTGGTCGCCGAATCCCGTTACGACCGTTTGCAACCCGTAGCCCGGATGCAGCGCAGCGAAATCCGGGTAAACCTGCCTCGAAACTGATAAATGTTCTGAACCTTATTCAGCATCAATTATTTGACAGTAATCGTTGGCATTGTCGAAGCCCTTCCCGGATTCCGCTACGCTGCATCCGGGCTACGTTGGCTACGAGTTATAGTTTCAAACTAGCTTGACCAATGCCTTCGTGCTCCAACAACCATTGCTTGGTCGGCAATCCGCCGCCGAAACCGGTGAGTGACCCATTACTGCCGATCACGCGGTGGCAGGGCAGTATTATGGGTATCGGGTTGCGGCCATTCGCTGCACCCACGGCGCGTACGGCTTTCGGCGAATTGATTTTATTGGCGAGTTGGCCGTAGCTCCAGGTTTCGCCGAATGGCACGGCTGCCAACATATGCCATACCTGTTTCTGGAAATCGGTACCGACCGGATTCAACACCAGATCGAATTGTTTTCGCTCACCGGCAAAATATTGTAATAACTGTTCTCGCGCTTCTTTCGTTGCAACCTTGTCGCGTTTCCAGTCTTCGCGATGCGGTGCATCGTATTTATTATTTTCGAACATCACAAAACGCAGGCCCGAATCATCGGCGGCAACATGCAGTTTGCCAATCGGCGTATTGAAATCGTCAAACCACATTTTTTTTCTCCTCGGCAATATCGCCCGACAAATGCCACAGATGCAATACCGCATACGAACGCCAAGGTCGCCAAGCCTGTGACTGCAAATCGGTTTCGCGCTCGCTCAATCTTTTTTCACCGCCCATGACTTGCTGCAGAATCAAATCGCCAGCAGGAAAGGCATCGGGTTGTCGTAACGCCCGCATTGCCACGTATTGCGCGGTCCAAGGACCAATGCCGGGCAGCGCGGTAAATTTATCGACGAAAGCATCCAGCGATTGTCCAGCCTGAAAATCTATCCTGCCATCGATAATCGCTTGCGCCATCGAGCGTAAAGTGGCCGCACGCGATTTTGGCAAGCCGATTTTTTCCAGTGGGGCATTCGCAATCGCTTCGGGCTTTGGAAATGCACGGTCCAGATTCTCGCGTTTCGTACTACGGTCTTCACCATATTGCTCGACTAATCGTCGCGTTAAGGTGGTCGCACCGGCCACGCTGATTTGCTGACCTAGTACTGCACGCACCGCCAGTTCAAAGCCGTCCCAACTTCCAGGTACGCGCAAGCCCGGTCGACGTTTAATGGCCTTCTTCAATAATTCCGATGACATTAGAACCCGATGCACCGCCTGTAAATCGGCATCCAGATCAAACAAACGTCGTGTGCGTTGAACAATATCGGGAATCATTCGTGGGTCAGTATCCGATATTTCCAGTTTCAACTCGTGTTTTGCCGGGTCGGCAGTCACGCGAATCCAGGTCGAGTTATCGATTGGGC
The DNA here is from genome assembly GCA_050737775.1 of Arenimonas sp. Classification (GTDB taxonomy): domain Bacteria; phylum Pseudomonadota; class Gammaproteobacteria; order Xanthomonadales; family Xanthomonadaceae; genus Arenimonas. Next base: position 1,499 of record JBOHYH010000213.1, read on the forward strand.
CCAGCACGCGTTCATAACTCGTGGTCCTCACATTTTCAATGCCGGGAATCGCACGCTTCGCCAAAAATGCCAACATCAATGAAAAATCAAAAGGCGGGCGATAGGCGAGTCGCAGTGTCAAGCAACCCGAAGGTGCCTCGGTGCGTAAACGTCGAATTGTGCTCGGTGGCATGCCGCAACCTTCCGCGAATGCCGCGTTGAATCGTCGCAGACTTTTGAAACCGGAAGCCAACGCAATTTGCGTCATAGGCAGAGAGGTTTCGGTCAGTAATTGTTTTGCCAGCAACAAACGACGAGTCGTGTGCACGGCAATGGGTGTTGCACCAAGGACAGTCAAAAATAATCGACGAATTTGCCGGGCACTCAAACCGATTTTGTCTGCCAGTGTTTCGACCGATCCTTCCTGCAATTCACCATCGGCAATCAAAGCTAGTGCGCGATTTACCCATTCGTCCTGATAGCGGTGTTGCATTGCATTCGGCGACAACTCGGGTCGGCAGCGCAGGCAAGGCCGGAAACCTGCTGCGCTGGCCGCGGCGGCATTCGGGTAATACAGAATGTTTTTAGGCTTCGGCGTAGGCGCAGGGCAGACCGGCCGACAATAAATGCCGGTGCTCTTCACCGCCGTGAAGAATAGCCCGTCGAAGCGTGCATCACGCGCCATACGGGCGCGATCACATATTTCCGGGCTCGGCATCATCAGGTTCATGGCGGCATCATAGCCTTCATTGAAGGCCAATACTCGCCGTTTTCGGACATCAATGTCGGGTCTTGAGCTACAAGTCTGAACGGCAATTTTCACACTCTGTTTGGTTTGGCTTTGGTATTGTCGGCGTGTTGACTAATTACTCAGGAGCCCGGCCATGAACAAACTCATTTTAGGCGCTGCTATTTTCAGTTTTTCCCTGCTGGCAAATGCACAAAGTGCCAGCGTCTCGGTCAGTACCAACAAAGACCAAGTCGCCGCAACGGAAAATGTGAACATCACAGCCGAGAAGCCGGCAGTTGTCGCAAAAACCGATTGCATTACTGAAACCGGTTCTCGCATCAAACGCAAAGACAAGAAAGGCTGCAATGGCCTGGCAGGTCGTTCGTACGATAGCGATGACATCAGCCGTACCGGTGCCACTGATATCGGTGACGCGCTGCGGATGCTCGACCCTTCGATTAGTCGTTGAGCCAATCTGTATTACGAAAAGGGCCGCAAGGCCCTTTTTGCTATTCAAGCTAATCCTGATAGCAATGTAGGAGCGCCGTCAGGCGCGAATTCTTCCAGATAATTCGGGCCTGATGGCCCTCCCACGAAGCTTAGCGGAGCCTTTTTTCTATCTGCTATCTCAAATCAAGGCACTGGGCGATAATTGCGGTAACAGGAGAGCCCAATGTCCAACCCGCGTATTGATAACACCCGCAGTATCCGCGCCCCACGCGGCACTACCTTGAATTGCAAAAGCTGGCTGACCGAAGCGGCGTATCGCATGCTTCAAAACAATCTTGACGACGAAGTCGCGGAAAACCCGCAAGAGCTCGTCGTTTACGGCGGCATTGGTCGCGCGGCGCGCGATTGGGCCAGCTACGACAAGATTCTCGAAAAACTCCGCACACTCGAAGACGATCAAACCCTGCTCATTCAATCGGGCAAACCGGTCGGGGTGTTTCCTTCGCATCCCGATGCACCGCGCGTGCTGCTCGCCAATTCCAATCTGGTGCCGCATTGGGCGAACTGGGAACAGTTCCACGAGCTCGATAAGAAAGGCCTGATGATGTACGGCCAGATGACCGCTGGTTCCTGGATCTATATTGGTAGCCAGGGCATCGTGCAGGGCACTTACGAAACCTTTGTTGAAATGGGTCGCCAACATTACAACGGCAACTTGGCAGGCAGGTGGATTCTTACCGCCGGTCTTGGCGGCATGGGTGGCGCGCAGCCGCTCGCCGCATCGCTGGCCGGGGCCTGTTCCTTGAATATCGAATGCCAGCAATCGCGTATCGATATGCGCATTCGCACGCGTTATGTTGATGAGCAAGCCACCGATCTGGATGACGCGCTCGCCCGCCTCAAAAAATATTGCGATGAAGGCAAAGCGGTTTCGATTGCCTTGCTCGGCAACGCTGCCGAAATTCTGCCGGAGTTAGTACGTCGTGGTGTCAGGCCCGATGCAGTGACCGATCAAACTTCCGCGCATGATCCGCTGCACGGTTACCTGCCGATTGGTTGGACCTGGGAGCAATATCTCGCCGAACAGAAAATCAATCCACAACGCGTCGTGCAGGAAGCCAAGCAATCCATGCGCGTGCACGTCGAAGCCATGCTGGCATTTGAAAAACAGAATATTCCGGTCTTCGATTACGGCAACAACATCCGCCAGATGGCGCAAGACGTCGGCTGCAAAAACGCGTTCGATTTCCCCGGTTTCGTGCCAGCCTATGTGCGTCCGCTTTTCTGCAAAGGCATTGGCCCGTTCCGCTGGGTCGCACTCAGTGGCGATCCGGAAGACATTTACAAAACCGATGCCAAAGTAAAAGAACTCATTCCCGACAACCCGCATCTGCATCGCTGGCTCGACATGGCGAAAGAACGCATTGCCTTCCAGGGCCTGCCAGCCCGCATTTGCTGGGTCGGCCTGGGTGATCGCCATCGTCTTGCACTGGCCTTCAATGAAATGGTTCGCAACGGCGAAGTCAGCGCACCGATTGTCATCGGTCGCGACCATCTCGATTCCGGCTCGGTCGCCTCACCGAACCGCGAAACCGAAGCCATGATGGACGGCAGCGACGCCGTGTCCGATTGGCCCTTGCTCAATGCCATGCTCAACGTCGCCGGCGGCGCCACCTGGGTATCGCTGCACCACGGCGGCGGAGTCGGCATGGGTTACTCGCAACACAGCGGCGTCGTGATCGTCGCAGATGGCAGCGTGGCCGCTGACAAACGCTTAGCCCGTGTTCTATGGAATGACCCGGGCACTGGCGTTATGCGGCATGCAGATGCGGGGTATGAGATTGCGAAGCAGTGTGCGAAGGAGTTGGGGTTGGATTTGCCGATGGTTTAACCAGCTAAATTGTTAGTAGATAACAGCTTAAACATCAATTCCGCGATGCTCAATTTTCATGGCGTAAAAAAAGGAATTAATAATGGCATCAATGAGTAAAATTACACCATCGAGCCCGCGCTTGGCATCCCTGCTTTCAGACGTAGAGCGAGGGAATGTAAAAATCCCAGTCTTTCAGCGCCAATATATTTGGAGTGACGAGCAGATTATAAGCTTGCTTGATTCTATATACAGAGGCAGTAGTGTCCGGTTAAACCAAGCGTCATTAGCATAATAGCCAATAACGGCGCAGCTTAGCGGTCGATTTTACTTGGTGTCGATTTGAAACGTAAATAGTACTTTTGTGTAGCTTGCCAGAGTTGGCCCCTCTGGAGTTACCTGATGAATATTGGCAAGACGCTGTTCGCACAGATTATGGAGTTTGTGCCGTGGACGAGTTTTGCTCGCATCGTTGATCGCTACTCTGGGAATGCGGGTGTGCGCCGGATGACCTGTGCCGAGCAGTTCCGCATTATGGTATTTGCTCAATTGACGTGGCGAGAAAGTCTGCGCGACATCGAGGTCACCTTAGGCGCTAACGCCAACAAACTCTATGCGATGGGCTTACGACACAGTGTTCATCGTTCCACGTTGGCAGATGCCAACGAATCACGAGATTGGCGTATTTGGTCCGACGTGGCGGCCTTGCTCATTAGCCGTGCTCGTAAACTTTACCGTGATGAAGATTTGGGCCTGGATTTAATCAACACCGTCTATGCCTTGGACGCAACCACGATTGATTTGTGTCTGAGCTTGTTCGATTGGGCGCCGTTTCGCTCGACCAAGGCGGCCGTCAAGCTGCACACCTTGCTGGATTTACGCGGCGCTATTCCTGCCTTTATCCACATCAGTGACGGCAAACTGCACGAGGTCAATGTGTTGGACTTTCTGCCGATGGAAGCCGGTGCTTTCTACGTCATGGATCGTGGGTATTTGGATTTTGCCAGACTCTACAAGCTCCACCAAGCCGGCGCATTCTTTGTCACGCGTGCCAAGCGCGGCATGAATGCCAGGCGCGTGTACTCGACAGAAGTTGACCGAGCCACGGGGGTGATCTGCGATCAGCGTATCGCGCTCAACGGCTTTTATGTCGTCCGCGATTATCCTGAGCAATTGCGGCGTATCCGTTTCAAAGATCCCGACTCTGGCAAGACCTTGGTGTTTTTAACCAACAATACGAGCTTGCCACCGTTAACGATTGCCGCCCTTTATAAAAGCCGTTGGCAGGTCGAGTTATTCTTCAAATGGATAAAACAGCATCTGCGCATCAAGAAGTTTCTAGGCAATAGCGAGAACGCGGTGAAGACCCAAATCTGGTGTGCGGTATGCAGTTATGTGCTCATGGCTATCGTCAAAAAAGAACTGCGCATAAACTCATCGCTCTACACTTTATTACAGATTATTTCCGTCTCGTTATTCGAAAAAACCCAACTAGAATGCGCCTTGCAGCACGAGGCTAACCGAGGAATTTCAGGTTCGACCGATAACCAGCTGATTTTGTTTGATTTTTAACCGGACAGTAGTGGTATTCACTACAGACTCAACAGAATCTGATGCTCTAGCAACCACAAGCCGTGAAATTTCAGACGCTGGCTGGCAAATCAAAAGCATTGATAGCGTTACATTGGTAACTCGCTCCGATTACGACGATGGCAGCGAGCACCTTCAGTATTTTGATCAAGCCTTAATTGACGGCGTTGTTTTGGTAATACACACCTATCCTGCTGACGCGCAAGAAGACGATGCCTTACACTAGTTGCATGTCTTCTAACTAATCGGTCAAGGGGGACCGCCGTGAAAATA
>JBOHYH010000214.1:0-5602 GCA_050737775.1 Arenimonas sp.
GGAAAAACCTGCGACTACATGCATGAAATCTTGCGCTGATATTTTTTATCGCCAATACAAAGAATCCCACTTCCACGATTTTTGATGACCCGGGTCAGGTGGAGCTATGACCCGGGCTACTCCGTATGCATGGAGCCTCTTGCTCATTAATTGCGCACCGCAGCACGCAAAATGTGACGCATCGCACCATCGAAATGTGTTGACGATCACATACTTATCCGTATGCTGGCTAAGCCATACGCTAGCGAAGGGAGAGCGCTAACGCATACGGGCGGATTCCAGGAGGGATGAACCGCGCGCTTTGTAGTATCTGGGGGGGGGGTGAACGTGCGCTATTTATTACTTGCTGCTTTGTTGGCTTTATCAAGTGTGTGCTCGGCGAATACAGGCGTGGCTTTTGTCCACGGAACCGGCAATCAAACGGATGCCTACAACAATTATTGGCAACCGACGATGGTCAATAATGTTCGCGGTGGTTTGGCGAATCCAGCCAATTACGTCGTGATCAATTGCAATTTTGAGCAGTACATGTGGGACAGTCGCGCATCCGGCTGCCTGGCTGGACAACTCACGAATTTCATCAGCAGCAAGGGAATCACCCGCCTGATCGTGATCACCCACTCCAACGGCGGCAATGTCATGCGCTGGATCATGTCGAACCCCACTTACGACAGTCGCTATCCGAACATCATTTCAAAAATCGTGCGTGTGAATGCACTAGCACCCTCATCGGCAGGTACGCCGCTCGCCGATGCAACGATCGCAGGCAATGTGTTTGAAACTTCGCTGGGCTGGTTGCTTGGTTACAAATCCGATGCGGTAAGACAGCAGCAAGTGAGCTGGATGGCGCAGTACAACAGCAACAATCTTTACGGCACCAGTGGTCGCCCTGCTCTGCCGAAATTATTCCGCAGTGTGGTGGGCACTGATGTCGATTCAGCTATTTGGGATTCAGATAGTTATTGTGGTGGTTATTTCGAAAATGTCGGATTGGAGACAACGCAAAACTGGTTGAACAGCTGCTCTGACGGGTTCCTTAATTGCACCAGCCAATCGGCTGCAGGCAGTGTCTGGTTCACTGATAAAACCCGCATGGCGGGCTCGGAACCCTTGTCGCACAACCAAAGTCGCCGCGCCTGTTTTGGCTTGGATTCCATCCTACGCACCGACATGTCTTACTGAGGCCCAACATCATGCGCAAACTATTATTTGTCACATTATTAAGTGCCGCTTGTGTAGCCCAAGCCGGTAACGACAGCCGTTTATCCACTCGCAATAACGATTTAATTTCCTCGAAATTGGTCAACGTTCCAGTGCCTGCAGGGCAATTTGAACGCAAACCGGTTTCCTTTTCATATGCGTTAAATCCAAAGGACGAACTTGTCAAAAGCACGCCATATACCGCAGAAAGCCGCGAGTACTGGATGCAAACCGACGGTCGCGAATTGAACAAAGGCTTGATGATCGACACCTCCGCTCCAGGCGCATTGATTCGCATTAGCCCGGCCGTGGGCTCTGCTGCGATTATTCCGGGCAATTTGAAGCTGCTCCGGAACGGCAACATTATCGACAGCAGCAAAGCCTTTTCTCAGCAAGCCAATACCGATCAACTGCAAAAAGCCGGCATGGATGTGAGCAGTGGTACTGCGATTGTGAAAATTGCGGATGATCAGGGTAAAGGTCGCTTCCAGCTGATGGTACCCAAAGCCAGTGGGCGTTATCTATTACATGTATTTGAGCCCAATAGCGATGTCACCCTGCAAACGAAGGCGGACCGCCAGAACTATCTGGCAGGCGACCAATTGGTAGTGAATGCCTTACTGGGCAAAAACGAAAAATCTATTGCCGGAACGGAAATTAGTGGTTTGTTGGTTTCACCTTCTGGCAAAACCTATGACATGACATTCAAAAATGAAAACGGTGCACTGCGCGCCGTCAGCAAACTACCGAATGAAGTGAATCAACAACCCGGCCTTTGGGAAGTACAGGTATTGGCGGGTGCCAGCGATGGCAATCTACGTATCCAACGTGACGCTCGTACAGTCATTTCGATTGCGCAGCCTACTGCAAAATTAAATGGGGAATTCCGTTTTAATGCACAGGCATTGTCTTTCAGCATGCCGATTCAAGTCGGCTCAACGGGCCGCTATGAACTGAGTGGCATTTTGTATGCCACTGGGCGTGATGGCATGAGCCGACCTGTTGCACAGGCGGCAATGGCCAATTGGTTCAAACAAGGCAATGGACTGCTCAACCTGGACTTTAATCATGCCGATTTGCCCGCCGGTTATGGCGCACCGTTTGAACTGAAGTTCCTTGAATTGAAAGATCAAACCCGCATGACGCAATTGGAATCACGCGAAATGGCTGCACATGTCGGCACCCGGGAACCGGCGCCGCGCATCGGTTTGCAACGCTAACACTTCCCCGACGCTAGACTTTACGGCCAGTTATGCTGGCCGTTTTTTTGCCCGAAATATTCAACGGCATGTTATTTTTCACAGTATGCAAAACAAGCTTCGGCATTTCTCGCTTTTTTATTTTTTTTACTACGCTGCACTGGGCGCATATACGCCTTACATAGGTCGCTGGGTCGATGCTCTGGGTTTCAGCGGCTACGTTGTCGCCACCATGCTCGGCCTGTGGTACGGCACTCGCATTATTGGGCCACCGCTATGGAATAGCTGGATAGAACGATCAAAGAAACCCGGCTACTGGTTCGTTATCGGCTCGCTACTCACCTTGCTGTGTTTTGCCGGTTTCACGCTGACAAAAACCACCTGGCAATTATTTATCGTGATGGCCTTGTTTGGTTTTTTCTATAACGCAGTAATGCCGCAATTTGAAGCCATGACTCTGGAGGCACTCGGCAAGGATACTCACCAATATGGTCGTATCCGTGTTTGGGGCTCGGTGGGATTCTTGATAGTAGCTTCCAGTTACGGAAAATTGCTCGATCATTTCGGGAACACCAGTTTCCCCTGGCTCAGCATTCCGTTATTCGTCGCAACGGTATTGGCTGCATGGCCGCATCGTTTTGATCCTGCACCATTGATGGAAAAAGCGGGCGTTCGTTTTATCGAGTTATGGCGTCGTCCGGGCGTACCGCATTTCCTGTTCGTGGTTTTACTGGCACAGGTGAGCTTTGGTGCTTTCTATGTCTTCTACACATTGCACTTGCAAGCCCATGGCCATGATGGCGCCCACATCGGCATTCTGTGGGGAACCGGTGTCTTGATTGAAATCGCGATGTTTTGGCAAGCGCCAAAACTGATTTCGCGCTTCGGAGCACAACGCCTGATGATATTTTGCCTGCTGATTACCGCAGCACGCTGGGCAGTCACTGCACTCTATGCAGATAATTTCAGCATTATGCTACTGGCACAGACGACACATGCATTTGGCTTCGCAGTATTTCATGCCTGCTGCATGCACTCGATGGGAAAATTCTTTCCCGGGCATTTGGCCAAAGCCGGCCAGAGTCTTATGTATGGTTTCAGTTCGGGTATTGGCGGTGTGGTCGGAGCCGGGCTTGCATCGGTCATGTGGGATATCGATAAAGGACAGGCAGCGTTTTGGGCGTGCTCCGTGGTTTCTTTATTGGCCTGTGCTTTGTTTGTATCCCGAAGAAATACACAAACCTCAACCTAGGGGCACATGCTTGCTGCGCACAAAAACTGCCATAAACCCAACCATAGAGGCGCGTGCTCGCCACGCCCAAAATTTGTCACAGCCCAGGGCGCAGCAAGCATGCGCCCCTACGGGTGAGGCAGGTTGCCAGCCGATGATTCAGCCATCCTCTGTTTACACGCTTCATCACCCAATAATTCATTACCCACACAAGCGGCAGGAATTACCGGAATAGTATCTAGCGCCGCTGCAATGTCGGCTTGCACTTTGGGAGACAAGGTCCATTCCATCCAGGCGTACGCACAATTCGGATTTTTGGTTTTTGCCAATAAATGCGTGCTCTCTACCTCGGTGATTATTTCGGTCGAGGGCGGCACTGGTTGTACCTGCTTCCAGTGTAATGGCAGAGCCAACTTGTTTTTCAATACAGAACCTTGAATAAATCGCTGATCCAGATTCTTGAAGGCACGAAGCCGTGAAAAATCGATTTCCTGGAATACATCAGCCGGTAAAAACGATTCTTCTGCAATGACCAGGTCATATTTATTGGTTTGAAGATTGGAAGCAAACAAGTCATTACTCCCCAGAAATACGGCTTTTACTTTGCAGCCGGTTGCCACTTCAAACGGCGTGACCCAATCGAATGCAGCACTGTCTTTGCCCGACTCAACACGGCCTTCCAATGCCAGAATATTGAGTTCCGCTTCCATCGCCAAAGGATCTGCCTTTTCGCTCATATCCTCTGCATTTTCAAGCTTGTCTTTTTTGCAGGAACCCAGCACCGTACATACCATGCAGACCATTAGAAAACGCAATGCATTATTTGACGTCATTGCTCACTCCGTGCGGTACATGGCCGGTGGCAACATGCTGTCTTGCACTTTCCACATTATGCCGCGAATCATCAAAGAAAATATCGGCGCCAAAGGCTTGTAGGAAGGGGCCTTTGTCGCGACCACCGAGGAATAATGCTTCATCAAGACGCACGCCCCATTGTCTCAAGGTAAGAATGACGCGCTTATGGGCCGGCGCCGAACGAGCGGTAACCAGTGCAGTGCGTATAGGGGATTGATCTGGCGGAAACGCCGATTGAATTTCGTGCAAGGCCGAAAGAATACCACGGAAAGGACCTCCGCTTAAAGGCGTTTGCGCCTGCTCGCGTTCATTACGGGCAAAGGCTTCCATGCCCTGCTCCTGTGAAATGCGTTCGGACTCGTCGCCAAAAATCACGGCATCACCATCGAAGGCAATTCGCAATTGATCATGTGAAATATCGGGTGCTTTTGAAGGCAAAATCGTTGCAGCGGCGACACCGGCCGACAAGGCATTACGCACATCTTCCACATGAGTCGATAAAAACAATTGTGCGCCGAAAGGCTGGATATAGGGAAATGGCGGTGAACCATTGGTGAAAGCGGCACGGACAATTTCGAGCCCGAATCTTTCGATGGAATTGAAGATTCGCAAACCGGTATCGGAAGAATTCCGCGACAGCAAAATCACTTCTATCATCGGAAGCTTCGGATTGCCATGCTGATTCAAAGCCAGCAACTTTTTAACCAGAGGAAAGGCAATGCCGGGCTCCAGCGGTTCGTCCTCGCGCACACGCTGAAACTGCTGATAAGCTTGCAAGCCCTCGCGTTCAAACAAATCATGACTTTCTTCGAGATCGAACAAAGCACGCGATGAGATCGCAACGACCAGTTTATTACCTGAATTATTCTGTAGTTCTGTCATGTCGACAGCATAAACGGCTTGGATCTCAAAGTCTGCGATTTACGGGTCAACTGAATCGAATTTTTCATGCTCCAGTTATCGCAAAGTATCCGGAAGACGACTGAAAACAAGCCCTGGAAAAATGCAACTCCCGCTTATGATGCTTCGATACTTATGTAACGAATTGCTCGTTCAAAATGCGTTCTTCCAGATTGTGTTCCGGATCGAATAACAAGGTGACTGTCCTGGTGCGTGA
>JBOHYH010000215.1:0-11599 GCA_050737775.1 Arenimonas sp.
AGACAAAGACAAGAAAAAACGCCGCTGATTTTTTCTGATGACAATAAAAAACCCTGCAATGCAGGGTTTTTTATTGTCTGATTTTATCGTTTGGTTTTCTTTACAGCCCTACCGCGCCTGGCGTCCATTGGGTCTATCACCAAGGGTCGAAGAATTTCCACGCGGTCAAATTCATGCAGACAGGTTTGCAGTGTCGCCGTCTGGCCATATACCGCCAGCAATGCCGGATTGATTTCGATATTTGGCCAATTGGCATGCTGCTTCGCAATGGCCAGCGCATCTGCCACAGTCGAATTCAAGGGAAGGCACATCGGAAATTGCCAGACTTTTTCCAACTCGGCGTACATCACTTCCACTTCGATAGTCTCAATCGTCATTTCTGTTCGCTTCACGGCAGAAATCATCCACCAGTCTGTCCGCCAAGCCTTGAAATCCAAGTGCAAGCGCCGACCCCATCAATTTGTTCTGCACTTCAAAATCCATGGTCAGAGTGATTTTGGAGGCATCTTCGTCCAACGCATGGAATACCCATTCGCCGGTGAATTCGTTGAACGGACCTTCCTGAAGCGCCAATTTGATGCGATGCGGGTATTCCAGGGAATTGCGCGTGGTAAAGCTTGTTCTCAAGCCGGCCACCTTGATATCGAGTCGTGCCAGCATGTGGTTTTCCGAGCTTTCAAGGACTTCAGAAGCTTCGCACCAGGAGAATCGGTGAGGATAATTCTCGACATCATTGACCAACCCGAACATACGGGCGGCTGAATGTCTAACCAATGCGTGGCGATGGATTGTTGTCATGTGGTTCCCTGCCCGCCCTGCAATAGGCGACAATAGCGCCATGTCGAAGAATAAAGATGCCAAGAATACTTCAGGTGGGTCCGCAAAAACGAGCGCACCGAAAACGATCGCCCTGAATCGAACTGCCCGTCACGATTATCACCTTGAAGATCGGTACGAGGCCGGTATTGCCTTGCAAGGCTGGGAATTGAAGTCGATTCGCGCTGGCCGGATGAACATGGGCGATGCTTACGCCGTGGTTCGTGGCGGCGAAATTTTCCTGTTTGGCGCGCAAATCACACCTTTATTGCAGGCATCGACCCATGTTATTGCCGATGATCGTCGTACCCGCAAATTACTTTTGCATCGAAACGAGATCGATAAATTGATCGGAAAAGTCGAGCGTGACGGCTACACCTTGATCCCGACGGCGGCCTATTGGAAGGCAAATAAAGTCAAACTCGAACTTGCCTTGGCCAAGGGAAAACAAGACCACGACAAGCGCCAGGCGAGTAAAGATCGCGACTGGCAACGTGACAAACAACAAGCCATGCGAGCCAAGAACAAATACGCCTGAGCAATAAAGTTCATCGTCTTCCCCGCGCAGGCGGGGACCCAGTGCCTTTGCTTGTGATGCATGAAGTCGCTGGATCCCCGACAAGAGCATTCGGAGAAGACGATGTATTTTTTCAACTGGTGTTCCCGCACAGGTGGAAGCGCTTTTCAACAGCGCAGCTGATCAACTCAATGCCATGGCTGTAATGCTTAAAGTCGCTCGATTATCAGCTTTGCGAAAATAGCCATTTTCTATTTCCGCCTCTTCAAAACGCTGCGAGGGCTTCATATAGCCGTTTGGCTATATGCAAAAATAGAATAGACGCTCTAAAGATTTTTGTTGACAAGGATTTTATTCTGCGTTTAGTCTCAACCCATGACCTCGCAAACATCCACCGCCAAAGCACAAAACGTCCGGATTCTTCCGCTCGTTGTCGTACCGGTGAATGCTGGTCTCAATGTCGTAACGCTCGTCCTCGTACTCGTCCTTATTATTATCGGAGGTGCGGGCTGAGGCGGTCGTTAGAAACATAAAAAATAACGAAAACTTCAAAACCCCGCACCTGGCAACAGATGCGGGGTTTTTTATTTGCCTCGGTTTGCATAAGCAAACATGCAGAAAAACACAAACCCATTCAATCCATCAGCAAGCGGCGCAAGCCGGGACCGCGTTCGTATTTTCGATACGACGTTGCGTGATGGCGAGCAGGCACCCGGCTTCTCGATGAGCCGTAGCCAGAAGAAACGTATCGCCCAAGCACTCGCAGAACTTGGCGTGGACATCATAGAAGCCGGCTTCGCCAATGCCTCGGACGATGACTTTGCTTCCGTGCAAGCCATCGCCAATGAAGTTCGCGGCCCGACTATCTGTGCATTGGCCCGATGCCAAACCAGTGACATCGAATCCGCCGGACGCGCACTGGTATCGGCACAACGCTCGCGCATCCACGTATTTATCGCCACCAGCGATCTGCATCGCGAACACAAACTGGGCATGAGCAAGCAGCAAGTGATCGATGCCGCGATTGCTTCCGTGCGCCGCGCCCGCGATCTTTGCGACGAAGTGGAATTCTCGGCCGAAGACGCCATGCGTACCGATCCGGATTATCTGGCCGAAGTGATGGCGGCCGTGATCGAAGCAGGCGCCACTACATTCAATGTGCCCGATACCGTCGGCTACACAACACCAGCTGAAATGGGTGCGCAGATTGCCTACCTGAAACAAAACGTCCGTGATTGCGACAAAGCCGTGATCAGCGTGCACTGCCACAACGATCTGGGCATGGCAGTAGCCAATAGTCTGGCAGCCGTTGCCGCTGGTGCCCGCCAAGTCGAATGCACCTTGACCGGCATCGGTGAACGCGCCGGCAATGCAGCTTTGGAAGAAGTCGTGATGGCATTGAAAACACGTTCGGAATTATTCGGTGTCGATACCGGCATCCAGACATCACGCTTGTATCCGACGGCCCGCCTGATGAGCAATTTATTGGGCTTCACCTTGGCACGTAACAAAGCCGTGATTGGCGAAAATGCCTTCGCACACGAAGCCGGTATCCATCAACACGGCATGCTGAAACATCGCGGCACTTATGAAATCATGAAACCGGAAGATGTCGGTTTCGCAAAATCGCAATTGGTGTTGGGGAAACACAGCGGACGCCACGCATTGCGTGAACGCCTGAGCACACTGGGTCATGAAACCAACGATGCGCAGCTGGATGAGATTTTCACCCGTTTCAAAACCCTAGCCGATAAAAAACGCGAAGTGTTCGACAACGATCTGGAAGCGCTGGCATTGGGACGCGATCCAGAAGCACTCGGCCCATGGCGCATCGCATCACTGAACTGCACCAGCCATCTAGGCGGAATGTCATCGGCATCGGTCAAATTGGAGCATGACGAAGGCGGCACCGCGAGCGAAGCATCGATCGGTGATGGACCGGTTCACGCCGTCATGCATGCAATCGAACGCGCGACGGGTTGCACGCTCGATATCAGTGATTTCCAGGTGCGCTCACTGGGTATTGGCAGCGACGCCCAAGGTCTGGCTTCGTTGGCAGTCAATCATCAAGGCAAGGAAATTCGCGGCAACGGCGTTTCCACCGACATCGTCGAAGCCGCCGCACAGGCCGCGCTGGAAGTCGTCAATCGTATTGAACGGATGTCACCAACAACACAACAAGAACCAAAGAAATTGCAAGGAGCCGCACTATGAAACCACCTTCACTTATCTGGCATAACGGCCGAATCAAGGCCTGGCATGAGGCCAGTGTTTCCGTCGGTGCACACGCCCTGCACTACGGTTCATCGGTCTTTGAAGGCGAACGCGTTTATGCCACACCGGAAGGTCCGCAATATTTTCGTCTGGCCGATCACACTGAAAGACTGTTTCATTCGGCTCGCGTTTACGATTTGAAAATCCCATTTACAGCGGAAGAAATAAAACAGGGCAGCGAAGAATTAATCCGCGCCACCGGTTTAAGCAGTGCCTATGTTCGTCCGATTGCCTATCGCTCCGGCTTCACTTTCAGCCTGGCACCCAATGATGACGTCGCCGTTGATGTTGCGATCATCGCCATTGAATGGGGCAGCATGCATGGCTCAGCCGCACTGGAGCAAGGCGTCGATGTCTGCGTCAGCTCCTGGAATCGCGCCGCACCAAACACGTATCCGACCGGCGCGAAAGCTGGTGGTAATTATCTGTCGAGCCAATTGATCGCACAGGAAGCCGTGCGTGGTGGTTTCGTCGAAGGCATCGCACTCGCACCGGGTGGTTTGCTCAGCGAAGGCGCTGGTGAAAATATTTTCATCGTCAGTAAAGGAAAAATCTACACACCTTCCGCTGGTGCCAGCATCTTGTGTGGCATCACCCGCGATACCGTTTTCACTTTAGCCAAAACGCTCGGCTTTGAAGTTATCGAACAAGCATTGCCTCGCGAAATGTTGTATTTCGCTGACGAAGTCTTCATGACCGGTACGGCAGCGGAAATCACACCGGTTCGCTCGGTTGATAGAAAAGCCGTCGGCACAGGAAAGCCGGGGCCGGTAACGCAGGCATTGCAAAAAGCCTTCTTCGGTTTGTTCGATGGCAGCACAAAAGATCAATGGTCATGGCTGACGAAAGTCAACCAAGATGCTTTCGCGATGGAGGCTGCGTAATGAAAGCTCGCACTCTTCTCGACAAAATCTGGGATGCCCATCAAGTCAAAGCCGAAAGCGATTCGATGCCCGGCATTATGTATGTCGATCTGCATTTGATTCATGAAGTCACTTCACCACAGGCATTCACCGAATTGCGTCAACGTGGTTTGCCATTGCGTAATCCTGAACGCGTACTGGCGACGCTGGATCATTCAACACCAACAACCCCTGCAGATGATCTGGGCCAGCAAGTGTATTTCACTGCCGAAGCAGCCGAGCAAGTGTCGCAACTGGAACGCAATTGCATGCAGTTCGGTATTCACTTGCACGGCTGGAGCAGTGAACATCGCGGCATCGTGCATGTGATGGGCCCGGAACTCGGCGCTACGCAACCCGGCATGACGATTGTTTGCGGTGACAGTCACACATCGACGCACGGTGCGTTTGGTGCATTGGCATTCGGCATCGGCACAACGGAAGTTGGCCATGTGATGGCAACGCAATGCTTGTGGCAACGCAAACCGAAAAACTTCGCCGTGCATGTGAATGGAAAATTGCATGCCGGTGTCAGCGCCAAGGATCTGGCTTTGCACATCATCGGCAAACTCGGTGTCAACGGCGGCACCGGACATGTTTTCGAATATCGCGGTTCCACCATTTCCGCATTGAGCATGGAAGAGCGTATGACGCTCTGCAATATGTCGATTGAAGCCGGTGCCCGTGCCGGTTTGATTGCGCCGGATGAAAAAACTTTCGACTATTTGAAAGGTCGCCCGCAAGCGCCGAAAAATGCTGATTGGGATAAAGCCGTCAATCGGTGGAAATCTTTACCCTCGGACGAAAACGCAACTTACGACCGCGAACTGCATGTCGATGCCGCCGATGTTCGCACCACGGTCAGTTACGGCACCCATCCCGGCATGGTCGTTGCACTGAATGCTTCGGTGCCTGCGGCAAAAGATTTACAGGAACGCCGCGCGCTGGAATACATGCAAGTCGATGCCGGCAAACCAATGTTGGGTATGAAAGTGGATCTGGTATTCCTGGGCAGTTGCACCAATTCGCGTTTGAGTGATTTGCGAACCGCTGCCGATTTATTACGCGGCAGAAAAATCGCCGGCAATGTTCGCATGCTCGTCGTTCCTGGCTCACATGCCGTGAAACGTGATGCCGAACGCGAAGGTCTCGACCAGATTTTTGAAAATGCCGGTGCCGAATGGCGTGAGCCCGGTTGCTCGATGTGCATCGCGATGAACGGCGATTTGGCTCAACCCGGTCAATTGGTCGTCAGCACCAGCAATCGCAATTTCGAGGGTCGCCAAGGCCCCGGCGTTCGCACCGTGTTGGCCAGTCCATTGGTCGCAGCAGCTTGTGCACTCGCCGGTCGCATTGCCGATCCAAATGATTACGCCACCGAAAAAGCGGAGGAAGCCGCATGAAAGCCCTGAGTTTTATCCGCTCGCGCACGACCGTGCTCAAGCATGAAAATATTGATACCGATCGCATCATCCCTGCCCGCTTTCTCACCACCACTGAGCGCAATAGTTTGGGTCGTTATGCCTTTCATGATTGGCGTTATCAAGCCGATGGCAGCTTGAATCCCAATTTCGAATTGAATAAAAGCACGTCGCAAGGCTGTGAAATTCTGGTGGCTGGTCGCAACTTCGCCTGCGGCTCATCGCGTGAACACGCGCCTTGGGCTTTGCTGGATTATGGTTTCCGCGCCGTGCTGTCATCGGAAATCGCCGACATCTTTCGTGGCAATGCTTTAAAGAACGGTTTGCTCGCCGTCGTGATTCAGGAAAGCGAACACCGCTATCTGCTGAATCATCCAGGCATCGAGCTTTCTATCGATATCGCCGAACAAACGATTGAAATGCCCGATGGCGGACGCTTCCGTTTCGAACTGGATGCTTTCAGTCGCGAATGTTTGCTGCAAGGCGTCGATCAACTCGGTTTCCTGCAACAGCATCTGCCAGACATCGAAGCCTTTGAAGCAAAACGCGAGGCAATGGCATGAAGGCCAATATTGCCCTTCTGCCCGGTGATGGCATTGGCCCGGAAGTGACCAATGCCGCCGTTGCGATGTTGCAAGCCGTGGCGACTTCGTACCAACACGATTTTTCTTTCGTCGAATACGCCATCGGTGGCTGCGCCATCGATCAAACCGGTCAGGCTTTGCCGGAAAAAACAAAAACCGCCTGCGAAAAAGCGGACGCCGTTTTGCTCGGTGCCGTCGGCGGTCCGCAATGGGCGAATTCGAAAGTCAGACCCGAACAAGGCTTGCTGGAATTGCGCGCCACCCTGCAAGTGTTCGCCAATCTTCGTCCAGTGAAAGTACATCCACGCACTTCCGCGCAATCGCCATTGAAAGCGGAGTATCTGGAAGGTGTCGATCTGGTTTTCGTTCGCGAACTGACGGGCGGTAGTTATTTCGGTGCTCGTACACGTAGCGCCGACAGCGCCAGCGATGTTTGCCGTTACACCACCGAAGAAATCGAACGCGTCGTTCGTCGTGGTTTTGAATTGGCCCGCAGTCGTCGCAAACATTTGACCTCGATAGATAAAGCCAATGTTCTGGAAACCTCACGTCTGTGGCGCGAAACAGTGAATCGTTTGTCAGCAGATTATCCCGATGTCACTTTGGAACATCAGTTGGTGGATTCGATGGCGATGTTATTGCTGACACGCCCCGCCCATTACGATGTTCTGGTCACCGAGAATCTGTTCGGCGACATTCTGACCGATGAAGCTTCGGTACTTGCCGGTTCATTGGGTCTATCACCTTCGGCATCGTTGGGGCATGGAACTCGCGGTTTGTACGAACCGATTCACGGTTCCGCTCCCGATATCGCCGGCAAAAATAAAGCCAATCCGATCGGAAGTGTTTTAAGCGCCGCGTTATTGCTGCGTTATTCATTGGGATTGGAAAACGAAGCCCGCGCCATCGAAAACGCCGTGGAAGCTTTGCTCGATGGCGAAGAACTGACAGCTGATCTCGGCGGCAACGCGACAACCACAAGCACCACCGAAAAACTTCTCGAGCTGTTTCGACAGCAACAAACCAAAAAAATAGCGGCTTAAGGAATTCAGTGAACATGCGAAGCAATGCCATCAAATCCGGCCCAGAACGCGCCCCTGCTCGCGCCATGTTGCGTGCTACCGGTCTGAACGATGCCGACATCGCCAAGCCCATGGTCGCGGTAGTTCACACCTGGTCGAATGTGTCGCCCTGCAATTTGAATCTGCGTGATCTTGCACAAGCTGCCTGCGATGGCGTGCGCGCAGCCGGTGGCACACCGATTGAGTTCAACACTATTGCCGTTACCGATGGCATCGCGATGGGTACTTCGGGTATGCGTGCATCATTGGTGTCACGTGAAGTGATTGCCGATTCCATCGAATTGGCTGTTGAAGGTCATTGCCTCGATGCCGTTCTGGTTTTATGCGGTTGCGATAAAACTATTCCGGCCGCAGCAATGGCATTGGCACGCATGAATGTACCTGGCCTGGCTTTATACGGCGGCAGTATCGCGCACGGAAAACTGGACGGAAAATCGATCACCATCCAAGAAGTTTTTGAAGCCGTTGGCAGTCACGGTGCCGGCAAAATAAACGACGCCGAATTAGCCAACGTCGAGAAACGCGCCTGCCCCGGTGCCGGTGCTTGCGGGGGTCAGTTCACCGCAAACACGATGGCGATGGTGCTGACTTCATTGGGTTTGTCGCCGATGGGTTTGAATGACATCACCGCCACTGATCCGGCGAAATTGGATGCAGCATTTCGTTGCGGCGAATTGGTCATGCAATGTTTCAACAATGATCTGAAACCGCGCGATGTTTTATCCACCGCATCGTTTCGCAATGCCGCACGCTTGGTCGCGGCGACCGCGGGATCGACGAATGCAGTTCTGCATTTGCTGGCAATCGCCCATGATGCCGACATCGATTTGGGTCTGGAAGATTTCGAAATTGCCTCTCGCAATACGCCCGTCATCGCTGATTTAAAACCCGGTGGCCGCTTTACTGCCGTTGAACTGACCGAAGCTGGTGGTACCGCTCGTGTCGCCGAAGCTTTACGCAAAGCCAATATGCTGGAAGATGCCGCAACCGTTACCGGCAAAAATTTATTTGCCGAACTCGACGCCGCTGCATTGCCTGCATCAAATCAGGAAGTCGTGCGTGAAGTTTCAAGTCCGCTGAAACCACGCGGCGGTTATTCAATCCTGTACGGCAACATCGCGCCCGATGGTTGCGTATTGAAACTCGCCGGTAAAGGCTTGTTGAAATTCGATGGCGTTGCGCGTGTTTTCGAAAACGAAGAACAGGCCTTCACTGCCGTGCAACGTGATCGCATAAAAGTCGGTGATGTGATCGTCATTCGTAATGAAGGTCCTGCCGGTGGCCCCGGTATGCGCGAGATGTTGGCAGTGACTGCTGCGCTTGTCGGTCGCGGCCTTGGCGATGATGTTGCCTTGATCACCGATGGTCGTTTCAGCGGTGCAACACACGGCTTCATGGTCGGCCATATTTCACCGGAAGCAGCACGCGGCGGCCCGATTGCCTTGTTGCGCGAAGGTGATCGCATCACGATTGATGCCGACACCCGAAAAATAACGACCGATGCCGATCTCGAATCACGTCGTGCCGATTTGAAAGCGTTCAAACCAAGCGTCACTCGAGGTGCCCTAGCGAAATACGCAAAGTTGGTGAGTTCCGCATCGAAAGGAGCTGTGACCGATGTTTTTTAAATACACTAAAAAACAAAAAACTTCGTCTTCCCCGAGTGCTCTTATCGGGGACCCAGCGACGTCATGCATCAAAGCTACGGCACTGGATCCCCGCCTACGCGGGGACGACGATTCAAGTTAATAAACTAAATAAATTTTTCATAACCACTCAACCATTCAACTTAACCAAAACCCACGGAGAACTACCATGACAACAGCCGCCACCACAGATGCTCTGAACAATAAACGCATCGTCATTCTCGGCTACGGCAGCCAAGGTCGTGCACATGCGTTGAACCTGCATGAATCGGGTTTGGATGTCGTCGTCGGCGTGCGTCGCGATGGCCCGAGTTGGAAAAATGCACAGGCCGATGGCCTGCGTGTCGAAGAACCGGCGGAAGCAGTAAAAAGTGCCGATCTCGTTGCCGTGCTGACACCGGACATGGTGCAACCGGCCTTGTATGACGAAGCCATCAAGAACAATTTGAAACCGAATGCCGCTTTGTTGTTCGCACATGGCTTCAACGTGCATTTTGATCAGATCAAACCGCGTGAAGATATCGACGTAATTCTGGTCGCACCGAAAGGTCCGGGTGCATTAGTTCGTCGCGAATACGAAAAAGGTCATGGTGTTCCGTGTCTGTTCGCCATCCATCAAGATGCCAGCGGCGCCGCTCGCGACAAAGTTTTGGCGTATGCGGCTGGTATCGGTGGCGCACGTGCGATGTTGATCGAAACCCATTTCGCCGAAGAAACCGAAACCGATTTGTTCGGCGAACAAGCTGTGCTTTGCGGTGGCGCCACCGAATTGGTGTTGCAAGGTTACGAAACCCTGGTGGAAGCCGGTTACAAACCGGAAGTCGCCTACTACGAATGCCTGCATGAATTGAAACTCATCGTCGATCTGCTGCATGAAGGCGGCCTGGCGAAAATGCACAAATTCGTTTCCGAAACCGCGCAATACGGCGACCTCACTCGTGGCCCGCGTGTGGTCAATGATGAAACCCGTACTCGCATGCGTGAAGTATTGGCGGAAATCCGCGACGGTACTTTCGCCAAAGAATGGGTCGCCGAATACCAAGCCGGCAACGGCAATTACAAAGCGATGAAAGAACGCGATCTGGCGCATCCGATTGAACAAGTCGGCGCTGCCTTGCGTGCCCGCATGCCCTGGTTGGCTCCCGCAGGAGGTTGAGTTATGGACGGCTCGAAAGCACACAGTACAGTGACCAAAACCGGCGCGCAGTGGTTGTTGCATGCGCTTGAAGCCGAAGGTTGCGATTTGATGTTTGGTTATCCCGGCGGCGCCATCATGCCGGTCTACGATGCACTGGTAGATAGCGATATCAAACACATTCTTGTTCGTCACGAACAAGGCGCAGCACTTGCTGCCGATGGTTATGCGCGTGCTTCAGGAAAAGTCGGTGTCTGTCTTGCAACCTCGGGTCCCGGTGCAACGAATTTGCTGACCGGCATCGCGAATGCCTATCTGGATTCGGTGCCAATGGTGGCTATCACCGGACAAGTGCAAACCGGCGTGATGGGTACCGATGCGTTTCAGGAAGTCGATATCTACGGCATGAGTCTGCCAGTAGTGAAACACAGCTTCCTGATTCGTAATGCCGAAGATGTGTATGCCACGGTACGAAATGCTTTCGCGATTGCCCGCTCCGGTCGTCCCGGTCCGGTGCTGATCGATTTACCCAAAGATGTCGCCACCACCAAAGTGGCCGCATCACTCGCAACACTGAAAAGTTTTCAGCCCACATTCGATGAACCCGAAGGCATCGCACAAGCTCGCGAACTGATTGCAAAAGCCGAACGTCCGCTGTTGTATGTCGGTGGTGGCGTCAGCATGGGCAATGCCGAATGGGCATTGCGTTCATTGATGCGTTCCACTGGTTTGCCTGCGGTGTGGACATTGAAAGGTCTGGGTGCGGTTGAATACGATGCGCCTTTCAATCTTGGCATGCTGGGTATGCACGGAAATCCGGCCGCGAATTTCGCCGTACAGGATTGCGATTTATTGATAGTTGCCGGTGCACGTTTTGATGATCGCGCGACCGGGAAATTATCCACCTTCGCACCGAAAGCCAAAGTACTGCATCTGGATATCGATGCCGCCGAAATCAGTAAACTGCGAACGGCCGATGTCGGCCTGTTCGGAAAAATCTGCGAAAACCTGTTGGCACTGGCACAACCATTAAATATTTCCGACTGGCAGAAAAAATGCCGTGCGATGAAAACGCAACATGCCGAACGTTATGACGCACCTGGCGATGGCGTGTTCGCACCGGCCTTGCTGAAACAATTGTCAGAAGCCGGTGGCAATAAAGTCATCGTCGCCAGCGATGTCGGCCAACACCAGATGTGGGTCGCACAACACTGGCGCGTGA
>JBOHYH010000216.1:0-1975 GCA_050737775.1 Arenimonas sp.
GAATCTGCATATGCCGGTCGTATCAACAAACCAGAACAGCCAGCAGCTTCAAGCGTCTGAAAATGAAATCATCGAACCAAAAGAAGTGGCTCCAGTCGATACTCAACAGAACGGATTGACTCAAACCAATGCACTTATTGCACCTGAAGAAAAACAGATCCCGGACATTGTCGAAGTTCCGAAGCCATTGCCGGTAGCTCCGCTTGCCAAAACAGCTGCACCGTTGCCAACGAGTATTAATCCGGTCAAGTCGCCAGCGCCAGTTGTTCTTGCAGAGCAAAACAAAAAACAAAAAGCACCTGTGCAAACGAATACAAATCCAGTCATGTCATCTACTCTGCCTGTCGTGGCAGAACAGAAGAAAAAACAAAAAGCCCCTGAAAAGCCCGAGCTCCTTGTGACTGCTGTGGTTGCTACCAAGCCTGTGGTCGCAGAAAAGCCAAATGGCAAACGGGCCCGGAAAACAAAAACAACGTCGACGGTCTCTACGCCACCGGCATCAAGCGTAGAAGCTGCAATGCCTGGAGCAAGTATCACTGCGCTGAATAAATACGAGGTGCAAAAGGAAACTGCGAATGATGCGTCGGTAAAGCAATTTTTGCAGCGGTTTTCACGAGTGTATTCGGAAGGTGACTATTTCGCGTTACATAATTTGTTTACCAAGGACCTCACTATTCTCGGGGCTCCACCGCAACGTAGTGTGTTGCGTAGCTATCGCAAGTTATTTGAAGGCAGCGAGAGTCGCGAAATTTCACTCGACCACGTCACATGGCTTGCCAGTGATGAACATATCGTGGTTATCGCAAGCTATCAGGCACAAGTAATGCCGCGCGGCAAAGCAGAAACACAATCCAGTCGTGGCGATATTCGTCTTGATCTGCGAATGGAAAATGGCCAGTTGAAAATTATTCGCCTGCAATCGGATACAAAAAATGGCTGAACGTTCAAGGCTGGATCTGAAATTTGCGTTACGCCTATTGCTGATAGTGCTCTTGCTCGGGCTGGCCTGGCGGTCCTTGAGCTTGGGCATCGCGGATACAAAGAGCCGTTCTGCTCCGGAGCAGGCATTGCAATGGCGGCCACGACATTCTGCGGCTCTGTTCTGGCTGGCGGAACAGCAGGCAAAGAATCCAGCCAACTTTCCGGCCGCAAAAGCGAATGCGTTATCGGCATTGCGTGCCTATCCATTTGAAGGCAGGGCTTATCGTGTGTTGGCCCAGATCGCCGATGCAGAAAAAAAGCCGGAGCTGGCATTTGATCTATTTCAAAAAGCATTAAGTTACAGCCCCAGGGATCTCGAATCACACCTATGGCTACTGAACTATTACTTGCGTAGCGAAAATGCCGATGCTGCGGTACATCATCTAGACCGCTTGTTGCGCATGCAAATAGATTTATTGCCGCCGCTCATGCCGACTATTGGTGGTCTTGCGGTGCAGCCGACATCGCAAGAGGCCCTGGTTGGGCAGATGGAAAAAAATCCGCCGTGGCGTTCGCCAGCACTCAAGACATTGATGGCCAAGGAAGGCGCCGCTGAAACCTATGCGGTATTCGTAAATCGTATGGCCAAGACCCAGGGTGGTCTCACTGAATCGGAGCAGCAGGCCTGGCTGGCTGCATTGAATCAAGGTCAGCAATGGTCATTGGCTTACTTAATGTGGGCAAATCAATTGCCGGCAACCATGCAATTGGAGCTGAGTAATTTATTCAATGGTGGTTTTGAACACGAGCCGCTAGGCGGAGAGTTTGATTGGCAATTTGATCAAATTCCCGGGGCCACAATTGAGCTAGGGTCTCGGGATGGGGCTATTGGTAATAAAGCATTGAGAGTCAGTTTTGACTATCGCAGGGTAGCTTTCAGTGGGGTGCGGCAAATTCTTGTGCTGCCAGCGGGACACTATCGGTTAACAGGTCAGGGACTGGCCGATGATTTACGTACTGACCTGGGGCTGGTTTGGTCGGTGCAGTGCATGGG
>JBOHYH010000217.1:0-9739 GCA_050737775.1 Arenimonas sp.
AGGCAAATCAGGTCACGACAAGGGCAAAAAGAATAATGAGAAGGGCAAAGACAAGAAAGGACATTGAGCCATGCAAAGTTCGCAAGAGCTTGTGACGCATCGCGGCGGCTGCCATTGTCGTCGCGTGGAATTCGAAGTCGATGCGCCTTCCAATATCCTGGTGCAGGATTGCAATTGCTCCTTGTGCCGCACCACCGGGTTTTTGCATTTGATTGTGCCGCGCTCGCGCTTTCGTTTGATCAGCGGGCCCGAATTTCTGACCGAATATACTTTCAATACTGGTATTGCAAAGCACTTGTTCTGCAAGGTTTGCGGCATCAAGAGTTTTTATATTCCACGCAGTAATCCTGATGGCGTTGATGTGAATGCACGATGCCTGGATGTCGGCACCGTTCTCCACATGGAAGTTGAAGCATTCGATGGTGAAAACTGGGAAGTGAATGCTGCAGAGTTGGCGCATCTTTCGCAAGGGTGATGTGTAAAGCTTTCAAGATATTTCTAGCGGGCACTGCTAAAAAACGAGTAACTCAGAGATCAAATTGAAGCTTGCACGTGTTATTTCGTGCTTTTGATCTTGATCCACATCTCCTTGCCGCCACCGATGTTGGTCCGAGCTTCTTCTTTCAGTTTTTTCATGCTTACGGATTTGTTGTCTGGTGTCTTGATTGTTGCTCTCTCAAGCTCTCCTCCTGCGCTTTGGTTCAGCGAACTTTCCAAAGGCCACATGTTTTCGACATTGTCGGGCCCACCCACCTGGATTTCCCAGATGTGATCGCCATCCTTACCTTCATCCTGTGCGGAAAATCCGAATAAAGCAATTTTTCCGGTAAAAGTTTTTCCTGCCGCTCCATCTCGTGGTTGCGGTGAAAATGGAAATTTCTCCCCTGTTTTTACTTGCCATTTCGGTATGACGCCAATAGAAGTCATGCTGGGTTTTGGCAAAGCCCTGACACCACCGGTGGCTTCATATTTTTCAATTACCGCAGTGTCTCTCCATTTCTTTATCTTGGCTTTGGTGTCTGCATTTGCGACGCGTGCTTCGATGGAGTCCGCCAGCTTTTGTCTGTCAGGCAGTGAGCTGTCCTTGTTGTCTTTGAGTTCCTTTTGAGTGACGCGTGTTTCACCTGCGACATAGGGGCCGACATAGACAGGTTCGTAGTGGGCTGCATTCGTAATGGCGGGCTTGTTCCAGTCGAGCGGAATCGGATTATTATTGCTGCCCCAATAGTTGCCAGGTCGCAGAACACGCGTCACTTCGCCAAGTGCGCCGGTGCGCAGGCTGGTCATTATTTTCCAGGCGATGATGTCGCCACTCACTTCTTCTTTCTCCACTTCTGCCTTGCCTTTTTCCTTCACTTTGGCATCGGGATACTTGAAGTGGAGTGGATAGGCATTTGCCTTTTTCAATTCCAACAATTTTGCTTCAATGGCGTCCTTGGTGTCACTCTTGTCCTCAGGCCAGGCTTTGAATGTCTCCTTGATAGCGGAATTGAGAGATTTATAACGCTCTACTTCGGGGCGCAAATAGCTGACCAGAATGTCATTCTGTATCCTTCGTTTCTTTGGCGTACCAGTGCCTGATGATGCAGGAATTTTTTTCGCTCCTCGGTCTTCGACACGGAGGCGATTAAGCGCCGGATCGCCCGAGTTGTCATCGAGGCTTATTTTTGCATCGAAGATTTTGTATTCCGCCTTGTTCACGATTTGCGATGCTTTTTTCTTGACGTCCATTTGCGTCATACCGCCTTGTTCCTTGGCTTCACCTCCTATGGCTTGAATTTCCGCTTTCATTTTTGTCCACTTGGCATCCGAATCATCAATTCCGGTCAATGCCGGTTTATCGGTTTTATCTTTATCCTTGTCTGGATCCTTGGCTTTTGCCTTGGCATCGGCGGCAGCTGTTGCATCCGTCTTTTTCTGTGCTTCTGCACGTTTGTCTTTGTTCTTTTTGACTTTTTTCAGGCGCTGCTGGGGCTTTGTTTTCGAACCCTTCAGTCCGCCACCTTTATGTCGTTTGCCGCCGCCGAAACCGATAATGCGCTCGGAGATGCTTTGCTCGGCCATGATCTCACCGAGCTTGTCATTGATCACTTCGGTGAGAAAGCCCACGAACGGTGCCAGGAGATAGCCGGCCTGAAAACCTTTCAATGACAAGGTAACCGACTGATCTGCATTGCCACCTTCGACAGCACGCTTGTAGGCCAGCATTTCTTCCATTGCCTTGATGCCATTGGGTATGTCGAAAATGATTTGTTTCAATTGATCGTCAGTCAGGTCGTCGGGCAAGAAGAATTTGTCCATTACCGGTTCGAGTTTGTCCATCATGCCGGCTTTTGTATCGGAACCCAAAAGCAGTTCGAGCAGTTCGTCTTCCATATCTTCCATTTGCGTGATTTGCTCGGCCGTGGCTTCTCCCTTTTTCAGAAGGTCCTGGAATTTCTGCACACGTGCTCGCGTTTCCTCGAATTTGGTCAGAAGGAAGTCGGATTTGTCCAATGCACTCTTCACCGTCTGGAACGTTGCAATAACGCTCTGTATTTTATTGACGACCTCGATCAGGTTCTGGATCTTCTGAATGACTTTGCGCAATTTATTTAATTTAATCGCGATGTGTCCTGCTGCAGCTGCACCAGCAGCTAGCGAGGTGCCTCCGCTCACTGGTGCGGTAAGGAAAGAGAATAGGGCAGTGGCGGCAATTTCAGCCAGGAGCCAGCTAATTTCTTCCACAATGAAGTCACGGATCTTGCCGATATTCGTCGTCAACTCTACAGCTACCGGCTGTATTTCAGGCAGCCTCTCGCTGGCGCCTGCCAGCAAGCCTTGAATCATGATCATCGTGTTGAGCTCGGACAATTTGCTCAAGTCAATCTGTTCAAGATCTTTCTTTAGTGCCGGGTCGGTGATTTTGCTTTGAATCAGTGCAAGATTGCTGTTGATCTCTTTGGTTTTTCCAACGGCATCAGCTGTGGAACCGGCATCGTGCTTGAGATCCAGCAGTATTTCTTCAGGCAGTTCTTCCGAATCGGTCGTTGGGTCAGTTTGTAACATTTGGTTGATGGAGAGCGCTTCAAGACTGGGTTCGTCGAGTTTTTTGTAAAACTCCAGCAGCTCCGCAAGACTCTTGTTGGGGCAAGTGTTTTCGCTATCGCACTTTTGCCCCAATTGTTCCTTAACCTTCAGGAATTGTTCTTTTTGTGCTTCCGACATTCCGCTTAATGCATCTGCAATACGCTTTTTTTCTGCCTCTGTCAGCGGCGTACCGTCGGTATTGGTGTCGCCAGTTTTTGCTATGAAGTCGGTCACTTCCTGAGGGTCGGCTTTCTTGTCTCCCGTGCCTTCGGTGGGGGGAGGAGTATCTTTTTTCTCGCTGGTTTCGCCTTCGCCTTGCTTGTCGCCGCTTCCTTCGCCCTGGCCTTTTCCGGTTCCGGTGTTTTCTGCACCTTTCAGGTAATAAATCACGTTGTAGCTTCCCGGTGGGAAATCCTTCATGTCAGGCTGGCCGCTTACTGAATTAAACGACCAGTTGTAATTATATTTTTGTGCTTGCCTATGATGATCCGTCGTGTTTTGCGCTTGGTGATTGGCGGCGATCTTTGTGCCGGACTCATACTCGGGTGTGATGGAGCTATCAACGGCAACAGGTTCCATCATGCCTGTCGTATTAAGTGGATAGGTGTATTTTTTACCATTTTCAAGCGTTATAACCACTTCACCTGTCTTGGGATAAACCTCTACCGTCACGATATTTGTCGGGGATAATTGTGTAACTCTTGCTCCTCCCGTACTTGGTAGTCTTGCAGCGATGTGTGTTTGTGAAGTGGTAGAAGAAAACCCATGTGTAGTGGATTTTTCTCCCATGGAATCTGCTTCGGATTCCAGATCTTTATCAAGGTTTGTTGGAATTCCGTTGCGTATTCCGTCAGCCTGCACTCGGCCCTGCATTTGTTGCACAACGTGCCATGCTTCATGAGGCAACTCGTTTTCATGGCCTGGTGCCAGATGAATGTCGTTCGATTTGGCGTACGCGTTGGCCCCCAATTGTGAAGGCTCGCGACTGTTGTAATGCACATTGACGGATGACAAATCCATACCCGACATGTGCTCCATTGCATTGCGCATCGGATCAGGCAAGGCGTTATGTCTTGATGGGATTTTTTCCGGATTTGTATTGCAACGTTTACAGCCACCGCCGCAAGCACAAGAGGCACGGATGCTCCCCTTCTCAGCATTTTGCTCGTTCCAAGATTCGGATTCCTTTCGACAGGCTTCCGGCTTTTGAGCCTCGGGCTTCGTTTTCACGATGTTGGAAAGTGCGTTCATTGAAGCACATCATTACTGGGAGCATTGCCAAAGGTGGCCATGCAAAATTTCAATAAAGTATTTGCAGTCGGCAATATGCAGTTCACAACGTTGTTTAGGGTAACGCAGTGCTTTTGCATTTCAGGAAGCATGCGAATTATCCTGGTCCGGCGCCATCGGTTTCGGTTGCTGCTGATTCAAGACCAACCGCAGTGGGTGCCGTGATGCCAGGCCCATCTGAATCGGAATTTTCGCCACTGCGCTTGCTTCCTGAAGATTTTCCGCTGCTGCAACGGGATGCACGTGATACCCGGTCCGCACTGCTACTGGGATAGCACTGGCTTCCACTCCAGGTGCCACTGACCTGAATTTCGGTTCTGCGGTCCAGCAAACCGCGTTCTTCGTCAGCCGCATAACTTGCGCTGTAAACGCTATTGTCGTGAATGATTTCCGAGGCTTCTTCGGTAGTACGGACGCAACCATGAGATGCCGGGAAGCCTGGGATTGGGCCCGCATGAATTGCGATGCCTGCTCTGCTGAAATAGGTAGGGTTTTTTGCCCAGCTGGTGCTGCTCAACACACAACCTTTACTATGCACACGGAACGTTCCTTTGGGAGTGCATAGAGACCCGGAGGTTTGACTGGCCGTTTCATCATCGCAGTTTCTGCAACACAGCCCAGCACCGGCAGAAATATCATAGGGTCCGGTCGGCAAATTCAGGCTTGAAGGGTTGTCCCATGTCAACGAAAGTTGTTGGGCAGACAGGTCTACACTGACGCGGGTAATGTGAGTGGTAGGGAAGTCGGTGTTTTCGTGAGAGGGCCTTTCGCATATGGTGCCGCTAGTTCGCCATGGGCTGGTTGCAGGTGGTGATGGGGTTTGCCGTTGCAGCATTGTGCCTGATGCAGATTGCTGCACCACATGGGTGAGTTCATGCGCAAGCAGATGCCGTCCGTTTTTTGTGTCAGGTGCGAACTTTCCGGCTGCAAATGCGATGCTATTACCCGCTGTGTAGGCATCGGCATTGATTTCATTAGCTGATTGGGCGGCTTCGGAATCTGAATGAATTTTTACCTTTGAAAAATCATGGCTAAAGTGCTGTTCCATTTGTTGCTTCAGATTTATTTCGAGTGGCTTTCCCGAGCTGGCGAGTACTTTGTCTGTGCTCGGTGGCGCATTGCCTGGTTGTGCGGTTTTGCTGGCAGATATTCTTTGGATATGCAATGGCGCATTGGCATGGATGGCGTCACTGGCTGGAGTTTCCGAAATTTTATCCGCGATGCGATCCGCTTCCAGTTCATAAGGATCGTTTGCAGCTCCGATCTGCAGTTTTTTCTGCAAGACCGGATTCTCATTGTTCGCTTCCTGGTTACAGCGTGGACATCTGCCGCCACATCCGCATGCTGTTTTCGCCTGGATAAAAGGTGTTGAGGTACGAACAGTCCTGGTTCGAGTGGCGTCGGTAATTTCAGCATTCGCTTTTCCAATGGATCGGCTCGCATAAGAATTCATGAATATATTCCTCCGCTCAATGCGTTTGATGAAGTTCGCCAAGCATGACGGGCTTCTCGGCCTTGTTCTGCTCCTGGATTTTTATGCTATTGATGACATTGCTCTTTGGATCAGGCTCTGTTGTAACTCGGTCCGGATCAGATTTTTCAAGCAAGTTTTCCCATCCGTTCATTAACAGATTTGCATAGACAAGCAGTGCATCACGACCATTTTTTTCACCAGCATTTTTCACGGGTGGAAGTTCCTGCAAGCAGGAAATTGCCTGCCTGTGTTCTTCAAAGGCAGACCACACCAGGAATTCACGAGTGTCGATCGAATCCAGTATGACCTTTGCACGCTCGGCATGTTTTGACAGGCTGCCACTGTGCACAATATCGGCAAGTTCATTGCGTGCTTCGTGATCTGTTGCCAAACCATAAAGCACAGGCAATGTTGCTTTTCCGGCGTGTAAATCGCCAATACCGACAGGCCGGAATGCGCCATCAAGATCGTCTAGTATTTGCATCAAAATTCCCATATGCATTCCAAATCGGGCACAGACATCTGCCAATTCTGGATTGTCGGGGCGTGCAGCGAGCATGCCGACTTCGCACGCAAGCGCCAGCGAAGCGCCGGTTTTTTCACGCATCAATCGCCAGTAATCGTCCATTGTCTGGACAATATTTTCTTGCAAGTCTAAATCTTGGCCGCGCGCTAGTGCCGTCGTATATTTTCCGAAAGCTTTTAATGCTGCCGGCGGCAGCATTTCATCATCAGCCAATGTTTTCCATGCTGTATTGAGAGCGGCGGCGGACATATTGATGGCACGACCTGTGCCGATTTCACTGCTAAGGTTTTCGCTTCGATCACGATCCTGCAAGTCATCGAACCATCGCATCGCCAGCAACAAAAAGCCACACGAGGTAGCTGTTGATAGTGCGCTTCTAGGGTCGCCGCCGACTGCTGCTGCACATGCAAGAGGAAGAACAAGATGAGTGGGCAGCTTTGTGTTAGTCAGATGGCGCTCGACTTGCCGTTCGAAATCTGGCCATTCAGAAGTATGTGCAATAGCGGATAAGCGCGCACGTATTTCGGGTAAATATAAACTCAGTGGATTGACATTATTCACGGTGGGGAACCCCGCAGAATGGTGTAGAGGTCTGCCATTCGGTAGTACTCGACCCGGACACCATTACTCACGGCATAAGCTTCCATTGCGGCAATGTTGGTGCCAGCTTGAGTAACGTCGGCAGCGCTGGTGTCATGAGCCAGAATCACGAATGAAGCCGGTCTGGTTCTTGTACCTGCTGCCAGTCGATCAACAACACCGGTAAACCGAGTTACCACGTCATTCGTGCGTGAGCTCACACCTGAGGATTCAGCTTCCCAGGTTTGACTGGTCACTTCTGGTCCGGTGGCAGAGCCGTCCCAAAGGTGAAGGTTAAGCGTTCGCAAAGTGCTCATTATCAACGCCACATCGGTGGCAACGACTGCTGGTGCACCTGTGTGTGTACCTCCAGCTAGCAAGGCGCGTGCAGCCGCGTCGTGGGTGCCTCGAGCGCCGCCAGCATCGAGAATATATTTCTTGACCTCGGATAATTCGCCGCCTGGCATCCGTCCAAAATGTACGCTCAGGCCAGCTGTTCGCAACTCTTTAGTGAAAGTAGTTAAGTCGGCCATTGCACTTGCCGTTGTGGTGTATCCCTTGGGCACTGATGTGCCAAGATTGATCGGTAGCCAAGCGGAGTGCGCAGTTGTCGGATGAAATGAATGTATGCCGATTTCATCGCCTGCTGTTTGACGACTAACAAGACTCGATAATGCAGTTGTTCTAGCTGCTCCGGCGCCTAATTGATTGCTCATGATGAACCAGGTCGAAGCACGCGGCGATAGCGCGGTACCCATTGCCGCTGTGTGTGTCGTCGGGCCGTCATCGATAGTCCACGCCAGACGAACCAATTTAACGCCTGCAGCAGCGGCAGTGGGGCCAACAGCGTGGATGGGAACGGGAGCGGTTGTTGCCGGAGCGGTTGTAGTGCCAGCGGTGCTTCCGGCATCTTCTTTGTCGTTGATTGAGCTGCAACTACTGCAACCGGTAATACAGCGCTGCTGCATGCCAAGTGGGGCGCGTGAAACTTCAGCTTGAGGGTCAGCCAGGCTGTCCGCATTCTCGGTAAGCTTTTCGCTGGAATACTCGGAACCTAGTTGTCCCAACGCATTTTTGAATGCGCCTGGTTTAACCATGCTGGGCGCGGCACCTTGCTGTGCTACGTGTGTCAGCTCGTGGGCAATTAGCGCACGACCAGCCGGGAGATCCGGTCTGTAGCGTCCTGGAGCCAGATAAACATCCGAACCGGATGCCATTGCATGTGCGCCCTGTGCTTCAACACTTGCTGTTTCGCGATGAAACCGAACGCTTGAAAAATCAACTCCCAGCATTTTGCCGACATGGCTGCGAATCCCTTGTTCGTGGGCAGGTGCGGACAAACTCTGCATAGCTACGCTGTCTGCTTCATCCTCAAAGCTGTTGCCTTTTTGTTTCGTCTGAAGCTTGGCCTGAATGATTTTGTTAGTCGCGCACTTGGGACAGCCACCACCACATGTACAGCTGGCTGTGCTTGAAGTGTTGCCGGCAAATAACTCAGGACTGATTATTTCTCGTTTGCTTGTTGCAGACGAGCGGTCATCCTTTTTCCCAGGTGTGGCCGTCGGCGCGGCTAAATTCATTTCTTCCCTTTCTCCGGGGTAGTTTTTTTGGCCACGACGGTTTTCTTGAGTGCCTCGTTACTTGCGGAAGTTTTCTTTACATCGGTGCGCGGACCGGTGACGTCTTCAGACTTTCTGTCTTTGCCCGCACGGGTGGTGTCATCAACGATATATTCCCGATAGGCGGTGCCAGCATTCACAACCAGTGGCGCCGTATCTTGGTAAATGACATTTTTATTGGCATCAAGAATTTCAACGTGGGCGAGAACTTCCTTGTCGTTGCTGGCGCCGGGTTTTTCATTGCTTGATTTGCTTTCGGTAGCGGTATCAGCCCTTGCATTGACGCGCATCAGCAATTCATTCATCCGGTCGGAAAGATTGACTGTGCTTTCAGGCATTGGTTTCTTCGATCCATCCCTGCTTTCTTTGCCAAGTGAAATGCTGAAATAACCGTCGGCATCCGTTGTGGCCGAGAGGGATTTTTCTGACTTTTCACCTTCGCGCGCGGCAGAAATTCTAACGGTGAGTTTTTCCCGTGCTTGCAATTGAGTATCCGACACAAAGCCGTGGAATACATTGTCTGCTTCCGATAATGAAACCAGCAGGCGCTCAATGCGTGTTTTGCCTTGTTGGGTGTGGGTGTGCAATTCCTTACCACGTTCGATGGACACTTTCAGCCGTTCAATCCGCGGGTCGCTCTTGTCCTTGCTACTGCGTGACAGACGTTTCAATTCACGCTGTTCGGACAGGATGAAAGCGTCCGGCAAGGCCGTCATGAAAGCGAACAGCTCAAGCCCGGTGCCAATGGCGGCTTGTTTGGCAGCTTCCATCGGAGCTTCGATAAATTCCTTGCGAACGCCATCCGGCGAAAGAGTGTCGCCGATGAAGGGAGAAGCGCCTGATTGTCGATATTGAGTTGCCATAAGAATATTTCCAATTAATGTAGGTTCGATGTCTTAGCCTTGCTTGCACGCGCCAGGACAGTAGGCTTCTATCAGTGCGAGGTTGTCTTTGAACACGAGCATGTTGTTCGGCATGAAAGACATGGCACGCAGGCAATGCGTCGATTGATTGTCGGTCGTGGTGTTCATGCCGCCGAGGATGAAGCCGGAGAAAAACGCACGCAGCCAGGTTTCCGAAAAGCGGTTGTCGGCAACACGCACACTGCCTGCACCGAGAACAACATCCGTCAGCAGGAAGAAATTCGTGGAGCTGACTTCGCACTGGTTATCGGTAAAGCCC
>JBOHYH010000218.1:0-2218 GCA_050737775.1 Arenimonas sp.
TTGCCGCAATAATCACGTGCCGAGCCGGTATAAAGCCCGCGCTTGGCAGAAATAAAACTCAATGTTCGTGTGGCATGAATACAAATGCCGGCCGCGGTTCCGGAATCGGCATTGATGCCCGAAGGAACATCGAGCGAGAGCACCGGCAAACGCGTTGCATTGATACGTTCAATAATGGCCTGTGCCGCACCTTCCGGTTGTCGTGAAAGACCGATGCCGTACAAAGCATCCACCCATAATTCAACCTCCGGCAATTGTCCGTCGAACGACTCACTACGTTCGCCCAAGGCGCGCCACTCGGCATATGCGCGCCCTGCATCAGCCGTACGTGGTGAACCACCAGGCAACATGATGACTTTCACCTTGATACCCGCCTGCCTGAGCAAACGCGCCAACACATAACCGTCACCGCCGTTATTGCCCAGCCCACAGGCAATACCGACCGTGCCTACCTTGGGCCATTTCTTGTGAATCAGGATCATCGCTGCCGTACTGGCGCGAGTCATCAATTCGTAACCCGAGGTACCGAAATCACGCGTGGCCATGCGGTCCATGTCGCGAACTTGTTCGGTGCGATACAAAGTAAGCAGAGAATTCATCGGTTGATTCTATACTTAGCGCATGTCCGACTATAAGCAGCTCGCAAGCAATATCCGCCATTGGGGCCGCGAACTCGGCTTCGCAGATGTCGGCATAAGCGGCGTGCAGCTTGGTGATGACGAGCTGTATCTCGATCAATGGCTTGCAGAAAACCAGCATGGCGAAATGCATTACATGGCGGCCCACGGCAGCAAACGTGCGCGGCCAGCCGAGCTTATGCCGGGTACGGTGCGGGTAATTTCGGTTCGAATGGATTACGGCACCAATGACGATGCAGGTGCCTGGCAAACACTTAATGACCCGACCCAAGCTTATGTTGCGCGATACGCGCTGGGTCGCGATTATCACAAAGTGTTGCGCGCACGTTTGCAAAAACTAAGTGAGCGCATCCAGGCCGAAATCTCGCCGCTGGGTTATCGGGTTTTCGTCGATTCGGCGCCGGTGCTTGAACGTGCTCTGTCGCGTAATGCGGGTCTGGGTTGGATCGGAAAAAATACCTGTCTCATCAATAAAAATTCCGGCAGCTGGTTTTTCCTAGGCGAAATTTTTGTCGACATTCCGTTGCCCGAAGATATTCCGGCAGAGACACATTGTGGAACCTGCACGCGCTGTATTGATGTATGCCCGACGCAGGCCATCATTGCACCGAATAGACTCGATGCACGGCGCTGCATCAGTTATCTGACCATCGAATTGAAAGGTTCGATACCGGAAGAATTCCGCAAACCGATCGGCAATCGGATTTTTGGTTGCGATGATTGCCAGTTAATTTGTCCGTGGAATAAATTCTCCAAAAAATTCGACGAGCCGGATTTCCGTGTTCGCAATAATCTGGACAAAGCCACTCTACTGGATTTATTCGCCTGGACCGAAGCGGAATTTTTGTCTCGTACCGAAGGCTCGGCCATCCGACGCACTGGCTATGAAGGCTGGCTACGCAACATCGCCATTGCGCTTGGCAATGCGCCTTCATCACCAGAAATTATTGCCGCATTGCAAGCCCGCTCTGAACACGAATCGGAAACTGTGCGTGAGCATGTTGCGTGGGCATTCAAGCAACATACATCACCGTAGGGGCGCCTGTTTGCTGCGCCCTGGATCTGTTGCAGGCCATGGGCGCAGCAAGCGGGCGCCCCTACCAACATTATTTTTCCGGCAATCGCGCTACCATGTCCACCTTTGATTGAACCCTCAGGAACACCCGAATGATTATCCAACCGAAAACCCGTGGCTTTATCTGCACCACCACGCATCCAACCGGATGCACCGCTCACGTGAATGAGCAGATTGCCGTGGTGAAGGCCGGAGGCAAAATCGAAAACGGTCCTAAGAAAGTGTTGGTGATCGGTGCTTCCACCGGCTATGGACTTGCTTCCCGCATTACCGCCGCCTTTGGTTCGGATGCGGCAACGATGGGTGTGTTTCTTGAAAAACCCGCTTCCGAAAACAAACCCGGTTCCGCAGGTTGGTATAACTCCGCTGCTTTTGAACAAGCGGCCCATGCTGCCGGCTTGTATGCAAAGAGTATCAATGGCGATGCGTTCTCGCATGAAATGCGCGCCAAAACCATCGAGCTGATCAAAAAGGATTTAGGACAGGTCGATATGGTGGTGTATTC
>JBOHYH010000219.1:0-1034 GCA_050737775.1 Arenimonas sp.
TACGTACCCCCTGCGCTAGACCGGCAACATGCACTATTGAGCATCGAATTTTCTCGCAATCGCATCCAAACGCTGCAATGAAGGAGCGCGCGAGTCCACCTGCCTTAAAAGTCCGAGCAAACGATAAAACTCTTTTTTATTCGCGCGTCCGGATGCCTGCTCGGCAGCAATGATCAGGTAGGGGGTCAAATCCATCAATGCCGATTCAGTCCCGCTGTCAGGTGCATGTGCAAGCATACGTATCTGCAATGCGTACTCCACAGCGTTGTCGCCAGACGGACTATAGAGACGCTGCTCCTTGAAGGCGGCCCACATCTTCTCTTTTATGGCTGCAACCGGCTTTGCGGTCACGATTTGATCATGGATCTTATCGGTATCGTATTGAGTCCACCGAGGCACATCGTCTGGCAGGACGGAAGCTGGCTGATCAAAACAATAAAGAATCTTGAAAGCTGCAAAGAGCCGTTTATCTTCGTCTGTCTTTTTAAAATAAGCCAATTGGTCAAGCATCGGACATTGCTCACGATGGCGATCAAGCCGACCCAAATATTCAAACGTTACCAATGCGCCTTGCAAGACTTCGGCAGCGGTTTTCTCGTCGAGTGAGGGTTCGCATATACGCTTATTTATCTCGATCAGAGTCTGCAAGGCGTTATCGCCATCAGGTTTGGCGTAATGCGCGCCATCCACCTGCTCAATCAAAGTGGAACCGAGGCTTTGACAAGACTCCCCGGATGCAAGTTTGTTATCCGGCACAGCCAAAACCGGGCCTGTGCAGAGACAGAACACAAACAAATTTCCAAAGACCGATTTCATCGAAAAACACCCTGGCTTCAATGAACTATTGTAACCATATCCACCCAGTTGAAACCGGCAATCTGCTAACCTATCGGCCTGTTTAACCAAATTAAATACACTTGAAAAATCCTCACCGCCGCGCCTTCTGGCAAGTCCATCTATGCGTCATGCTCTGGGGCTTCACTGCCATCCTCGGCAAACTGATCACCCTGCCCGCGCAAGCCTTGGTTGTATGG
>JBOHYH010000220.1:0-1789 GCA_050737775.1 Arenimonas sp.
CGTATAAGGCACCCAATACGGCGCACCTCCGTGTTGCCGTTCGGCTCGCTTCCAAAAATTCAAGGCAGCAACATCATCGCCAAGATAAAAACTTGACCAGCCCAGCGACCATAGTGCGTGACGATAATCAGTCGAATCTCCGGCGGCGTTATCCAGTGCACGCTGATAATCTTCGGCACCACCTGCAAAATCACCCGCCTGGGTTCGGATGTAGCCGCGATTTGATAATGCCACGACATCCTTCGGATACTTTTGAATTACGGCATTCAACCTGCGACGCCATTGCACCATATTCCCCGGACCAGCCTGCATTGCACGTGCAGCTGGATCCGGGTCTCGATACGCCTTCATCGGACCAGGCAAGGACTCAGGCTCATTGGCCTGGATATTTCCCGAGCCCATCAGGAACAAACTGAAGCAAAAACAAATGAGCCTTCGCGTGAATGGCTGATTCGAAGCGAGCACCCGACTAAGCAACCCAGGATCGGGCATTGCGGAACATACGCAACCATGGCGATGCTTCTTGCCAATCACCTGGATGCCAGCTCATTTGGGCTGTCCGATGCACGCGCTCCGGATGCGGCATCAACAAAGT
This sequence comes from Arenimonas sp., assembly GCA_050737775.1. Lineage (GTDB taxonomy): Bacteria > Pseudomonadota > Gammaproteobacteria > Xanthomonadales > Xanthomonadaceae > Arenimonas. The sequence goes on from JBOHYH010000220.1 coordinate 596, forward strand.
GCTGCGACCATCAGTACTTGTGAGGCCAGTAATGCCTTCCGGAGAACCATTGGGATTTACCGGATATTGGGTAGCCACTTCACCATTTCCATCGATAAAGCGGAGTGCAATTTGTGCCTGCATGATGTGTTCCGGGGCATCGAAAACGGCGCGGCCTTCGCCGTGCGAAACAACAATCGGAATTCGCGAACCCTGCATGCCTGTGAAAAACAAAGAAGGCGAGGCCTGCACTTCAACCAATGACAATCGCGCTTCGAATTGTTCGGAACGATTGCGCAGGAACCGGGGCCAGTGTTCGGCACCGGGAATCATGGCTTTCAATTGCGCCAGCATCTGGCAGCCGTTGCAGACACCCAGACTGAAGCTGTCATTACGGGCGAAAAATTCGGCGAATTGCTGGCGAATTGCCGGACGTTCAAGAATCGAGGTGGCCCAACCGCGACCTGCACCTAAAACATCGCCATAACTGAAACCACCGCAAGCGGCAAAACCCTTGAATTGCTGCAGAGTGATACGACCGGAAATCAAATCCGACATATGTACATCGACTGCAGTGAAACCGGCTTTGTCGAAAGCAGCGGCCATTTCCATTTGCGAGTTCACACCCTGTTCGCGCAAAATTGCAACACGCGGCCGTACGCCACGATTCACATAAGGTGCGGCAATGTCTTCGTTCGCATCGAAATAAATCTGCGGCTGCAAACCCGGTGCGTCGAAATTCCTGGCGATTTCTTTTTCGCTATCGGCACTTTCCGGATTGTCACGCAAACGTTGCATGGCATGGGTCACCTGCCACCAGGCATCGAATGCTTCCTGCCACGACCATTCGACCACGGCTTCACGCTCTTGACTGACGCGAATGACCGGCTGCGAAACAGGTTTGCCGATGATTTGTGCACAGTGTGTCAGATCAAAACGATTGATCAGATCGGCAAAGGCTGCACGATCTTCACTGGCCACTTGCACGACAGCACCGAGCTCTTCATTGAACAATACCTTGAAGGCATTTTCACCCCAGGCATCAAGATGCAGATCCAGACCCAGATGACTGGCAAAAGCCATTTCGCAAAGTGCAGCGAAAGCACCGCCATCGGACCGGTCATGATAGGCCAGCAACAATTGATCGGCGCGCGCGGCTTGAATCAAGTCAAAAAAAGCATTGAGCAACGGCGCTTCATCAAGATCCGGACAAGG
>JBOHYH010000221.1:0-7538 GCA_050737775.1 Arenimonas sp.
ACGGGTTCTGATGTGCTGGGTTCGGCTTTGAGCATGGATAAAATCCGCACCAAACAAGTGTGGTTGAGCCTTGGTTTGCCAACGCCGCGCTATGTGCGTTTGAGTGTTGGTGATGATGTGCATGCAGCGGCACAGTCGCTAGGGTTGCCAGTCATCATCAAGCCCTCCTGCGAGGGTTCGAGTGTGGGTGTCAGTCGCGTGTTCAATGATGCCGATCTGGATGCCGCAGTGGAATTGGCAGCTCGTTATCCCGGCGAAATGTTGATGGAGCAGTTAATCGAAGGTGGTGAATACACCATCGGCGTGCTCGAAGGCAAAGCACTGGCGAGTATCCATATTGTTCCTGCCGGCGAGTATTACGATTACCACTCGAAATATATTTCCGATGAAACCCAATATATTTGTCCCGGCTTGCCTGAAGCGGAAGAAAAAGTCGTGCAACAGCTTGCCGAGAAAGCCTTTGCCGGTGTCGGTTGTCGTGGTTGGGCCCGCATTGATTTTATGCGCGATAAAAACGGCGGCATCTTTTTGCTGGAAGCCAATACCGCACCGGGCATGACCAGTCATTCCTTGATGCCCAAATCGGCAAAGGCCTTCGATATTGATTTTGAAAGTCTGTGCTGGCGCATTCTGGAGTCGAGTTTCGCATGATGAAAGCCCTTTTTCGCCTCACTGCATGGACACTGGCGATCGCGCTGGTGGTCTTGCCCGTGGCGGCGGTTTTGAATGGCTGGATTGGTGGTGAGCGTTGGCCGATGCGGCATTTACGAGTATCGGGTGAATTTAATTTGGTCAGCGATCAGCAGGTGCGCGAAACCGTATTGCCGAACGTCAAAAAAGGATACTTTGCTGTCGATCTGGAACAAGTGCGCAGAAATATTTCGGTTTTGCCTTGGGTGAAACAGGTCGATGTCCGCAAACGTTGGCCAGATCGTTTGGAAGTTACCGTCGCGGAATACAAGCCGTTGGCACGCTGGGGTGAGAATAAATTACTGGCGGAAAACGGCGAGATTTTTGCAATTCCAAAAAATGCCAAATTCAAGCTGCCGCTGTTTGAGGCGCCGGACGCTAATACCAGCGACATCATGTCTTTTTATAGTTATGCCAAGCCGCTGTTCCTGACGATGGGTTTGCAAATTCAAAGCATTCAGATGAGTGCCCGTGGTAGCTGGAGTTTGACACTGAGTGACGGTTTGGAGATAGAAGTCGGCCGTGGCGAACCGCAGCAGCGATTGGCGCGTTTTGCACGCCTGATGCCGCAAATAAAAAATGATGCACTCAATCGTCAGTTGATACGGGCTGATCTTCGCTATACCAATGGTTTTGCCCTGAGCTGGAAACAAGCAGCAAGCAAGGGTGAAGTCGAAAATAATTTACAGCAGGGCAATACATGAATCGCAAAGGTGATAAATCGCTAATTGTCGGGCTGGATATCGGCACTTCAAAAATTACCGCCATGGTGGGTGAATATGCCCATGGCCAGGAACTCGAAGTGATTGGTATCGGCTCGCATGAATCACGCGGCATGAAGCGCGGCGTGGTGGTGGATATTGAGTCAACCGTGCAATCGATCAAGCATGCCATCGAAGAAGCCGAGCTGATGGCCGGTTGTGAAATCCGTTCGGTTTACGCCTCGATTTCCGGCAGCCATACGCAATGCCGCAATTCGCCGGGCATCGTGCCGGTCGCTAGCGGCGAGGTGACGTATCAGGATCTCGATAATGTATTGCAGGCCGCGAAAGCAGTCGCGATTCCATCGGATCAAAAAATCCTGCATGCCATTCCGCAGGAATACATCGTCGATAACTCGCAGGAAGGTATTCGTAATCCGGTCGGTATGTCGGGCGTGCGCCTGGAAGTGCGCGCACATATTATTACCGGTGCGTTATCGGCAGCCGCCAACATCACCAAATGCGTTAATCGTTGCGGCCTGCAAGTCGATGACCTGATTTTGTCCTCGATTGCTTCCAGCACTGCCGTGCTGACATCGGATGAAAAAGAATTGGGCGTTGTGCTGGTCGATATCGGCGCAGGCACGACTGATATCGCAGTCTTCGTGCAAGGGTCGATTCGTCATACCGCTTCATTGCCGATTGCCGGCGATCAAGTCAGTAACGACATCGCACATCTGCTACGTACGCCGACCCCGGAAGCCGAACAAATCAAAGTGCGTTATGCCTGTGCCTTGGCGCAATTGGCGACGGCGGAAGAAAGCATTCAGGTGCCGAGTGTCGGTGATCGTCCGCCACGTCGTCTGGCCCGCCAGGCTCTCGCCGAAGCAGTACAAAACCGCTACGAAGAAATTTTCGAAATGGTACAGGCCGAATTGCGCCGTTCCGGTTTCGAAGAATTGGTACGTGCCGGTTTGGTGCTCACCGGTGGTTCGTCACGCATGGAAGGTGTTGTCGAACTGGCAGAAGAAATGCTGCATATGCCGGTGCGAGTTGGTATTCCGCAAAACATCAAAGGCCTGGGTGAAGTGGTCGGCAATCCGGTGCATGCGACCGGCGTCGGTTTATTGCTCTGGGGTAGCGCCAGTGAAAACCCGCGTAGACCATCGATGTCCAGCAGCAAGGCCGGCACCCTGTTTTCAAAACTTCGCACTTGGTATCGCGGAGAGTTTTAGTAGTCGTTACACCTATAAAAAGAATATTCATTTAAATCACGGAGGATCTGAACATGGCACATTTTGAACTGGTAGAAAAATTGGCACCCAATGCCGTCATTAAAGTCATTGGCGTTGGCGGTGGCGGCGGTAACGCCGTTGCACACATGGTGAATGCCGGTGTCGACGGCGTTGAATTCATCACGGCCAATACCGATTCGCAGGCAATTAAAAACGTTGGTGCGAAAATGCAATTGCAACTCGGCGGCAATGTCACTAAAGGTTTGGGCGCAGGTGCCAATCCTGAAGTGGGTCGTCAAGCAGCGCTCGAAGATCGCGAACGCATCGTCGAAGCTTTGACCGGCGCCGACATGGTGTTCATCACTGCAGGCATGGGCGGCGGTACCGGTACCGGTGCAGCGCCAGTGGTTGCTCAACTTGCAAAAGAAATGGGAATTCTGACGGTGGCCGTTATCACCAAGCCTTTCCCATTCGAAGGTCGTCGCCGTATGCAGGTTGCTTTAAAAGGTATCGAAGAATTGGCACAGCATTGCGATTCCTTGATCACCATTCCCAATGAAAAACTGATCACCGTGCTCGGTCGTGATGCGACGATGATGCAAGCTTTCCGCGCTGCCAATGATGTACTGCTTGGTGCTGTGCAAGGTATTGCCGATTTGATCGTGCGTCCGGGTCTGATCAACGTCGACTTTGCCGACGTGCGTACTGTGATGAGCGAAATGGGTCTGGCCATGATGGGCAGCGGTACCGCTCGTGGTGACGACCGTGCACAAGCGGCTGCCGAAGCTGCGATCAGCAATCCCTTGCTCGACGAAGTCAATCTGGCCGGTGCCAATGGCGTGTTGGTCAACATTACCGCAGGTCCAGATTTCACCATGCGCGAGTTTGATGAAGTCGGTCGTATCGTTGATGAATTCGCTGCTGAAGACGCCACTGTGGTTGTCGGTACCGTGCTTGATCCGAACATGCAGGACGAAGTCCGCGTCACCGTGGTCGCTACTGGTTTGAACCGTGGCGTTGCTCGCGCGACCGTGCGTCCGGATCGCGTCGAATTCGGCAGCAAGGAACCCATGCGCAACCCGGTGAAACTGGTTCGCAATGCAACCACCGGCTTGCCTGATTACGACAGCATGTTGAATGCGGAAGCCAATATGGCAGGTAACAACCTTGGACTGCGCGCTGCAACCCGGGTGAACGAATCTCAGCCGCAAACCGCATTAAGCGATTTGCCCACCGATCACAGCTATCTGGATATTCCAGCTTTCTTGCGTCGCCAGGCAGATTGAATTTGCTTGAATCAAGCCCGGGTTTTGAATATCCGGGTTGAGTTAAAAACAACATCAAGGATGATGTTGGATGCCTTGTTCTCTTGGATTCACTTCAAGCCCGCCTTTTGGCGGGCTTTTTTTTGCGTTTCGACCTACCGGTCGTTTTGATTGAACTTCCGGATTCGATTTGCTGTCTCTGTAGATTATGAGACTGGAATGCGTTCCACATTTAGAACACTTAATTGTTGCAAGTCCGTGAAAAACAGGGGCTTTTTTACTTTTGTTCAGCGGGAGCTGTGATATCCTCGCAGGAGTTTTGTGCTGTTCCCGGAAGTGTCCACGCTGGGATAGATGGAATATCAAATTATGATGAAACAACGCACCTTGAAAAATGTCATCCGCGCTACTGGCGTGGGGCTGCACAGTGGTCAAAAGGTCTATATGACCTTGCGTCCTGCTGCGCCAAATACCGGCATCGTGTTTCGTCGTACCGATTTCGCCAAGCCTGTGGAAATCAAGGCTAATGCCTTGCTGGTCGGTGAAACCAGTATGTGTACCGCATTGGTGCAGGACGATGTGCGCGTCATGACCATCGAACATTTGATGTCGGCATTTGCCGGCCTGGGTATCGATAACGCATACGTCGATTTATCGCATTTCGAAGTACCCATCATGGACGGGTCGGCCGGACCTTTTGTATTCCTGCTGCAGTCAGCGGGTATCGAAGAGCAGAATGTGGCCAAGCGTTTTATCAAAATAATCAAACCTATCCAGGTAGAAGATGGTGATAAATGGGCGCGTTTCGAACCATTCGACGGTTTCAAAGTCGGCTTTACGATCGATTTCAAACATCCTGTATTCACCAAATCGACCTCCAGCGTGGAAATCGATTTTTCGACCACTTCATTTGTTAAAGAAGTCAGTCGTGCCCGTACCTTCGGCTTCATGAAAGACATCGAGTTCCTGCGCGATCGCAATCTTGCTCTCGGTGGCAGTATGGATAACGCCATTGTTCTGGATGATTACCGGATATTGAACGAAGACGGTCTGCGTTACGAAGACGAGTTCGTTAAACACAAGATTTTGGATGCTATCGGCGACCTGTACCTGCTCGGCCATAGCCTGGTCGGTGCTTTTTACGCCTACAAATCAGGCCATGCCCTGAATAATCAGCTGTTGCGAGCGATGCTGGCCGACCCGAGCACTTGGGAAGAAGTCACCTATGCCGATGACCCCGCAACGGCCCCCATTTCCTACGCCCAACCTGCGCACGCCCACTAAAATAGGGTGTTTTGCCATGGTGATCTTGCACTTTGCGGCTTGTATCACATTGAAATAACAGGTTTTTAACGGCTGCTCTAACGTATTCCGGCACAATGACCGGCCATTGTGAAGATGGCATCAAGGCAAGGACGCCAGTTTTAGGAGTTGTTCCCGCAGTTGCGGGTCTTCCACGGAGTGGGCGGTGGCTCGCAGTGAATCGCGAACTGCCTGAGTAAGAGGCTTACCAGTGGTTGGACTTAGGGGAACTGAGTCCGGGGGAGTCACTTTTATCGTCAAAGCCTGGACTCGAAACCCGGCTGCACCGGCGGCGCTGATCAAGGCGTCGCCATAAAGGCGCAGTTTGGACTTCCAGACCGGATTTGATACCGAATACACCAGTTTTTCCTGACTGATATTGGCGAGCCGGCATTCTTTCGCCAGTGCAGAGGGCAAAATTTGGCGCAGTGTTTGGTCAAGTTGGTCCAGTTGCTGGGCTCGTTTGATCAGTTTCATCAGGTTTGATTCGTTCGCTGCCTGCAGCGCTTGAACCGGACCGCTTGAAGCCTCTGTGCCATGGACCTGATTGTGAGAACGTTTAAGCATGATGAACATTATCATCGTTTCAAAATTCTTTCGCACGCCCAAGAAATTGGCGTTCGATGATCCAAAGACCGCCGCAATTGCCGGTGGTTCGATATTCTTGTTGTTAGCGCTCGCTTTCAGCATCGGCTTTTTCGGCCGTGGCGCCAATGGTGCAGCCAAAGCGGAAATTGCTCGTCTTCAAGCCCAACTGACGACACAAAATAAAGAACTGAAAACTGCCAAGGCGGATGCGCAACGCGAAATCAATGCGGTGGCAGCCCGTGTGGGTGAGCTGCAAATTCAAGCCAATCGTCTGAACGCCTTGGGTGAACGCCTGGCAAAAGACGGCAAATTCACCGATGGTGAATTCAACTTCGACAAGCTGCCGGGCGCTGGCGGTAACGAAACCGTTGAAGATGTAAAGTCAAAAGACCTGCTGAGCGACCTGAGCGCTCTACAGGTCCAGTTCGATGACTCGGGCCGTCAGCTTTCCGTTCTGGAAGCGATCCTGTTCGATCAACATCTGGAAATGAGCCGTACGCCTTCAACCCTTCCAGGGCGTGGCTATATCACTTCCACCTTCGGCACCCGCTCCGATCCATTCTCTGGTGGTCGTGCGCATCACAAGGGCATCGATTTCGAGGCCAATACGGGTGACCCGGTCTTTGCAGCTGCGGACGGCGTAGTGAGCTTTACCGGTGTTAAAAGCGGCTACGGCAACGTGGTGGAAGTCGATCACGGTAACGGTTACACAACCCTGTATGCGCATAATTCGGCATTTACCGTGCGGGCAGGCGATTTGGTTCGTGCCGGTCAGCAACTTGCGAAAGCAGGCTCGACAGGGCGCTCAACCGGTCCGCATATTCATTTTGAAGTACATACCAATGGCGTGGCAGTAAATCCAAAACCGTTTCTGGATTCCGTTAAACGATAACAGCACGTATTGATATCGCTTAAATCGCCCACAGGTTAAACTATGCGGCCGCCATGACAGCATGCGCGGCCGTTTTCACAACTGGCATTTATTCCGGCCTTTAATTTCGCGCGAACCTGGTTCGCCCCACATGGTGGTTTGATTTTCTCATGCTTAATAGTCTTCTTACCCGCATTTTCGGCAGCCGCAACGAGCGCCTGCTGCGTCAATTCCAGAAAAACATTGATCGCATCAATTCATATGAGCCAGAAATGGAGAAACTCACTGATGATGCCTTGCGTGGCAAGACCGAAGAATTCAAAGCGCGTGTAGAAAAAGGCGAGAGCCTTGACCAACTATTGCCTGAAGCCTTTGCTGTCTGTCGCGAAGCTTCGAGACGAGTTCTCGGTCTGCGCCATTACGACGTGCAACTGGTCGGCGGAATGGTGCTGCATTCAGGTCGCATTGCCGAAATGCGTACTGGTGAAGGCAAGACTCTCGTGGCGACATTGCCGACCTATTTGAATGCCTTGTCGGGCAAGGGCGTGCACGTTGTTACCGTCAACGACTATCTGGCACGTCGTGACTCGGCCTGGATGGGCCGTCTTTATAACTTCCTAGGCATGAGTGTGGGTGTTGTTTATCCGGGTATGCCGCATGGTGACAAAAAGGGTGCCTACGCTGCTGATATCACCTACGGAACCAATAACGAATACGGCTTCGATTATCTGCGCGACAATATGGCGCTTGCGAAAGAAGATCGTTTCCAGCGCGGCCAGAATTTTGCCATCGTCGATGAAGTCGATTCGATTTTGATCGACGAAGCAAGAACGCCATTGATTATTTCTGGTCCGGCCGACGAGTCACCCGAGTTGTACATGAAGGT
>JBOHYH010000222.1:0-2311 GCA_050737775.1 Arenimonas sp.
ACATTGATGAATATCGGACAGCTTGCCAAGCTTGCGGGTGTCGGCATCGACACGATTCGTTATTACGAAAAAGAAGCGGTATTGCCCAAGCCTCATCGCTTGGGTTCCGGCTATCGTCGCTATACCCAAGCCGATGTGGCGCGATTGGAGTTTATTCGACGCGCCAAGGCACTGGGCTTTACCTTGGCAGAAATTACTGAATTGCTCGCACTTTCAGGTAATGCACAAGCGGATATGTCGGCCGTAAACAAGGCGGTAAGGCAACATTTAGCAACAGTTAAAACAAAACTGGCAGAGCTCGAACGCATTCGCACAGGCTTGGAAGCATTGATCAATATTTGTCCCGGCCAGGGTGAGATAAAAACCTGCCCGATTCTTGCTGCACTTTCAAAGGAATAAGATCATGGCACACCAGCACCCTGTGACAAATGATATAAAGACGGCCAAAAGCTGTTGTGCTTCTAAGGCAGATGCTAACGACAATCGGAAGCCCTATAAAGACCCGGTCTGCGGCATGGATACCAACGATAAAATATCGCTGGAACACGCCGGTCAAACCCATTATTTTTGTTCGGCACGTTGCAAGGAAAAATTTAGCGCCGCGCCAGAAAAATATTTAGTACAAAATTCCAACACCGCTAAAGCTCCGGTAATAGCTGCCATGGCGGGAACAATTTATATCTGTCCGATGCATCCTCAAATCCGTCAGCCCGGCCCCGGTATCTGCCCGATTTGCGGCATGGCATTGGAACCAGAAACGCCGAGCTTGGATGAAGACAACCCCGAACTACGCGATTTCTCGCATCGTTTTTGGTGGACGTTGCCATTGAGCATCATCGTGTTACTGCTCGCCATGCTGGGCCATCGTTTGGCGTGGCTACCCATAGATTCACGTACATGGCTAGAGTTTGCTCTTGCCACCCCCGTTGTAGCCTGGGCAGGCTGGCCATTTTTTGTGCGATGCGTGCAATCGCTTCGCACTCGTCATTTGAACATGTGGACGCTCATTGGCATCGGTGTGTTTGCCGCTTACAGTTATAGCGTAGCCGGCACTTTATTCCCGCAACTATTTCCGGCTTCGTTTCAAGAACACGGTCGTATCGGTGTCTATTTTGAAGCCGCCGCCGTGATCGTATCGTTGACCCTACTCGGCCAACTACTGGAACTCAAAGCGCGCTCGCAAACCTCTACTGCCATTAAAGCCTTGTTGAATCTTGCACCAAAAACGGCAAGACGCATCAATGCAGATGGTAGCGAAGAAGATATTCCATTAACCCATGTGCATCTTGGCGATAATTTGCGGGTTCGCCCAGGCGAAAAAGTGCCGGCCGATGGCGAGGTGATTGAAGGCCAAACGAGCATCGATGAATCCATGCTAACCGGCGAGTCCATGCCAGTATCAAAAACCATAGGCGACAAAGTGATTGGTGCCACCTTGAATATCAATGGTGCATTGATCGTGCGTGCCACGCGTGTCGGTGCCGATAGCATGCTCACGCAGATCGTGCAGATGGTCTCACAGGCACAACGCTCGCGTGCGCCGATGCAACGTATGGCCGACAAGGTTTCCTTCTGGTTCGTATTGGCCGTGCTAGCTTCGTCACTCACGACTTTTTTAGTCTGGGGATTTTTCGGACCAGAGCCATCTTGGGTCTTTGCCGTATTGAATGCCGTGGCTGTTTTAATCATTGCATGTCCATGTGCATTGGGCTTGGCGACACCAATGTCAATTATGGTGGCGACCGGCCGTGCTGCAAATGCCGGTATTTTATTTCGTGATGCCGAAGCCATTGAGAACCTGCGAAAAATCGACACCTTGATTGTTGATAAAACCGGTACGCTGACAATTGGCAAGCCAATGTTCGATACGCTGATCGCTACGGCAGACATCAGCGAAGACGAAGTGCTACGCATCGCCGCCAGTCTGGATCAAGGCAGTGAACATCCCTTGGCCACTGCCATCGTTAATGAAGCACGAAAAAGAAAGCTTGCGCTGGTCAAACCGGAAGCCTTTGAAAGTAGCACCGGCATTGGTGTACGCGGTTCTATAGAAGGCAAAACCGTTGCGCTGGGCAACACGAAATTAATGTCCGATATCGGAGCTGATATTTCCAGTTTGCAAGCACAAGCCGAAACCCGTCGTGCCACCGGCGCCAGCGTTATGTTCTTGGCAATTGATGGAACACTCGCTGGCGTAATCAGTGTCGCCGACCCGGTAAAAGCCTCCACGTCCAATGCATTGAAAACACTCAAAGCCAATGGCATCCGCGTGATCATGGCGACTGGCGATGGTCTGACCACGGCCAATAGT
>JBOHYH010000223.1:0-4777 GCA_050737775.1 Arenimonas sp.
TGCGTATCCTAGCATTTTACCGGCACGCGACCAAGTTATTAATGATGATGGCAGCGGGCGTCATGCACGTGGCCATGGGTCAGACGCAGATTAATGATGTGGGCAACCGCTATCAAGGTGCCGCCAATGCTCATTACCACGGCATGCGGTACCACAGAATGGTGCAGGTTCGGGATCAGAACACCGGCCCAGACAGCCAGCAAACCCGGCACCAGAAAGGCTAATGCGCGATAAACCCGATGCTTGCGATAGCCCTGCCACAGACTGGTCAATGCCAGTACCGAAGCAAAAATCACGAATACCCATTCAAGCGTGGTCGAAGCCAGCGCTCCTAGACCTAGTGCCGGCAAAGCCGCAATCACCAGCGGCAGAAAGGCGCAATGCGCCGCACATAACAAGGCACCTATGCTGCCAACCGAATCGGCAACGCGAGAGAAGGTCCAGTTTTTTGATGGGGGAATTACAGCCATGACTTATGGGCTACTCATTTTTAATATGTAACAATATAACATACGCGTTACATTATAACAGTGTTCAATGGAAAACTAAAATGTACAAACTCACACGCCGTCCCCTAAGCTTGGCCGTTTTATTAAGTATCAGTAGTTTGGCCCAAGCCCAAACCAGCACCGATACAACCGACAAAGAAGCTAAAACTTTGGACGCCATTGTGGTGACCGGCTCACCGCTTGGTCAGGGCGCCGATCAAATCGTCCATCCCGTCGAAGTACTGGCGGGCAAAAAACTCGATATTGCAAAATCTAATACTCTCGGCGAAACCGTTTCTTCAATTCCCGGCGTCAGCAGCACCTACTTTGGCCCAGGTGTGGGCCGCCCGGTGATTCGCGGCCTTGATGGCCCTCGGGTATCTGTCTTGAATAGCGGCTTGGCGAGCGATGATGTTTCCAATGTCAGCCAAGACCATGCGGTCACCATAGAGCCGTTCCTGGCCGACCAAATCGAAGTTTTCAAAGGTCCATCGACCCTTTTATATGGCACCGGTGCTATTGGTGGCGTGGTCAATGTGGTGGATGGTCGCATTCAAGAAGGTCCGATGGACAGGCCATTTAGTGGTCGAGCCGAAATTCGCTATGACAGCGTCAGCAATGGTTTCACTGGCATGACCCGCTTGGACAGCAGCACCGACACTTATGCTTTGCACGTTGACGGTGTTTATCGCAACAACGGCAATTATGATGCTCGCAATGGCGAAATCCGCAATAGCGCGGTCGATACGAAAACCGGGGCGATTGCCGGTTCTACTTTCGGTGATTGGGGTTATGCCGGTTTTGCGATTAGTCGTTATTTAAATGAATACGGCAATCCCGCTGAACCCGATGGCCCCGTCACCTTGAACATGGCGCAAACGCGTTATGACTTTAAAGCCGGCATAAAAAATCCGGTTTCAGGTTTGGATTCATTGAAATTCAGTTTTGGTCGTACCGAATACACCCATACCGAATTTGAAGGCGATGAGGTCGGAACAGTTTTCATCAGTCAAGGCGATCAATTTCGTCTCGAAGCGGTGCATAGCAAGGCAGGCGTTTGGCATGGCGCTTTTGGTTTACAAGTGAATCGCCGTGAATTTAATGCCATTGGCGATGAAGCCTTCGTACCCTTAACCAACACACGCGGCCTAGGTTTGTTCGTATTGGAACAAGCTGAGTGGGATAACTTCACCTTGGAACTTGGTGCGCGTCACGACCGCCAATCAAGCACGCCCGATGGTGGTGATAAACGCCGATTCTCTTTGACTAGCCTGTCTGCAGGTGGCCGCTGGCAGTTTGCCGATCAATGGCATTTATCCTTGAATCTTGATCGCGCTCAACGCGCACCGGCTGAAGAGGAATTGTTTGCCAATGGCCCACACTTAGCTACTGAAACTTTTGAAATCGGCGATCCCAATTTAGAAAAGGAAACTTCGAAACAAGCGGAATTTGGCATTCATTATCACAGCGATTTTTTTGAAGCCAAGTTCGCAATTTATCAAAATAATTTCACTAACTTTATCTATCTTGCAGACACCGGCTTGACCGACATTGATACTGGCCTGCCAATCCGCGTATGGACACAAACCGATGCACAATTCCGTGGACTAGAAGGAGAAGCTACTTTTCATTTAGCCGATAATGATTCTGGAAAATACGATTTGCGTTTCTTCGGTGACCGCGTTCGTGCCACCCGCGACGGCAGCGGTAATTTACCGCGCATTCCAGCAGCACGTTTGGGTGCTTCATTTAATTGGCAAGGCGATGCACTCCGCGCCGGGCTTGGTGTTACGCGTACCTATGCGCAAAACAATACCGACACCTTTGAAACAGCCACCGACGGCTACACTTTTGTCAATGCAAACCTGAGCTACAACTTTTACAACAAAGACGATACGAGCTGGGAAGCCTTCATTCAAGGCACCAACCTCACCAATCAAGAAGCACATTTGAGCACCTCGTTTATCAAAGATGCCGTGCCACTACCGGGCCGCAACTTTGCTGTGGGCTTACGGGTTTTCTTCTAAGCATTATTAGATAAAGCTAGACGATCGTTGAGATGGCGATCTTGAGCCACCGCCTGTCCCCAGTCGGTGGCTCTTTTTTATAAATGCGCAGGAGTATTTCCCTGTCTCGCGAACACCTGTCGGCACAAAAAAATCACTTGCTAGCCTCGGTCATGGTGCCATCTGATCGAGGGTTGCCTGGGAGCCAATCGCATTGCCTGTGATTAAGTAATCAAGTTAACACCCATCAAGCAATAAAAAAGGCCCGGAGAATCCGGGCCTTTTCTTTATGCGATGTCGCTGTAACTTACGGTGTCACGGTCAACGACAAAGGAACTGCAAGACTTGGAGTCAATGGGTCATTGCTTTGTACGCAGACTTTTCCGTTATAGCTGCCTGCAGCCATGCCCGTTGTGTTGATCGCAGTCAAGGCCGAGCGGCTGGTGCCGCGTGCCAATGTGCCGGTCGTGGCATAAGTGCCGCTAATCCAGGGTGCGCCACATGGCAAGTTGCCAATCACGCGCATCGAAAGACCAGCAAATGCATTGTTGGTGGCCCAAGCACCAGCTCCACCCGTGGTCACCGTGATCGAGGCAAATCCAGGATTGCCGCTAGCAGTATTGGACCCATAATGTGCCCAACGGTTGGCAAAAGTACCGCGAGTGCTGGAAACCAACCAGTAGCGTCCTGGCGGCAAGGTTACATTTTGCCCTGCAGCCACCAAGTTCAGACTGATCGAACTACTACCCACAACGGTCACTCCGGTACCTGCAGGAGTTGAGGTATATGTCCAAACCGCCGCCGCTGGTGCACTTTGCGGATTACCGGCAGGCAGACCACCCACATCTGGGTAGATGCTCCATGTCAGATTGGTCGCTGCTGTCGTCAATGCTACGGCACTAACGGTAAAACCCTGCGTAAACAACGACGTTACCTGTAACGACTCGGTCACCAGGAAATCATCCGCCGAAAACTGCGCTGCACTGCCAGCCGTTGCCGGATCGGTGTAGGTGATGCTGCGGAACCCGCTGGCAACACCCGTGTTGTCGGCATTCGTGACAATACCCGACGCCGTGCCACTGTTGACGAAGGTGTAGTTCAATGCTGAACCGCCGGTATTTGCAATGGTGAACGAAGCCGAACCGGCCGAATTTCTCGGTACTACCGAGGACAAGCTGGCAGGCATCGAGATAGCAGCGGGTTGTACAGCCACTGCCACAGGCAAGCGTAATACCGGCGCGCTACCGGTGGCAGGCGTCAGTACGAGATTGCCGAAAGTGAAGTTACCGTTAGGCAGCAAAGAAAATGCATATACGGTTATCTTCAGCGTCAGTGAACCATTGCCAGGTACCGTAATAATAGGTGTGACCGAACCGCTCACACCCTGCAACTGGGCACGCCAACTGGTAGCCAGGGCACCGGTGTTGCGGAACGTACGATAAAACGTGCAGGTAGAGAAACAACTGCGATCAATCAGGTTGGCCTGGTTCAGTGTTCGTGGATCACCACTGGTAGCAGGATTCGCGGCAAGGTAATTGGCACGTGTTTCGTTCATTACCAAGCCACTGTTGATAGCGCGATCCACCCGGATTCGACCACTACCACGAGCAAACGGGTTTGCCAGTGTCACGGAGTCTTCCAGATAAACCGTTTGCTCTGCAGTCAAAGCCAGGGCCGACTTGATTTCGGGAACGGTCCAAGCAGGACGTGCCTGACGCATCAGCGTGGCAGCACCGGCTTGGTGCGGCGAAGCCATGGAAGTACCATTTAACAACTCAACCAACTGTTCTGACCCAGTGAGCGTGGTGCCGGCATAAGTTGCCAGAATACTGACGCCGGGTGCAGTGACATCGGGCTTGAGCAAGTTGTAGATACCCGCTGGGCCGCGTGAACTGAACGAACCGAGTACATCCGGGATGTTTGGCACCGGAAGTGCTGGGAAAGTGATTTGCGCAGTGGTAGTCAACGGATTGGCTTGACCAAAATTACGCAGCGAATCTCCTTCCGCTTGGGTAACGCCGAATACCGGAATAGTCGTACCCGGTACGGAAGGAATAATGGCAGCGGCGACGTTATTGGCAATGACTACCGCAACGGCACCGGCGGCCGAAGCATTGTTCGTCTTGATAGTGAAGCTACAGGTACCACGACGAATCACGACGATAGCACCAGCCAGGGAACCGCCTGGATAAGCTGCGCAACCATCACTGGTTGTATCGATACCAGAGCTGATCAAGAGCGGAGTCGTACCTGGAATTGTGGCGCCGAATGCAACACCACCGG
>JBOHYH010000224.1:0-3959 GCA_050737775.1 Arenimonas sp.
TGTACTGATCGACCGGCAACCAGTAGTTCGCACGTTCGTCGACCAGATCATTCGCACCCGGCGAGGTGTAGCGCGCGTAATACCAGCTCGATTCCATGAAGGTATCAAAGGTATCGGTCTCACGCTCGGCTGCAGCGCCGCATTGCGGACAGGTGGTTTTGCGCCATTCCGGATTCGATTTGATCGGCGAATTGGTTCCCGAGAATGCAACGTTTTCAGGCAATACCACCGGCAGCTGATCTTCGGGCACAGGAACTGCCTGACAGTTCGGACAATAGATCATCGGGATCGGGCAACCCCAATAACGCTGGCGGCTGACACCCCAGTCGCGCAAACGGAAATTGACGCGCAGACTTCCTTTGGACATCGTCTGCAGAATATCGGCAATCTTATTGAAGGCATCCTTGAAATTCAGGCCATCGATCGCGCCGGAATTCACTACGCGCATATCGGCATGGGTCTTATCGGCATACCAGTCCAGCCATTGGTTTGCATCGTAGCTTTCGTTGGCTACAGCGATAACCTGCTTGATCGGCAGTGAATATTTATGGGCGAATTCAAAATCGCGCTGATCATGCCCAGGCACGGCCATCACCGCACCGGTGCCATAATTCATCAGCACAAAATTGGCGACCCATACCGGTACCTTTTCACCACTGATCGGATGTATTGCAAACACGCCGGTCGCACAGCCTTTCTTTTCCTGCGTTTCCAAATCCGCTTCGGCAACGCCGCCGTGACGACATTCATCAATAAAGGCTGCCAATGTCGGGTTCGTTTTTGCTGCTTGCAATGCCAGCGGATGTTCGGCCGCTACCGCCACATACGTCACGCCCATCAGGGTATCGGGACGCGTGGTAAAAACAGTCAGCGTATCGGTACCTTCGACTGCAAAATGTATTTCCAGACCTTCACTGCGGCCAATCCAGTTACGCTGCATGGTTTTGACAGAATCTGGCCAGCCTTCCAACGTATCCAGACCGTCCAGCAATTCTTGTGCGTAATCGGTGATTTTCAAAAACCATTGCGGAATTTCGCGTTTTTCCACCAGCGCGCCACTGCGCCAGCCGCGACCGTCGATTACCTGCTCATTGGCTAATACCGTGTGATCTACAGGGTCCCAGTTCACCACCGAATTTTTTCGGTACACGATGCCTTTTTTGAATAGGCGCGTGAACATGGCTTGCTCGTGTTTGTAGTAATCAGGCTTGCAGGTGGCGAACTCACGTGTCCAGTCAATCGCATAGCCGAGCGCTTTTAATTGCTCACGCATATGCTCGATGTTTTTGTAGGTCCATGATGCCGGTGCGGTATTGTTTTTGATCGCGGCATTTTCTGCCGGCAAACCGAACGCATCCCAACCCATCGGCTGCAAGACATTGAAACCGCACATGCGCTTGTAGCGGCTGATTACATCGCCAATGGTGTAGTTGCGAACATGGCCCATGTGCAAGGCGCCGGAGGGATACGGCAGCATCGAAAGACAGAAATATTTCGGCTTGCCGGAATCTTCTTTCACTTCGAAAGCACGGGTTTGCTGCCAATAATGTTGGGCAGCCGCTTCTAAAGCCTTGGGGGTATAGGCGTATGGGTCTTGTACGTCGGACATGGGGTATATAAAGAATCAATTATCAGATGCCAAGGGTAGCATTTGCGCCCGTTTAGCTCGATAGCCGTCTGCTAATATCGATAATCTCACTTAGGAGTCCATCATGCGCCGAACCCTGCTTGCCGTCCTGATTGCTGCTGCTCTGCCTGCCCAAGCCGCTGATTTGAAAGCGCTCCAGTGTGGCAATGTGTTTGATTCGAAAACGGCAAGACTACTCGGCCCGCAGACGATCACCATCGAGAAAAACACCATCAAGGCACTAAGCCCGGGCAAAGTAGCGGTCGAGGGTGCGCAGATTAGCGACCTGTCGCAGATGACCTGCATGCCGGGCTTCATCGATATGCACGTGCATTTGTCAGGCGAATCCAGCCCGCAAAGTTATTCCGAAGGCTTCCGCCTGGATGACACCGATTACGCTTTTCGTGCTGTGGGCTATGCCGATAAAACCCTGATGGCAGGCTTTACCAGCGTGCGCGATTTGGGTGGCGATGTTGCCATGCATCTGCGTAACGCGGTGAATCAGGGCTTGATCAAAGGCCCGCGAATTTATGCTGCGGGCAAATCGATTGCCACCACCGGTGGCCATGGCGACCCCAGCAATGGTTTAAACAGTGAACTAGCCCATCTGGTCGGCCCACCCGGCCCGACCGAAGGTGTGATCAACAGCGTCGACGATGCTCGGCAGGCTGTTCGTCAACGTTACAAGGACGGCTCCGATGTCATCAAGATCACGGCCACCGGCGGCGTGTTGAGCTACGCGAAGAACGGTGATGGCCCGCAATTCACCGTCGAAGAAGTGCGTGCCGTTGTAGAGACCGCAAAAGATTATGGCTACAGCGTTGCTGCCCATGCACACGGCAAGGAAGGCATGAAGCGCGCCATCCTTGGCGGTGTCACCAGTATCGAGCACGGCACTTACATGGATGAAGAGATTTTCAAACTCATGAAAGAGCGTGGCACTTGGTATGTGCCCACCATTACGGCCGGAAAATTCGTTGCCGAGAAAGCAAAAATTGACGGTTATTATCCGGACATTGTTCGTCCGAAGGCAGCGCGCATCGGCTCGCTGATTCAGACGACTTTCGCCAATGCCTACAAATCCGGCGTGAAAATCGCTTTCGGCACCGATATGGGCGTGGGGCCGCATGGTGACAATGCCAGTGAATTTATTTACATGACCGAAGCCGGCATGCCGAGCAATGTCGCCTTGCAAACCGCGACTTATAACGCTGCACAAATTCTTGCGCCGAACGAACTGGGACAACTACAGGCAGGTTTCAAGGCCGACGTAGTGGCCGTTGCAGGCAATCCGCTGACCGACATAGGTCTGACCAAAAAAATCGCTTTCGTGATGAAAGATGGTGTGGTTTACAAGAATTCGACGCCCTAACTTGTAAACAAGCCGACCAGCCCTATTTATTCGTTATCCGAGACTAGAAACCATTCACCATGACTACTGCCGATTTTGTTTTTGATGCTGCCCTCTCCAGTTTTGAACAAGACGTAATCCTCAAATCGAAAGAGGTGCCGATATTGGTCGACTTCTGGGCCGAATGGTGCGGGCCCTGCAAGGCCTTGGGACCGATACTCGAAAAACTGGCTGCCGAATTCAATGGCGGTTTTTTGCTGGCCAAAGTCGATGTCGATAAAGAGCAACAGCTCGCGGGTTATTTTCAGGTCAAATCCATTCCCACCGTCATGCTGCTGAAGAATGGCCAGATTGTCGATGGTTTTCCTGGTGCGTTGTCGGAAAACCAGTTACGTGAATTTCTGAAGCATCATGAAATCACCGCCAAGGAAGCGGTACCTGAAGCCGTCGAAGAAATAATTCCCGAAGTGATAGATCCCGACGTTGAAGTAGCGACCCTGCGCTCTGCCATTGAGGCCGAACCGGACAAAGCGGAACTGAAACTGGACTTGATGCTGGCCTTGCTCAAAACCGGCGGCTTTGTCGAAGCAGAAAAAATACTCGATGCCCTGCCAGCCAATTTGGCCACCGATGATCGCGCCATAAAAGCAAAAGCACACTTGGCTTTCGCTACCGTATTGAAAGACTCTCCGCCGGCTGCCGTTCTTGAGCAGGCAATCGCGAGCAATCCGGATGATTGCCGTGCGCGGCACTACCTTGGGGTTCGTTATCTGGTCGAAGACAAGGCAGAAGCCGGTCTGGAACAATTTCTGGAAATGCTGAAACGCAACAAGACTTTCGAGGAAGGTTTACCGCGCAAAGCATTGATCGATGCTTTCCGGATAATCGAAGACGAAGATCTGGTTGGCCAGTATCGTCGCAAGATGGCTTCTCTGCTTTTTTGATGTAGGGGCGCCTGCTTGCTGCGCCCAAGCCCTCGAC
>JBOHYH010000225.1:0-1352 GCA_050737775.1 Arenimonas sp.
TTCCTCTGCACGCAAGCCTTGGCATAGCAACCTGCTGATTTCCATTTCACGTGGCGACAAATCAAAAAATGGGGATGTCGCCTGGTTATCGCCAAAGGCCAATCGCTGTGCCAACTCGCCGCCAACATAACGTTTACCACGTGCTGCTTCACGAATCGCTTTCAACAACTCTTTTGCATCACAGGCTTTGCCAACATAGGCACTGGCCCCAGCATCAAGCAAGCGCTTGGGCATTGGACCTTCTTCCTGCACCGAGACGATCACAAGCCTTGGTCCGACCTGCCCCCTGATCAAACGCTCAGTAATTTCCAAACCACTAATACCCGGTAGATGCAAATCACATAACACGACATCAGGTAGCAACTTCTTGATGACCGGCAAACCCTCTTCACCGCTCGCCGCCTCGCCAATGACTTCAATATCGAGTTCATTCTGCAAAATCATGCGATAGCCCGCCCGCACCAATGCGTGATCATCAAGCAAAAATACACGAATCATTGAATTCCCCTTATTTTGGATAAAGCTTAAGGGGCTGACCGGGTCACGACAAGCTAAAAAAATCTGATTTTCTTGTAGGAAAATTCCTACAACGCATTCAAGTAAGCTAAAATATGCGTATGGAAACCGGCTATGTTCGGACCATAACAACTCTCCGGTACGGGACCTGATGAATAATCTTTCCGCTGGAAACTCTCCAGGAAGTGTGGCCGAGCGGTTTATGGCAGCAGTCTTGAAAACTGCCGTGGGTTAATAGCCCACCGTGAGTTCGAATCTCACCGCTTCCGCCAAAATAAAAAGCCGCCCAAGTGGGCGGCTTTTTATTTCGAGTAAACTTGCAGTTTGTGACTCCAAGCCATTGAAGCATCGTAGAATGCATGACGGATTCCCCGCGCAGTTCAAGCCAACAACCCGCCACAAGAATGCCCGACCACTACGAACTTCACCCAGTTACACCTCAGGAACGCTTTCTGCAAAAAGCAGCCGATTGCCTGAAAAATGGCGGTTTGGCGCTTTGTCCTACTGATGCCGGGTATGCGTTCGTCTGGAATCTGAACGCCGTCGAGGCCGAGAACCGGGTGATCCGGCTCAGGCAGCTGGACAGCAAGCACCCTTTCACCTTACTCTGTCGCACATTGAGTGAGGCTGGCCGTTTGGCTCGGCTAGAGGATTCAGCCTTCCGGCTGATGCGTACACACTGCCCAGGGCCTGTGACGTTCATATTACCGGCCTCCCCAGAATTACCCCGTCGTTTAAAGCATAGTGGTCGCAGTAAGCGCCGCGAAATTGGTGTTCGTTTACCGCGGCACGCGGTGATGAATTCACTGCTCGAGTTGATGGGGGAACCGCTACTC
>JBOHYH010000226.1:0-3154 GCA_050737775.1 Arenimonas sp.
TCTTTGTTCTGATGCTTGCAGTGGGAGCGGGTTTACCAGCGATTAGAACTACAGGCAATCGCAATACTGAAAAGCATAGCTGCTCTTGATTCAGCATTATCGAAAAACCAAACAGCTAATCGCCACTGAAGTGGCTCCCACAGAACCAACTCCCGGCATTACCAGGGCTGGCAGCCTCGCATAAAATCCTGTTTCATCGCACACTAAAGATCTTGCTTGGAGGTGATTATGTCGAACCTGTTTCAGGTCATATCCGATTTCGCAAAATCCGCCCGCTATACGCGCGACGATTACGAAAAGCTTTATGCCGAATCGATAAACAACCCGGATCAATTCTGGAGCAAAATTTCCGAGCGTCTGCATTGGCAGAAGAAACCGGCAAAAATTGAAAACGTTAGCTTCAATGCCAAAGATTTCCGCATCCGCTGGTTTGAAGACGGCGAATTGAATGTTGCCGAAAACTGCCTCGACCGGCATTTGGAAAAAAACGGCAACAAGACTGCGATTATCTGGGAAGCCGATGATCCATCGGTTCCGGCGCAGCACATCAGCTATCGACAATTGCACGCCCGTGTTTGCCAGTGTGCGAATGCGCTAAAAAATCTCGGTATCGGCAAAGGTGATCGCGTCACGATTTATCTGCCGATGATTCCTGAAGCCGCCGTTGCGATGCTGGCTTGTGCCCGCATCGGTGCCGTGCACAACGTCGTGTTTGGAGGATTCTCGCCGGAGTCACTGGCCGGCCGAATCGAAGACTGCCAATCGAAAGTCATCATTACCGCCGACGAAGGTCTGCGTGCCGGTAAAAAAATTCCCTTGAAACACAATGTCGATCTTGCCCTGAAAAAAACTGGCACGACCTGTGTCGAAACCGTGCTGGTGGTCAAGCATACCGGTGGCGTGATCGAAATGCAGATGCCGCGTGATCGCTGGTTCGGCGCCGTGGTGAATTCGCAGCCCGAGCATTGCGAAGCAGTACGCATGAATGCGGAGGATCCGCTGTTTATTCTTTATACCTCGGGCTCTACGGGTAAACCGAAAGGTGTTTTGCATACGACTGGGGGCTATCTGGTGTATGCCAGCTTTACCCATGAAGCGGTATTCGATCTGCAAGACAAGGATATTTTCTGGTGTACCGCCGATGTGGGCTGGATCACCGGCCACAGTTATTTTCTTTACGGACCGCTCGCGAATGCCGCAACAAGTCTCATGTTCGAAGGTGTACCGACATTTCCGGATGCCTCCCGGTTCTGGAATGTGATCGATAAACATCAGGTCAGCATTTTTTATACCGCGCCGACCGCGATTCGCGCCTTGATGAGTCAGGGTGATGATTTCGTCACGAAAACATCGCGAAAAAGTTTGCGCTTGCTGGGCACGGTGGGTGAGCCGATCAATCCGGAAGCTTGGCGTTGGTATCATCGTGTTGTCGGCGATTCGCGTTGTCCGATTGTGGATACCTGGTGGCAAACTGAAACCGGTGGCATCCTGATTTCGCCCTTGCCCGGCGCGACTGATTTGAAACCCGGTTCGGCAACCATGCCCTTGTTCGGTGTTCAGCCCGCACTAGTGGATGCGAACGGCAATATTCTGGAAGGCGCGACTTCCGGCAATCTGGTTCTGCTGGGTTCCTGGCCCGGACAAATGCGAACCGTGTATGGCGATCACCAGCGATTCATCGATACCTATTTCAAAACCTATCCGGGGAAATATTTTACCGGTGATGGTTGCCGTCGCGATGAAGAGGGCTATTACTGGATCACCGGCCGCGTCGATGACGTGATCAATGTGTCTGGCCATCGCATTGGTACCGCCGAAGTGGAGAGCGCTCTGGTGGCTCATGCCGATGTCGCCGAAGCCGCAGTGGTCGGATTCGATCACGACATCAAAGGCCAGGCAATTTATGCTTTTGTTACGCTGAATGTGGGCGTCGAAGAAAACGAAACATTGCGAAAAGCCATTGCACAGAAAGTGAGAGACGAAATAGGCGCGATTGCATTGCCCGATGTTATTCAGTGGGCGCCGGGCTTGCCAAAAACCCGCTCCGGCAAAATCATGCGACGCATACTGCGGAAAATTGCCGAAAACAAACCGGAAGAATTGGGTGATATTTCGACACTGGCGGATCCGGGCGTGGTTGAATCCTTGCTGAAGAACCGGGGTGTTTGAATGTCGATTAATCTGAAGCCCGAGGCCATCAAAGCCGCACACAATGCCTATTCGCCTTATTCTCGCCTGAAGGTCGGTGCTGCCCTGATTTCAGACGCCGGCAATATTTATCTCGGCTGCAATGTCGAGAATGCGTCTTTCACGATTGGCGCCTGCGCCGAACGCGCCGCCATTACTGCGGCGGTGTTGGCCGAAGGAAGAGAGTTTCAACTCAAGGCCATTGCCGTGGTCGCCTTCAATGAAAAAGGTGATTCGCTACCGATTACACCCTGTGGCGCATGCAGGCAGGCATTGATTGAATTCGGCAAGGAAGCCGAAGTCGGTTTTCTGAATGCCGATAAGGAATGGATGACGGTTATTGCGAAGGACTTGTTACCGTACCAATTCGAATTTCCGACACTTGATTGAATTCGTGGGAGCGCCCGTTAGGCGCGACAAATCCCGCCAGATCATTCGCGCCTAACGGGCGCTCCCACCAAAAGATCAGTAATACTGCATCACCACATGTTTGGCTTCGGCAAAAAACAACCAACGCTCAACGAGTGCGCCGGTGTAGGCGAAAAACGCAGCCGCAAACATTAGATAGCCTGAAAAAATATAAGGCAGCATCCACGTGGCGATGCATAAGAGTACTGGCAACCAGCAAAACAGCACGAGCGAAATGAATCTCAGTTTTTTCGAATGTTTACGTGCCAAGACAAAGCCCATTTCCTTGGTCAGGTAATTGGCTTCGGTGTGTGGACGTTCAAATACGGTAACTACCTGTTCCGGTTTCAAGCCCAATGCGGAAGCGCGTGAAGGTAGTGTTTGCGAATCGATATCTTTCCAATATCGCTTTTTCACGACGCTTAAAAAAACAGCCAGCAGGATAAACCCAAAAATTAGAAATTCGGGGATTGGATTGGGATTCAATCCGGCAATGGCAGTGCTCAGCAAGCCGCCAGTAAGCAATGCGAAAAAAAGATACGTCGGAACAACATAGGTG
>JBOHYH010000227.1:0-1042 GCA_050737775.1 Arenimonas sp.
GCTTATGACGGTAACCACTATCGCCAAGATATTGGGCTCGTTTCGCGCCTGATCGTCGTATGAAATCATCATCGTGATCATTATCTCAATCATGCCGAAGACAAATGACATGCCTATGACGCAAGCGAAATACACCAGCCCCACAAGCAGCACATTTGCAAACTCGCGTCTGAATATTTCATAGCCGCGACGGATGCATTCCATGGGATCAATTTGCGTGCTTCCGTGCACTATTTCGGCTAATGCAAGTACAGAGGAAGCAGCGGAGTCATTCCAATTGCTCTGTGGTGCAGCGTAAGGGTTTGATGCGTTCGTCGGACCAGCTTCCGGGATTTCAGGAGGCGTGTGAATATCGAAAATTCCTGCTACCCGACCCGCTGGGGTCCAGTTCTCCATGGAGGCATTCCAGACGAGATCATTTCCGGCAAGCCCGCCATTTCCGGCAAGTTCCAGCAGTTGCGCAAATGTTACCGGCCCACTCTGCCGACCATCCCGTGCATAAAACCATTCAGTCATGACAAAGCCTTTATTGGAATCGATTGCCGAAGATCAAGAATAGCATCACAGGTCAAAGCCTGGCCCGACATTTTGACTTATGGCTACCGCCCAAATTACAACGCAGAGTCAGGGCCTGGCAGCAGCGCTGCTGGATTACTCGCCGGACGGTCGCTACTACATTTCGTTCAATTTCAATCGTTTTTTACGACTCACTATACCGGCGGTAACGAGCGTGAATACAATCCCGACCGGCATTGGCTCAATATAGGTAAACGCAATATTCACCAGTGGATTTTTGTACATCTCGAAGAACTCGTCCATCTCTTTTTTCTGCGTAGCGATTTGCACCTCGGTAGCCCCTGAGGTTTTCGCCTGCTCGATCACGTAGGCCGAATATTTCTCGGTGAAGTCCGGCGCAATCTTGTAATAAACCAATTGCCAGGTCGCAACGTAGCATGTGGAGGCGACCATGGTGATTAAGAATCCCACCAGAAATGCACGAGCAAACGTGACGCTGCCGCCCGCCACATTATCGCGATAGGAC
>JBOHYH010000228.1:0-1141 GCA_050737775.1 Arenimonas sp.
CCTCTCACCTCCCGCCTTCAACACATCAAACCCGGCGACACCGTTTTCCTGAGCCGCAAACCAACGGGTACCTTATTACTTTCCGACTTGTTACCGGGAAAAACTTTATATTTGCTCAGCACCGGAACCGGACTGGCACCCTTTCTCAGCACGATCAAAGATCCCGAAACTTACGAGCGCTTTGAACATGTTGTGCTGACGCATGGCGTACGCAATGCCCATGATCTGGCATATGCCGATTACATACAGAAAGAATTACCACATCATGAGTTTCTGGGTCAGGAAATCGCAGAAAAATTGCATTACTACCCCGTAGTCAGCCGTGAACCCTTCATGCATCAAGGTCGCGTAACCGATTTAATGGAGAGCGGACAAATGATGCGTGATTTGGGACTGCCCGAATTGAACGCTGAAACCGACCGCGCAATGATATGCGGCAGTCCGCAAATGCTGGCAGATTTCCGCCGGATTCTGGATTCGAGAGGCTTCACTGCTGCTCCGAGAATTGGTACGCCGGGACATTATGTTTTTGAACGCGCCTTCGTGGAAAAATGATGACGGCCGATATGCAATTCCGTCCAGCTGTTCCCGAAGATGCCATTGAAATCGCGGACTTCATGACGCGGAATTTTTTGGCGGCTTATGGACACAGTGCCAGCCCCGAAAACACACAAAAGGCCGTACAAGATTATTACGGCGTTGATGCACAACACGCCGATCTTGCGAATGATCGTATTGTCAATTGCCTGTGTATCGTCGGCGATAAAATTGCCGGACTTGCACAGGTCAAGCCGCCCAAAGCTGATTCCGATCCGTACCGATTTGAACTCAGCCGGTTTTATGTGGATGCCCAATATCACGGCAAAGGCATTGCGCCGGTACTGATGCAAACAACTATGGACATTATTCGCACACGTGGTGCTAATTCTTTATGGCTCAGTGTTTGGCAGGGGTCGCAGCAGGCGGTGCGTTTTTATCAGAAACAGGGATTCGTCATTACTGGTGAAACCATCTTCATGATTGGCGACGACCCGGCCAATGATTGGGTGATGACAAAGCGTTTGTAATTCCGTAGGGGCGCCTGCTTGCTGCGCCCAAAGATTGTCGAGACGCTAGGGCGCAGCAAGCAGGCGCCCCTACG
>JBOHYH010000229.1:0-19803 GCA_050737775.1 Arenimonas sp.
TGCGTGCTACCCAGCGTGCGGTGAAAGACCTTCAAGGCGCGTACGCCATTGCCGTTGTCAGCTCGCATGATCCTGAACGTTTTATCGCGGCCCGTATGGGTTGTCCGTTATTGGTTGGCCTGGGCGATGGTGAAAACTTTGTTGCCTCCGATGCTTCTGCCGTTATCTCAGCTACGCGAAAAATCATTTTTCTGGAAGAAGGCGATGTCGCCGAAGTGCGTCTGGATGGCGTGACGGTATTTGATACCGACGGTAACGTAATCGAACGCAAAATCCACATGTCGGATGTTTCGCTGGCCTCGATGGAGCTTGGTCCTTACAGCCATTTCATGCAGAAGGAAATCCACGAACAGCCGCGCGCCATTGCCGATACGATCGAGCCGATCATGGCCGAAGGTTTTTCGCCGGCCTTGTTCGGCGAGAATGCCGCCGAACTACTCGCGGATGTAACATCGGTACAAATTCTTGCCTGCGGCACCAGCTACTACGCCGGATTGACTGCGCGTTACTGGATGGAAGCCATGGCCAATATTCCGTGCAGCGTGGAAGTCGCCAGCGAATACCGTTATCGCGCTGCGGTGGCGAACCCGAAACAATTGATCGTGACCATTTCGCAATCGGGTGAAACGCTCGATACCATGGAAGCCCTGAAGTATGCGAAAAGCCTGGGGCAGGCGAAAACGCTGTCGATCTGCAATGTGCAGGAAAGTGCGATTCCGCGTTCCAGCGCGATGGTGTTCTACACGCGCGCCGGAGCCGAAATCGGCGTGGCATCGACGAAAGCATTTACCACCCAGCTCATCGCCTTGTTCGCACTGGTTGGCACGCTGGCAAAATTGAATGGTCGTCTTGATCATGAAGCCGAACAAAAATTGCTGGAAGAACTTCGCCACCTGCCAGGCAGCGTGCAGCACGCACTCAATCTTGAGCCGCAAATTACCGTATGGGCGGAAAGATTTTCGCCGAAGCAACACGCATTGTTTTTAGGTCGCGGCCTGCATTATCCGATTGCACTCGAAGGCGCGCTGAAGCTGAAGGAGATATCCTACATCCACGCCGAAGCCTATCCGGCCGGCGAGTTGAAGCATGGCCCGCTGGCGTTGGTCGATAAAGACATGCCGGTCGTGGTGATCGCACCGAATGATGCGCTGCTGGAAAAAGTGAAATCGAATATCCAGGAAGTACGCGCACGCGGCGGCGAGATGTATGTGTTCGCCGATGCCGACAGCCATTTCAGCGAATCAGAAAACGTGCACGTGATTCGCACGCCGCGCCATGTCGGAATCCTGAGTCCGGTCGTGCATGCGATTCCGGTGCAATTGTTGGCGTATCACACTGCCTTATCACGCGGCACCGATGTCGACAAACCCAGAAATCTGGCGAAATCGGTAACGGTAGAATAATGGTAGGGGCGCTGCTTGCGACCACCATGGATGGTGGAAGTGTCGAAAATGCAGGAGCAGTTTTCGACCCGCGCCCAAAACCTGCGACATTTGTAGGGGCGCTTGCTCGCTGCGCCCAAAACCTGCGACATTCAAACCAGTAGAAAGCCAATGACCCAATCTCTCCGCATCTGCGTTTACGCCGCTTCATCGAATCAGGTAGCGCAAGAATTTCACGATGATGCATTCCAACTCGGCGAAGCTCTGGCGAAAGCAGGTCATAGCATCGTGTATGGCGGTGGCTCGCAAGGCTTGATGGGCGCATTGGCGAACGGCGCCCTGAAACACGGAGGCCAGGTAATTGGCATCCTGCCGAAATTCATGGCGGACCTGGAATGGGGCCATACCGGTCTGACGCATCTCGATTTGGTCGAAGATATGCGCGAACGCAAACACAAGTTACTGACCGGTTCCGATGCCGTGATTGCCTTGCCCGGCGGTTGCGGCACGCTGGAAGAGTTATTCGAAGCGATTACGCTGAAACGGCTCGGCATCTATTTCAACCCGATCGTGCTGCTGAATACGAAAAACTTTTACGCACTGCTGCAAACTTTCATGCAGCAGGTGATCGACGAAAAATTCATGAATCCGGAACACGAAGCCATGTGGTCTTTGGTTGATTCGGTCGAAGAGGTGTTGCCGAAAATACTGGCAACGCCGAAATGGCGCGAAGATGCGCGTGAATACGCAGTCGTGCGATAAAAAAGAAATTCAGAAAAAAACAATAAATAGCAATTTAACCAGGGGCAGCAAGTGAATTCCAGAAATCATCGTTATCAACAAGACAGCTCGGTGTCTGTCATGAAATATATCGCGTGGTTTTTTGCGGCTTTTATCGTGATCGCTTTTTTGGGCGGACTTGTGCAAATGATTTTGCCGAAATGGAAGCTCATCCAATTCGTGATGGGTATCGCCATGGTCTATGCGAGTGCCGAGTTTGCCCGGCGCAGATTTGTGGCTGACTATGGTCGAGGATTTACCCGTAGCGAAAAGTGGCGCATGTTCTGGGGTGCCGAGCTGGTACTTTTCATCGTGGTATTGGTGGCTTTCATGATCATCATAAAAGCCTATAACGCCAGTCCCTGGACTTTCAGGAAAATGCCGGAAAGCTTCGGTTTTCTTATCGCATTTGGCAGCTGTATTTTTTACGCGCTCGTTTTCTGGTTTTCGTTTTGGTACATGAATGCCCGCGAGCCGCAGGAAGAAGTTTTCGTACAGCCAGTGAAACCAAAAGTGCGCGTACTGGTCATCGGTGCCGGCGGCCGCGAACATGCGCTTGCCTGGAAGTTGGCGCAATCAAAACGCGTCATCGAAGTGCTGGTAGCGCCGGGTAATGCAGGTACGGCCCGCGAAGCAAAATGCCGCAATATCGATATTGCGGCCCACGAAATCGATAAATTAATCGAGCTGGCCAAAAAAGAATCCGTCATGCTTACCGTGGTCGGCCCCGAGGCGCCACTGGTTGCTGGCATCGTGAACCGGTTCCGTGCAGAAAACCTGCGTGTATTCGGACCAACGCAAACCGCTGCCCAGCTTGAAGGCAGCAAGGCATTCGCGAAGGATTTTCTTGCGCGCCATAAAATTCCGACGGCCAATTACGCCGTTTTCGATGATGTCGAATTGGCACTGGATCATCTGCATGATGTCGGCGCGCCTATCGTGATCAAAGCTGACGGTCTGGCAGCAGGCAAGGGTGTTGTCGTCGCGATGGATTTTTCCGAAGCGGAAGCCGCGATCACCGATATGCTGAGTGGGAATAAACTCGGTGCCGCTGGTTCGCGTGTGGTGATCGAAGAATTTCTGCAAGGCGAAGAAGCCAGTTTTATTTGCATGGTCGATGGCAAAACGGCATTGCCGATGGCGACCAGTCAGGATCACAAGCGTGTGCACGATGGTGATACCGGCCCCAACACTGGCGGCATGGGTGCGTACTCGCCTGCGCCGGTCGTGACGCCGGAAGTACACGCGCGCGTGATGCGTGAAGTGATCAAGCCAACAGTGCAGGGCATGATTGCCGACGGTACGCCGTTCACCGGTTTTCTATATGCAGGTCTGATGATCGATGCCGCTGGCGCACCGAAAGTCATCGAATTCAATGTGCGTTTCGGTGATCCGGAAACGCAGCCAATCATGATGCGCTTGCAGTCGGATTTGCTTGAATTGATTGAATCGGCACTCGATGGTGAATTGCACGAGGCCGAAGCACGCTGGAATCCACGTCCGGCGCTTGGCGTAGTGATGGCAGCCAAAAATTATCCGGAAGCACCGCAAATCGGTGACGTAATTGATGGCTTGAATTCGCCTGCACCCATGGGAAGCAAGATATTTCACGCAGGTACCACGCTGCATCAGCATCAGGTGTTGACCAGCGGTGGCCGGGTACTTTGTGCCTGCGCCCTTGGCGATACCGTTGCCGATGCGCAGCAACTTGCCTATGAAGCGGCTAGCGGGATTTCCTGGGAAGGTGAGTTCCATCGCAGCGATATCGGTTGGCGTGCAATCGAGCGCGAGAAAAATAAATAAAAACCCCGGGTGCGCCACCGGCGCACCTCGCGGTACAAAAATCGGCTACTCAAGTGTAAAAGCTTGCCGTACTGCTATTCAGCCCCTAACCTTGGGCATCTATCCGAGGTTGCCATGGCACATAACCAATTTGAATTACTGAAACAGCGTCGTTTCTCGCCGTTCTTCTGGACGCAGGCGCTGGGCGCCTTCAATGACAATGTGTTCAAAAATGCCCTGATTGCAATGGTGACATTTGTACTGGTGTCGCTGACGGAAAAACAGGAATCCACGTTTATTCAATTGTCATCGGCCTTGTTTATTCTGCCATTTTTCCTGTTCTCCGCCACTTCCGGCCAACTCAGCGAACGCTTCGATAAAGCCAGGCTCGCACAAGCCGTCAAATGGATGGAAATCGCCATCATGGTGATTGCCTCGTTCGGCTTCATTTATAAAAACATTCCGCTGCTGATGGTTTGCGTATTTGGCATGGGTTTGCACAGCACCTTGTTCGGTCCGCTTAAATACAGTTTGTTGCCGCAAGTGCTGAAACCCGAAGAACTTACCGGTGGTAATGGCCTGGTTGAAATGGGCACTTTCGTCGCAATTTTGCTGGGCACCATTCTGGGTGCGAACCTGATCAATATTCCGGTGACGGGCGCCTACTGGGTTGCCGGCGCCACGCTTCTGATCGCGGTAGTTGGTTTGCTTGCTTCACGCAAAATGCCGGCGGCTCCCGGTACGACCGACACCATCAACTGGAATCCGGTTTCCGAAACATTGAACACGCTGAGTTTCGTCACGAAAAACCGCAGCGTGTTTTTATCCTGTCTCGGCATTTCCTGGTTCTGGTTTTACGGCTCGGTATTTTTTACCCAGTTGCCGCAGTATTCAAAATACGTGCTCGGAAGCAGTGAAGGCACGTTCACCTTGTTGCTCAGTCTGTTCTCAATCGGGATCGCCATCGGTTCGCTGTTATGCGAAAAACTTTCACATCGCACGGTCGAAATCGGTCTGGTCCCACTGGGTGCGATTGGCATGACTTTATTTGGCGTCGATTTATTTTTCGCCCATCCGCAAATTGTTGGTGAAAAAGGCCTGGTATTGATGCAGGTCATTGCCCAGCCGGGCGTAAAAAGGGTGATGTTTGATTTGTTCATGATGGCGATTTTCAGCGGGCTGTATATCGTGCCCTTGTTTGCCCTGGTGCAAAGCCGTACCGAGAAAGACAAAGTATCGCGCGTGATCGCAGCCAATAATATTTTGAATGCCTTGTTTATGGTGGTGGCAGCGGGTTTGTCCTACGTGACCTTGAATCAATTGCATTGGAGCATCCCGCAATTATTGCTGGCAGTGGCCATACTGAATGCGTTCGCGGCGATTTATATTTTCAGTCTGGTGCCGGAATTCCTGATGCGCTTCGTGGCCTGGGTGCTGACCAAGCTGATGTACAACGTGGATGTAAAAGGCATAGAAGACAATGTGCCCGACGAAGGTCCTGTGCTGATCGTTTGTAATCACGTGAGTTATATGGATGCTCTGATTCTCGGCGGTGCGATTCCTCGTCCGACCCGCTTTGTGATGTATTACAAAATCTTCCAGTTTCCTGTTGCCAGCTGGTTCTTCAAGACTGCTCGCGCCATTCCGATCGCTGGCGCGAAGGAAGATCCGGAAACCATGCAAAAAGCATTTGATGAAGTTGATAAAGCGCTGTCAGAGGGCGAAATTGTCGGCATTTTCCCGGAAGGTAAATTAACTACCGATGGTGAAATAGCCGAATTCAAATCCGGTGTCGAGAAGATTCTGGCGCGCCGTGCCGTGCCCGTGGTGCCCATCGCCTTGAAAGGCATGTGGGCCAGCATGTTCAGCAAGCGCAATTCCAGGCTGGGGCAATTACGTGTGCCACATCGGTTCAGGGCGCATATTGAAGTCGAGGCTGGCCCGGCCATTCCTGCAGAAGGCGCCAATGCCGAAATACTGGAAGCGAAAGTGAAAGCCTTGCGCGGCAATCGGGCATAATACGGTCACGTTTTCAAGAAGAATTTCCAAGGGGAAGTAGAGTGAAATGTCCAAACTGCAGCGCTGAATGCGCCGATCAAGCACTTGATTGCGATTTTTGTGGCCATGTATTTGCCGATGCTGCCGGGCAGGCAGCGCCATCCGCACCGCCAGCGTCAGCAGCTCCACCGCCGCTTGAAACGGCGTCGGGTTCATTGCCGCCGCCCAGTCCCTATGCGAGTTCACCTCAGGCAAATCGTCCAAATGTGACAGTTCCCAACTATCTGGTTTGGGCCATTGCCGTGACCTGCATTGCTACGCTTAGTTCGATGTTTTCATGTTGCTGTATTCCACTCGGTCTTCCGTCGGGCATCGCTGCCATCGTGTATGCATTAAGAGTCAACAAATTTCTGGAAACCGGTGAAGTCAGCAGTGCCGAGCAAGCCTCGCGAAGTGCAAAATTGTGGACTTGGGTTACCACGGTGATTGCCATTATTTTCTCGCTCTGGCTGATTGCCGTTTTCGTACTTCAAATTGGCGATCCGGCTTTCATGGAAGAAATCCGCAAACAAGTCGAAGCCAACCGATAAATGCGTGTGCAAGCGTGGTGGTGGATTTTGCCAATGGCGATCATCACGCTGGCAGGTGTTTTTCTGTTGCGCACGTATGACCCGAATGTCATCGGCAATCCTTTTCCGTCCTGTCTTTTTCACAAAATGACAGGTTTGTATTGTCCTGGTTGTGGACTGACGCGCGCGCTGCATGCTCTGGTGCATTTTGATTTGCTGCGCGCGATTCGGATGAATGCATTTTTCATTCTCTGTACACCACTATTTGCCTTGTTGACCTGGCGTCTGTTCCGACCGTTGCCACCGATGCTGGAGAAATTGGTCCGTCCGCTTGCCAGTCCCTGGTTGTGGGTGATTGCGGTTCCCTTGTTTGGAATAGTGCGCAACCTGCCCTGGTATCCATTTTATTTACTGGCACCCATCCGCTGAATGCACCGGAGCATCGGGAATAGAACATGAAATGTCCAAGCTGCAGTGCTGAAGGTTCCGGAGAAAACAAGCGATGCGAATTCTGCGGATATCAATTTGCCGCCGACCTCGAAACAGTTCCTCTGGAGGCTAGTGTTCCGCCCCCGATACCCGATTTTGCACCGCCACCAACTCCCCCCAGTTTCGAGTCAGACAATCCCTACGCGGCTTCTGATAGTTCCACTTATGGCCCGCCGCAGATATTGCCGGCTTACGAGGTCCCCAATCATCTGGCCTTGTCGATCTCGGCGGCCGTACTGACGCTGTGTTTTTGCTGCATTCCATTCGGTATTGTCCCGGTTATTTTTTCTACGCAGGTAAATTCGAAATTGGCTGCAGGTGATTACTCGTGTGCGCAATCGGCCTCCAATAATGCCAAGTTGTGGTCCTGGATTTGCATCGGGATCGCACTGCTTGTTTTTGTATTTAGCATACTTGTTAATCTTGGCACCCTGCTTGTCGGCTAAGCCGGGTTGAAACGGCCAGACGAGATTTATTTGTGCGTAGACAACCGGCATAATATTGTCTGGGGAGACAAAGATTAATGAACAAGGGGAAGCGTAATGAAATGTCTGAATTGCAGTGCTGACTGTGCAGAACTGGCAAGCGAATGCGAATTTTGTGGCCATGTCCTGAATGACGGTGCTGTAGCTGCTGCTGAAACACCAGCTCCGCCAGTGGCGCCAAGCAACCCTAATCGGGCAACGTATACGTCTTCAGAGCCTACTTATTCCATTCCGGAAAAAACCTACACACCGCCACCACCGGCGCCGACCGACAATCCTTACGCAGCCAATTATCCTTCGTCTTCAAAAGCATCCAGATCCACGGCCGGCGGCAGTGTGCCGAATTATCTGGTGTGGGCAATTCTGGCGACTTTGTGCTGCTGTTTGCCTGCGGGAATCGTGGCGATTGTCTATGCGGCACAAGTCGATGGCAAACTCTCATCCGGTGATTATCACGGCGCGGTCGAAGCGTCCAATAACGCCAAAATGTGGAGCTGGATTTCTTTCGGTGCTTCGGCCGTTGTTGGCGTGCTGTATTTCCTGTTGATTCTTGTCGGCGGTGTAGCAGACTCAGGTCGTTTTTAAATACCGATGTTTCCGGAGTCAGCGTCCAGATTTTTGCTACCTGGTTTTATTCTGGCCTTAACTCTCGTCGTAATGGTGCTTTTGTTGGTGGACCCCAACCAGGTCGGCAATCCATTGCCGCCTTGCCCTTCGCGCTGGTTAACGGGGCTGTATTGTCCAGGTTGTGGTGCAACGCGTGCCTTGCATGCGCTGTTGCATGGCAATATTGAAAAAGCGTTTTCGATGAATCCGGTCTTCGTGCTGGCGTTGCCGGTGGTGTTCCTGCTGCTTTTGCATCAGTTAACAAAATTGCCGACCCGTCTGCAGACCGCAGCAAAATTTTTTAGCGATGCACGGCCGTGGGCATGTTTATTGATCGGTTTTGCGGTCTTGCGAAATTTACCCTGGTATCCGTTTAATTTATTGGCGCCAGGCTAGGGGGCTGCTTGCTGCGCCCGGGGTCTGCGGCAATGTTGGGCGCAGCAAGCGTGCGCCCCTACGGGTTTAATTGACGAAGCCTGCCAGTACGAATAACGACAATACGGCCAGCCACAATAATAAAATTCGCCAGACCAGGCTCATTGCATCCCGCAACTCCAGCAATGCGGGCGCCTGTGCCGGACCATCCACGGCATAGGCATCCTCTTCGGCCAATTCGCAATCAACGCTGGCACGTGCGGCTGCACCTAAAAATCCGGTATCCAGTCGAGCGCCGCCTTGTTTGTACCACTCCCGCCATGCCGACAGTACCGTATCGAAATTCGCGGCCAAGGCCATACCGAATGTCATTAAATGCGCGACGGGCCAGTTCAGTAAAGCGGTAAATAAAGCCGCCGCCTGGCTTTGCATTTCGGGAATGGTTTTGCGTGCTTCGCCTTGTGCGCTCAAGCTGGTTAAACGATAGAGCAGGGCACCCGCCGCACCGAGTAACAGGAACCAGAACAATACGCCGAACCAGCGCCACAGTGCACAGCGAAAAACGGCCTCTACCAGACTCGGACCTTCGAGTACGGGTTCGCCCCCTTCGGGAAATAAGGCAGTGGCAGCCTGCCGACGTGATTCGACATCGGTGGCATCGACGACTTTATCGACATCCAGATCAAGATCGCGCGGACCCCAGGTATAAAGCAGCACCAGCAGGGAAAAAATAAAGCTGGGAAGTCCATACCACAGGCCAGATAAGAAATACTGGATGAGTGCCGTGATGATGATGGGCACACCAATGGCTATCAGTGCACCGAAACGCCCTTGCCAGATGGTTTGACCACTGAAAAGTTTTCCGAGCAGGTTTAACCAGGAAATAAACCAGCCATAGCGTCGCAGCGCCATTAGTCCGGGCACGATATGTCCCATGACGAGGGCAAGCACGACCGCAATTAAGGTTAAGGCCATTGGCGGGTTACCAGAGTTTGGTAAATCATTGTAGCGTCAACATCGCCTGGTTTGGCGCTGCCTTGTTAAATCACGCGAGGCTAACCCCCATGCGTGCACACCAGTCTTCAATCAACCAGCGCGAAATGGAGAGTTGGGGCGATATACCCAATTGACCACTGGCGATACCATCGCGAAGTTCTTCCGCGCTAAACCATTGCGCCTGTTCAAGTTCGTCACCGGCTTTTGCATCTTGAGGCACGGCATAGGCATGAAAGCCGAGCATCAATGATGCAGGAAACGGCCAGGGTTGCGACGCAGCGTATTCGGCACGATCCACGCGAACGCCGGCTTCTTCAAAGACCTCGCGAATGACGGTTTGTTCAAGTGATTCGCCCGGTTCCAGAAAACCTGCCAATACCGACCAGCGATTTTCCGGCCAGCTTGCCTGACGCCCAAGCAATAGGCGTTGGCCATCGCTAACGGCCATGATGACAGCGGAATCGGTACGTGGATAATGTTCGCAACCGCAGCTCTCGCATTTGGCCATAAAACCGCCGCGCAACAAACTCAGTGCATTGCCGCAGGCACCACAAAAATGATTGCGCTCCTGCCAATACAGCAAGGCGCGCGCCTGTGCAAAGATCGATGCCTGCAAATGTGGCCATGTTGCCGCGGCAGTTCGTAAATCGACAGCGTGTGTCGGAAGTGCACTGATGAACTCTGCACGCACGGCAAACCAATACTGGTTATCGGCCTGCCCCAGAAAACTTGCATTGCCGGGACGTTCTGAAAAAAAATCGGCGCCCGATAAAAAAATCAAATCTTCCGCAGCATTTTGAAAACGCGCATTGCCCTGCAAATCGATGATGATGATTTTTGCCTGTGGCCAGAGGCGGTCAAGCGCTTCGCTGTCTTCCCGCAAGTGTTCGGCGCGATCCAGCCCCGGATGCTGAAACGCAAATTGCTTCGGTGCTTGAACCATTGAGCGGCCGATCAGACGGAAAAACTGCTGCCACAACCGCAAGTGGTCTTTGCGTTCGGGTTGCGGATCACAAATTGCGAGCCTTGCAGGCTTTCTCGGTAGTCCACTTCTGCGCCCATCAAATATTGCAGGCTGAGCGGGTCCACCAGCAAAGTGACACCGTCACGTTGCAGCGCCAGGTCGTCTTCACTCTGGCTTTCATCGAACTCGAATCCGTATTGAAAACCGGAACAGCCGCCACCGCTGATATAAACCCGCAACTTCAATTCCGGATTGCCTTCTTCGCTGATCAGGCTGGCGACTTTCCTGGCAGCAGCTTCGCTGAACAGCAAAGGCGCATCCATGGTTTGATAGGTTTGAATGTTCATAGGTCTTAAGTATGCGCTTAATCGCGTGAATCAAGCCTTGTCATTGTCGGTTTGTTGCGACATCGGTGCATCGGCATGGATCAAGCGTCCGGTAAGGGTCGAGCCACCGGCCATTTCAACGACCTTATAGTGAACATTACCCTGCACTTTTGCCGTTGGCGAAAGCTCGACCCGTTCACTGGCATGTATATCACCATGCAGACTACCGGCAATGACGACCACCGGTGCGTGTACTTCACCGTCGATCATGCCTTGCTCGGAAATGGTCAGCACGGCAGCGCTACCTTCTTCGGCCCAGATCTTGCCGAAAATTTTGCCTTCGACATACAAACCGCCGGAAAACTGCACGTCACCGCGAATGACGACACGTGGGCCAATCAGGGTTTCTACCGTATTGGTACCGTTGCGCGCGCTTTTCTTATCCATGCCTAACATCTCTCATTTCTCCTGAACTTTTTTTGCGTTCCACGGGAACACCTGATCCGACTGGCCGTTATTCCCGCGCAATGTGACTTTTACCCGTTGTGGCGTGAATCCCGTCGGCAGCAAAACGCTGCCATCAAGTTCCTGGAAATAGCGGAAAGAATACGGTTTGCCACCAACATCGGACTTTTGAACCAGAACTTCCCAAGGTACTGTTTTCAGGCGACCCGAGCTGATGCCTTCAACCGAAAATCTCATGGTGCCCTGGCTGATGGCGCCGCGATTGAGGTTTTGCGTCACCGTAGCGGTGAAATGCCAAGTACCACCGACTTCGGGTGCAAACTGAATATCATGTACGTTCAAGCCACGTCTTTGGGCCGTTGCGCCCACAAGGCGTTCGTAAAAGGCGACATCGGCGCGCAGACCTTCGATTTCTTCGTCACGGTCGGACAAAGTAGATTGCAATTCGGTATTGGCATTCCGGCTGATTTGTTCGGAGCGACGCAGTGTGGCCAGCTGTTGTTGGGCCTGCTTGAGCTGCTGCTCGTTTTCTTTTATCTGCTCGACGTGCTGCCCGACGCTACGACCAGCATCGGCCAGGCCTGGCGTAGTGTGCAAACTTGTCCAATACCAGACACCGGCAAGGCTTAAGAGCCAGGCGATGGCTATGACCAAAAGCCAGCCACGCCAGGGCGTTTTCTTGGGCACAATCATGAAGCGTTGCGGGGTGGGGTTGGGGGTGCTCATCGCCATAGGATAACGTCCAGCGCCGTTTGTATAAAGAAAAGCCCTATTTCCCTTGAAATGCTCAGCACGCGTGCAGTTTTCTTGTGGCTATAATTTGTCGTCAGCCTGGTTCTGGCTTTTCAAGGGAGCTCAAAAATGTCGGAAGCCCATTTATACGCGTTAGGCCTGGCGCTTGCCTGTTTGTCGGGTGTGCGCGCTTATCTGACCGTGCTTGGTGTTGGTCTGGCCGGACTTACCGGCTGGGTAGAATTACCGGCAGCCTTACAAGTCACAATGTCGCCCTGGGTTCTGGGAACGGCAGGTGCTTTGACGATAGTCGAGTTTTTCGCCGATAAAATTCCCGGCGTTGATTCGGGCTGGGACTTGTTGCAAACCCTGTTGCGAGTACCGGTCGGCGCCTTTCTCGCGGCGGCCACTTTGTCTGGCGACGGTCAGCTTGCCATGGGTGCCTTGGCTGCTGGTGGAGCGGTGACCTTGTTCACGCACGGCGTCAAAGCGTCGACCCGAGTGGCTATCAATGCCTCGCCAGAACCGGTCTCCAATATCGGTGCTTCGCTTGCAGAAGATGTGGTTGCGGTGAGTGGTGTTGGACTTGTTTTTGC
Organism: Arenimonas sp.; assembly: GCA_050737775.1. GTDB lineage: Bacteria > Pseudomonadota > Gammaproteobacteria > Xanthomonadales > Xanthomonadaceae > Arenimonas. The sequence goes on from JBOHYH010000229.1 coordinate 12,546, forward strand.
TTATCCGTGGCTGGCTTTGGCGCTGGTATTGGGTACCTTGCTGGTTATGGCCCTGGTGGTTGCCTGGATGGTTCGCTTCATTCTGAAAAAAATACGTGGCCCTCGCAATCCTGCACCATCACATTAGCTGACCTATGTATCGCATTGCATGCGTTACCTTTTGTAACGCGTGCTACTGTGACAGCGCACGCAAAAGCGGGGCATAATCCCTGTTCACAGGGGGCGGTAATGAACCAGCAAGAAACGGCAATGCTCGCCGAACCAAACTCCGCAATACTGCGCATTATCCCGAAGCGCGTGGAAGTGATGGGTCGGCGTTTGCAGCGTTTCTTGCAAGATGGTTGGGATATCAATGGTCTGGCTTTGTTGCAGGAAGATGCCCACGCCTTGGCCGAAGCCTGTGCCGGACAAGAATTGATCGATCCTGCCGAGTCACTACAGGCGATGGCTGGCCTGCTCGACATCACGATCGAGCAACAAGAATTACCCGATCCCACTGTTGGCGAACGATTGCGCAACCTGATGGACGCATTGCAGGCGGCTTTGCCGACCATGCCCGATGATGTACAGGATGTTTTTTCCAATAGGGAACGACTTGGCGACAACACAGCGCGTGCAGAAATACCACCGATGGCTTATTGGCGTCGCTGGGGCGGAGATGCTCCTCCGATGGTTGCGGTGCAGGCTCGTATCGATACGTTTAAAAGAGAGCCTGCTGCCAATAGGGAGCCAGCTGAAAAAGATCCCTGGGCCGATAATGCAAAACATCACGGGCAATCTGCCCACGATCATGTCGATTTTTTTGCTGAAGACACATTTTCGCCGGAACCGATGTCGTCTGAAAAATTTGAGTCGGTATCCGTCACCGTGCCGAGCACATCGCCGCTACCGGCGCAGATTGCAAAGCCGGTGGAAAAAGTCACTGTCATCGGTTTGCAACCCGCCAGAGCGCCGGCTGTAAAGCAGTACGAGGGCGGTTCGAACAACACGGTGGAAAACCTGAAATTGCCAGTGTTGTCGGATTTCCGCATCTATCATTTGACCGCATACGGTGCTTTGTCGATGGCGCTGGACCAGCGTTTTGAGGCTCAGGGTCTTGATCTTGAGCTGGTTGAAGATATTGATGAGCTGAAAGAACTATTGAGTGCCTTGCCGGCAGACTTGGCAGTCGTCGATGCCGAGTTTGGGCCGCAACTTGAAGCACTCGGACAAAGTATCAACGCGCTTCGGCAAAAACAAAGCCGTAAGTTGAAACTCGTTGCGCTTGCCGAAGCCGATGACATAGCCCAGCGCTTGTCGGCCCGCCGTGCTGGCGTTGATGCACTTATCGTGGGAGCAAAAAGTGCTGAAGAAGTTATCAAGCGTTTGCATGCCCTGCTGGACCCGGGAACGGAAAGTCCGTATCGCATATTGATCGTGGAAGATGATCGTTCACAGGCTTTGTTTGCCGAAGGTATTTTGCGAAATACCGGCATGGAAACCCTGGTGGTGCTCGATGCACTTGAAGTCATGCCGGCGTTGGAACGTTTTCAACCGGATTTGCTGTTGATGGACTTGAATATGCCTGGTGCCAACGGCATCGAGCTGACCAGTCTGATTCGCGAGCAGGAAGCCTTCGTGCACACCCCGATCGTGTTTCTGTCGGGCGAGAGCGATGAAGATCGCCAGTTTGATGCCATTGATGCCGGCGGTGATGATTTTCTCAGCAAGCCGATCCGGCCACGGCATCTGATCTCTGCGGTGCAGAATCGTGTGCGCAGACACCGCGCCATGGAAAATCGTCAACAAAAACGCAATAGCAAGGACACCCAAAGCGGACTTTATGATCGGCAGGATTTGTTCGCACTGATCAACCATCATTTGCAACAGGCCGCCGACAGGAAGGGGGGCGTGTTCCTGCTTGAGATAGAAGGTTTGTCCAGTTTACGCGAGCGTTTTGGTATCGCGGCGTTCGAACAATTGCAGCAGGATGTCGTGCGCGTTTTGGCGCAGAATGTGGTCGATTGTCCGATCGGTCGTTTTGGCGATGGCAGTTATTTGATTTATGCATCGCAACCGGATGAGACCGCATTGCTGGCAATGGCGAAGCAGTGCCGGACAAGTCTTGTGCAACATGCTTTCGATGTTGAGGCGCATCCGTTGAAATTACGGGCCTGCGTTGGTGTTTGTGCTTTCAAGTATTCGTTCAACGACAGTGGCTCCATGTTGAACGCCGATGAAAAAGTAACCCGAGAAGCGCGTACCAATGAACATGGTGTTCGCCAGTACGAACCGCCCAAAGCCGAAGATGCCGTGCGGGAAGCAACGCTGCTGAAACAGGTGCGCGAGGCGATTGAACAACACTCGCTCGAGTTGCTGTACCAGCCGGTAGTTGCGGTTGCCGGCAGCGATGATTCGCAATATCAAACCCTGTTGCGTTTGCGTGACACCAGTGGCCGTCTGTTACCGGCTGCGGAAGTGATTCCGATGGCAGAGCGTAACGATTTAATTGTCGATATTGATCGCTGGGTATTGATTCAGGCACTCGCACTCATTCGTGATCGTCGTGCCGAACAGCGCCCGATGCGTTTGTTCGTGACTCAGTCACCGCTGACTTTGGCCGATAGTACGCAAGCAGAATGGCTCAAGTCGGAACTTGCCGACAATGATGTGCCTGGTGCCTGTCTGGTCATCGAAATCAGAATGGAAGACGCCTCAATTCATGCTGCAACCGTCAGGCAATTCTGCGACAGTCTGGTCTCGCTTGGTGTGCAATTTTGTTTGAGCCAGTTTGAGCTCAATGCCGAAACCGAGCGATTGCTGGAGCAGTTGCCGCTCGGGTTCGTAAAACTGGCACGCAAGTATTCGGCTGGCATCCAAACACAGGCAACACGCGACGAATTAAAGACACTGATCGATCGCGCGCATCGTCGGGGTCTTGAAGTGATTGGAACCGGCGTCGAAGATCCGCAGGCTGCAGCAACTCTGTGGATGAGCGGCATTGATTTTATCCAGGGCAATCTGGTGCAAGAAGCCGATAGCGGGCTTGATTTCGATTTTCAACAGGCGGTGCTTTAAATGTTACAAAAATTTAAATCGGGTGATGCGCTTGTTGTGCGATGGATTGCGATTGCAGGTGCAGGCGGCGCTGCGATTGCTTCCGGATTTGCGCATTGGAGCAATCAGCAAGCCTGGCAAAGCGTCGCTTTAATTCTGGCATTGCTGGGTGTCGCCGGGATTGCGGGACTTTGGTACGCGGTGGCAAAGCGGAACGAGGCTTTACTGACGGCATCAGAGCAGACGCATGAGCAGAAGCGTGAAGTCACGGCCTTGAATGAAGAGCTGGCAGTACACCGAGAACTGGAAAAAGAACTTACTGTAGCCAAGCAGGCGGCCGAGTCGGCGATGATGGCGAAAGGCGAGTTTCTTGCCACCATGAGCCATGAAATTCGCACACCATTAAACGGCATTATTCCCATGCTCGACATCATGATGTCGGTGAAAATGGCGCCGGATCATCACGATATTCTGCGTACTGCCTATACATCGGCGCGCCAGATGTTGCGAATCGTCGACGATATTCTCGATTATTCAAAACTTGAAGCCAACAAACTTCAGCTTGAAACCACTAGTTTCAATTTACGTGAAGTATGCGATTCCATCATCATGCTGATGGACAAACCGGCTGAAAGTAAGGGCTTGCGTTTAAATCTCCAGCTCGATAGCAATGTGCGACTTCCCGTGCGTGGCGACCCGGTTCGTCTGCGACAAGTACTGACCAATCTGATCAGTAATGCACTTAAATTCACCGAGCGCGGTTCGGTCACTTTGCATATTTCGCGCAGAGGCGAAACGCGGAGCCAGCACGAATTACGCATCGAAGTTCGTGATACCGGCATCGGTATCAGCCCGCAAGGGGTGCAGCAATTATTCAGACCCTTCAGTCAGGCAGATGCATCCACGACACGTTTATACGGCGGCACCGGTCTTGGCCTGGTCATTTGCAAACGCATCGTGGACCTGATGGGCGGCACGATTGGTGTTGAATCCGAGCCTGGGCGAGGGTCTACTTTCTGGGTAGATATTCCCTTGCTCAAAGCCCCCGGTGATATGCATTCGCAGCGGATGGATTTGAATGGTTCGCGAATTCTATTGCTGAGCAACGACGCCGTTTTTCGGCAACGCATTCAACAGGCAACCTCGAATTGGGGTTGCCAGATCACCGAGGCAGACACCACGCAAGATGCGTTGACTCGTCTCCGCACCGCGTTGTCGAGGGGCGGTACATGGACCTTTGATTTGCTCATGGTAGACATGAACAGTGTTCGCAGCACCGCGATTGCACTGCATCGCAATCTGCGTCGTGCGCCCGATCTTGAAGGCTTGCGGGTCGTGTACCTGACCGGTAACGATCCATTGCCGGACGAGTTGAATGATGGGCCGCTCATGCTCGGTATATCGCGCACGATGCAAGCCAATGAAATGCGTTCATCGATCACCAATTTTCTGTCGGCACCTGCAGAGCGCGTCCATGTTGCCCAAGAGTCGTCAAGTATTGGTGCGGCGACTGACTTTGCATCAGCGACAACACCGACGGTATCCGCCAGTGCACAGGCGGTAAAAAAACTGCGAGGTCATTTGCTTTTAGTGGAAGACAACCCGGTCAATTTGATGGTGGCGCAACGCCTGATCGGTTTGCTCGGATTGAATTGCGAAACTGCCGACAATGGTGAAAAAGCACTGGAACGAATGATGTCGGGTCATCTTGATCTGGTCTTGATGGATTGCCAGATGCCGGTGAAAGATGGTTACACCGCAACTCGTGAATGGCGTCAGCATGAAGTGGCGGCAGGATTGCCGCGCTTGCCGATTATCGCCATGACAGCCAATGCCATGGCTGGCGATAGACAAAAATGTCTTGATGCCGGTATGGATGACTATATTACCAAGCCGGTGGATCGCCGTTTGCTTGAATCAAGTTTGGCGCGTTGGTTGAAAGTAAAACAGGAACAAAGCAATCCCGGAAATGATACTGCTGCACCTGCACCTGCACCTGCACCTGCACCTGCAGCATCATTGCCGCCGATTGCATCGCCAAGGCCTTCGCCGATTCCTGGTGCTTTGCCACAGCCGGCTTCCGCACCTGTTACGTCACTGCCACCAAGACCTTCATCGCTCCCCGGTGCATTGCCGCCACCGGCCTCTACGCCGGCTCCATCATTGCCACCAAGGCCCTTGCCATTACCAGCTGCAGCAACACAGCCTGCAGCGGCCGTTCTCAGCTCACCGAGCATGCCTGCTTCCATGCCGCCACGGCCATCCAGCATTCCTCCTGCCGCAGCTCCGGCGCCAATTCCATCGCGGGTGTTGCCACCGCGCCCAGCTGCTCCGGTAAATGTCACGGCAACGCCTTCGGCTGTCCCGGCCATTACGGCAAGGCCGGCATTAGCACCCGTTGCCATTGAGCCCGCGCCCGGATTGCCAATACTGGCTCCTGAAGTGCTCGAAGAGCTCGAAGCGGTTATGGGCGGTGACTATCTGGGCCTGATCAAATTATTTCTGGAAGATGCACCCAAGCAAATCCAGCAACTGGAACAGGCTGCCGCCGACAATAATATTCACGGCATGATTGCACCGGCACATACACTGAAATCATCCAGCGCCAATCTGGGCGCACTGGCTTTGTCCGCTATCGCAAAGCGAATCGAGATTGGCGCACGCGGTAATGCACTTAACAGACCGACGGTTGCCGTCGTGATGCTGGAAGCCGAATACAAAAAAGCGCAGCTGGCATTGCAGGCGATGCTGCAATAACTCCGATATGCAAGCGCAATAAAAAACCCGGCGTTGCCGGGTTTTTTGTCGTACCAAATAAAAGTCTAGCTTTTAAGTTGTGCTTGTAAGTAACTCGATTCGCCTAGACGCTCCATGAGGCCCAGTTGGGTTTCGAGCCAGTCAACATGCTCTTCTTCCGAGCCCAGGATCGAAGCAAACAAATCACGCGAGACGTAATCGCCAACCGTTTCACTATAGGCAACAGCGGCTTTCAAATCGGGGACCGCAATCAATTCGAGCTTGAGGTCGCATTCGAAAATTTCTTTCGGGGTTTCACCGATAAAAAGTTTTCCAAGTGATTGCAGGTTTGGTAGGCCTTCGAGAAACAGGATGCGGTCAATCAGGCGATCGGCATGCTTCATTTCATCGATGGATTCGTGATGTTCATGGTCGGCGAGTTCCTTGAAGCCCCAATTCTTCAGCATTTTTGCGTGCAGAAAATATTGGTTGATGGCGATCAGCTCGTTGTAGAGCGCTTTATTGAGATGTTCGATGACTTTGCTGTCGCCTTTCATGGCCGTGCTCCTGAAGATGTGCGGCCACTTTAAACTTATCTAAAAAGCGATGTTTAAATAACAATCGCTTCTATTCTCAATTGGGGTTTTCAGGCTGCCTGCAGGATCGGCAAAGGCAGCAGCGCAGGCGCGCGCGCCTGATTCAAAATGTCGGTAGCCATGTCGCGACAACTGCCGCAATTGCTGCCAAGTCCGGTGCGCATGGTCAGTTCGGCAACATCACGCACACCATCGGCAGCGGCACGCTGGATAGCTTTATCAGTGATACCAAAACAAACGCAAACGTACATGGCGGAATCAAACCCGGCTACGAATAAGAATGATTCGTATTTCACACCGAATGAGAATGATTGTCAATACAAGAATGCGGCTCCATTCAGCGCTTGCTGAACTTTGCCGGGATGCTGGCTGCCAGTATTTGCTGAACCACGGTGCCGGCATCGACTGGAACGGCTTCATTTCCGGCGATAATGCGTGCATGTTCGGCTAAATGGTGTAAAGCTCGAACATAAACTTCACGCTTGAAGTTCACTACATGCTCGACCGGATACCAGAAATCCACCCAGCGCCAGCTATCGAATTCCGGTTTCTCAGTTAAATTCAGTCGCAGATCGGTTTCATCACCGTGAAAACGCAATAAAAACCAGACTTGTTTTTGTCCCACGCAGACGGGTTTGCTGCCATAGCGCACACAGCGCTTGGGAAGGCGATAGCGCAGCCAGCCGGGCGTCGCCCCAAGCACTTCAACGTGCTCGGGTAGCAGGCCAACCTCTTCATGTAGTTCTCGGTACATCGCTTCTAACGGGGTTTCATCAGTGTTCATGCCGCCTTGCGGAAACTGCCAGCCATCCCGGTTCACCCTGCGGGCCCAGAACAACCTGCCATCCGTGCGCATGAGCACGATGCCCACATTAGGGCGATAACCGTCC
>JBOHYH010000230.1:0-18836 GCA_050737775.1 Arenimonas sp.
CCCCTACAGTAGTTGTTTTAACGTACCGCCGTCGAATCAAAATGCGGATTTTCGATAATGCCGAGTCGATTGCCGAAAGGATCTTGCACGGAGGCGACTTTTATTCCGCCGCCTACATCGGTAACCGGTTCCAGTTCAGTGGCGCCCAATGAAAGCAGACGCTTAAACGCTGCTTCGATATTTGTCACGCCCCACATTGCCTGGGTACCGGCAATTCCGGGTTCAGCATCGGGAATCAAACCCAGCTCGAAACCGCCGACTGAAAAACCGACATAGAACGGCTCATCGAAATAAGGTGGCGCTTCGAGGACCTCGGAATACCATTGTTTGGCTTTCGCCAGATCGGGAGCAGGATAGGCGATAGTGCGTAAACCGAGAAGCATGGTGTTCTCCTTCAGAAATTTTTATCGTGTGGATTGGCGTAAAATTTTATCGTTGGGGCGCATGCTTGCTGCGCCCAGGGTCTGTCGTAATGCTTGGGCGCAGCAAGCAGGCGCCCCTACGAATCTTTACAACAAACCATCGCGTTTGACCGCCAGATAACGTTCAACCAAGGCTGCCGGCAATTCGGCACAGGTCACATCCAGTACGAATACTCCCTGGCTTCGCAATGCAGCGTGAGCACGTGCACGTTCCGCAAGATAGCGTGCCATGGCCGAAGCGAGAATGGCATCGTTCAGAGTGTCGACTGGTTTTAGCAGAGTGGTATCCAGCGCTTGCTCGCGCAGACTGGCGACACAAACCAGGTGACGTTTCTGCAACAAGCGCACAGCGATCATCAAGTCTTCGATATCTTCATCGCGAACATTGGTGATCAGCATGATCAGCGAACGACGTGGTTGGCGCAGACTCAATTGTGTTGCGGCAGCAAGGTAATCGGTGGCGACGGCTTTCGCCTGCAAGCCATAGACGCGATCAAGCAAAGTGTCGACGGTACCCAGACCACGTTGTGGCGGCAGCCAGAGATTATCATCGCCAGTGGCCATCAATCCGACAGCATCGCCCTGGCGCAGGGCCAAGTAAGAAACCACCAGACTGGCGTTCAGCACATGATCGAAATGCGAGAGTGCATCGTCTTTTGCGAGCATGCGGCGGCCGGTATCGATCAATAATAAAACTTGCTGATTTTTTTCATCCTGATAATCGCGCGAAATCAATTTTCGTGCACGTTGTGTCGCTTTCCAATCGATCTGGCGCATGGTGTCGCCGAGACGATATTCGCGTAATTGATGGAAGTTGGTGCCTTCGCCGCGACGGCGTTTCAAATGTGCACCGACAACGCGTGATGCCTGTTCCGAACTGAACAAGGCGAACTTCGCCAGTGGTGCAAAATTCGGAAATGCACGGATACTGGTTTTCAACGGCAGACTACGCACTTGTCGCCACAAACCCAGCGGCGAATAAATCCGAAGCTGGCAACCGGCAAATTCAAAACTGCCACGCTCGGCAGGGGTAATGCGGTACGTCATCGCCAATTCGCGATGCGGTGTCAGGGTGACTTGTCTCGGCAAACCAAACGTCAGCCAATGGCCCGGATGCAAATCATGCACGTCGCAACGGATACGACGACGGGTAAATGTCTGCAAGCGCAAACCGACTTCACGTTCAACACCGACGGGTAATACAGCCGGGATATCGCGCACGAGTTCCGGCGATGCAGTGCTGCGCAATGCAAACGCATCGAGTACAAACAGCACCAGACAAAAAAGTCCAGCCGCTAGCCAGGCAATCATGGGCAATACATGAAAGGTGACCAGGCCACCTACCAGTACCCACAAAAATAAAATCCATAGCAGTGGCTTGGCTGGCCTCATCGGCGCGGCGCCTCGACTTTTACCAACAGGGCATTCAGGACGTCATCGACACGTTGACCTTCGATTTGCAGTTCCGGCGCCAAGGCAATGCGGTGGCGCAAAGCCGGTTTTGCAATGCTGCGAATATCGTCGGGCGTTACGAAATCGCGTTCTTCCAGTACGGCTTGTGCACGCGCGACGCGCACCAGTGCCAGACTGCCACGCGGACCTGCACCCAGACTGATGCCGGGCCATTCGCGGGTCGCGCGCACGATTCGCACGGCGTAGTCCATCACGACTTCATCGACTTGAACCATGGCGGTGCCCATTTGCATCGCAACGATTTCTTCCGGCGTGATAATTTTTTGCAGACTCGACATATCAAAATCACTCACGCTACGACCTTTGCTGACCGCTGCGACCATCTGCAATTCATCGGCATGGGCAGGGTAGTCGAGCAGTATCTTCATTAAAAAACGATCAAGCTGCGCTTCCGGCAAGGGATAGGTGCCTTCCTGTTCAACCGGGTTTTGCGTGGCGATTGCCATGAACGGTGGCGACAAACTAAAACTGCGCCCTTCAATGGTGACCTGTTGTTCCTGCATGACTTCAAGCAGGGCCGATTGGGTTTTAGCCGGTGCGCGATTGATTTCATCGGCCAACAGTAAATTGGTAAAGACCGGGCCGCGGCGAATCTTGAAACTTTCGGTTTTTGGATCATAAAACGCATGGCCGCTAACATCGCTGGGCATCAGGTCCGGTGTGAATTGCACACGGGCGAATTGGCAATCCATCACGGTGGCCAATGCACGGACCAATAAAGTTTTGCCAAGCCCCGGCACACCTTCAATCAATACATGGCCGCCGGCGAGCAAGGCCAGTAAAAGTTGATCGAGCACTTCTTGCTGACCAAGAAAAGCTTTCGACACTTCATTGCGAATGGTGGCGACACGCCGGGTTAATTCCGTGCCGGTAATGGGAGTGACCGCGGGGAGCGTGCTTGCGTTTTCGGTAGTCATAGCTGGTTTCTCAACTGAATAAGGGTGGCGATGCTATTGAAGAAATTTTCTTTTTGATGCAGTGAGCCAGGTTTCAAGGCCTGACGAATTTTTTGCGGATCGATAGTGGTGCGTTCGGCCAAAGCCTGAATTTGCGCTTCACCGGTCAATGCTGCCGTCACCGGATCGCGGCGACGAAGTTTCGAGTTGAACAGGGCCAGCACGGCCAGATGCAATTCGTGACCGAGATGACGATGAAACATGTACTCGCCGGTCGCAGTGATATGTTCGAGCAAGGCGCGGCGATCTTGATTCGGTGATGCCTGCAAAGGACCAAAGCGCTGGCTTCGATAAATTAGCCAGGCAATCAACAAAAAAAGTGCAGGGACGATCAAGGTCCAGCCATGCTTAATAAGCAGCAACCACAGCGGCGACATGTCAGTGGCATAAACCAGGTGGAAGCGGCCCTTGTTCATCGAGTTGGCAAGCAACTGGTAAGTCATTTGCCGGGCACCGGTTTCATTGAGCTCGGCGTTACTCATAAAGCTCAAGGAACTGACAACCGTCACGCTGCCATCGCCCCAGTCCATTCTGCCCAGGCTATAACCCTGTTCTTCATTGCCATGCAGCCACTCGAACCATTCGGTATCTTCAGTAAAAAAACGCTCGCCGCAAATGACTTCCGGTATTTTCTTCTTGCTGCCGTAATAGGTAAAACATTCTTCAACGCCGCCACTCGGAGAAATGCCCAGCTTGGTGAAAAGGGTAGTGTCGTCGTCGAGCAAGAAGCTGCTGGGCGAACTGACAATCAAATGACCGCCGGCTTCGACCCAGTCCAATAACTGGTCGAGCTCTATTTCCGAAAGCGCATTGGGTGGGGAATATAGCAATAATGTGTCACCGGGCTTGAGTTTCAGAGCGTCAAGATCGAAGCGTGCATGCGTGTCGGCTTTCTGGCCCATCGCACGCAGACTCAATTTAAGGGCGTAAAGCGGATTGAAGCGTGCTTCGCCGGTCATCGGCAAATCCCGCTCTTTGCTGACGCGCTTGAAGTTCGCCAGAAAATACCAAGTCGACAAACCGATGATTGCCGTTACGAGGATGGAAATAATCCAGGCCGGTTTTTTCATGCGGTTTTTTCCCAGCGCAAACTCCACTCATTGAGCAGGGATTCAAACTCGTCGCTGTCAGGTACGCGGTGTGCATAGGCAGCGGCTTGCCAGGTGCGGACGACTTTATGGAAAATCGCTTCGGATTCCGGATGTGTCAAACGCCTTGAACGCCGGACACATTCCGCTTCCGTCGCGCCCGGTGGAAAAGGCGTGCCTAGACGGTCCGAAAGTTTTTCTACGCTGCCACGATAAAGCAAGGCGAGTGCGGCACGCGGTTGTTGTGCCCAGAGGGCACGAACGGCATGGCTTAAATTACTCGGCAAGGTATCGAGATCGAGAATTTCATTCTCGGTCAATTCATCGAGTTCGCGCTTGGCCGGCATTTTGTCTTTCAGCCAGGGCATCCAGTCGGTCGACTTCCAGATGAGCCAGCTCAATACCAGTGCCAGTAAAAGCCATAAGCCATATTCGGCAAAGAAAGCGATGCCGCCGCTGACGATGTCGATGATAGCTTCAAGCCCATGAATCGTCGTTCTTTTTGGCTTGTTTTTCTTCTTTGCTTTTTCGATCGGTTCCCAAGCAGTATATTTTTCCTTGGGCGACAGATCTTTATCCGCGTAGGCTTTCTTTACTGCCTCGGAAGCCGACTTGGGTTCGGCGCGATAATCATCACCGAATAATTCCGGCAATGTTTTTATCTCATTATTTTTGGCCTCGAGGGCGTAAGCATGATGGGAAACCCCCGCGCTCACGAGAAGCATCGAAACGACCAGCACCATGCTGCTTGTCTGCCTCAGACGGGTTGCGATTCGTTTAAAGGCAATTTCAATATCCCAGGCTTCCAGTTGCGTACGGCGATTCAGGTAAGCGGCAAAACCTGCACCCACATAAAACGGACTGATCACGGCAACGCCCAGAAAATACAAAGTATTCAATATCAGATCGATCCATACCGGCGGGTCGTAATTGAAGTAAGTCGTATAGAAATTCTCGAACAAATGATTCAGGTATTCGATCGGAATGAACATGTAGAACAGGGCGATGGCGGAAATCATCAATACGTTTTCGAACAGGATGCAGATAAAGCTCAGGCCGATCATTTGCGACGAGACCGCACCGATCAGGACCGAGCGTCGCATCGACAAGCGTTCTGCACTCAGGCCTTCAAGAATATCGATCGGCATCGACATGCTGCGCCAGAAACTGAAACGGCGATACGTCAGCCACGAAAACCACAAACCGAAACGCCATTGAAAAGGTGCACGCAGCGTGTCACGGAAAGTTGGATAGTTGCCAAAGGTGACATGCGACAACACATGCAGCGGAATGCGATCAAACACCGGCTTCAGCCACCAGATCAGAAACCAGCCCAGCCAGAGTTGATCGATCAAGTAGGCAAAGGTGTTGCAGACAAGGAAAACGCTGCCAGCAAATAAAAAATACGGCAGCCAGATTGCGCGCGCATTCGCGCGCACCATGCGCAGACCCAAGTCCATGGCTTGCCAGGGCGAACGTACGCGCAAGGCCACGGTCATCTGGTCAAGACGCATAGCTGCTCCCGCGTCCGCCACGCCAGAGCCAGGCAATAATCAGCAGCCAGATCAAGCCGCCAACACTGTATTTCACGACATCGGGCATCCAGACAATCGATGACCAATAGGCTTCGATAAAAGCGGCGAAGACCAGCATCGCAAAAATACCCATCGCAAGTTTTACGCCTTCGATACCGGCTTCAATCAGGGCATCGACTCGTTTTTTCCGACCCGGCGCAACAATGGCCATGCCGATTCGCAAACCGGCAGCACCCGACACCACAATCGCGGTTAACTCCGGGCCCGAGTGACCGACAACGAAGCGCCAGAACGGTTCACCCGAGCCAATCACGGTGAGATGGCCTGCCACGGCACCCAAAAAAATACCGTTAAACAGCAAAACAAAAATGGTGCCGAGACCGACAAAAAAACCGCTGGCGAAAGTACGGAAACCGATGCTGACATTATTCCAAATGTAATACCCGAACATTTGCAGATCACTGCCGCTGGTGCGGCCCAGACTGTCAAACGTGTTGGCAGGGTCGTACATTTTCTCCATTTCCGAAATTTGCTTGTCATCCATCAATGAATGCACAAGTTCAGGGTAGTAGTGCAGCAAAATAATCATGCTGAAAAACGGCACATAGAATAAAAATGCCGAAGTCCAAAAATAGCGATAATTTTTTCGCAGGATGCAGGGAAATTCCATCAGGAAAAATTCGACGACGCGCCGCCAGCGCGGTGCCGGTGGGCGGTACAACACGTGATGGCCGCGCTGCATCAGCTCTTCCAGCTTGTCGGTAATGAGCGGACTGTAGCCACGCTGCTGTGCAATCGAAAGCTGCTGGCACAAACGGCGATAGCGCACGGGAAAATCGTAGTCACTAATATCGTTGCTCGCCACTGGCTTGCGTTTTTTTGCACTGACATCGCTGCGGGAATTCAACCAGCGTTCGAATAGCACCCATTCAGGGCCATGCTGAAGGACAAAATCTTCCTGTTTCATTTGCGCCCCAACAGGCCGTTGGCGACGCCCAGCAGTTTTCTGACATTGTCGTCACCACGCAAATGCGTGATCGGACTGAGAATATTGGCGAGTTCGCGTTGCCGCTCTTGCGTCATGTGCAGTGCACGTTCGGAAAAGTTTACGATGGCGCCCTGTTCTTCGCGTTTCAGCAGCACGGCAAGATTTTCCGCCGGTACGGGTGGTGATGGCAGACGTGCCGTTACGCGATCCACGTGTACGACCAGGCTGCCCGCGACCAAATCACCGAGACGACGCGAATGTGGATCGATCAGGCAACTGACGAGGCCGAAGCCGTAGAAAAAAGGAAACATATCCGCTACCCGCAACAAATTGCGGCCGATGGAAGCCACCCAGGTAATCGGCGTGCCATTTTGATTCACGACTTTCAGACCCATCACTTTTTTGCCGATGGTTTGGCCGTCACGCAACACTTCAAACAAGATCGGGTAGGCCCAGTACAGCAAAAACATGAGGATCATGTAAATGCCGATACCGGCTTCGCCCAGCATGCCCAAGGGTATCGACAAAAAGGAGAGACAAAAAAAGCGGATGACAAAATCCAGCAGCCACGCCAATGCCCGCGGTACCGGACCCGCCGGATGCAGTGTCAGCGCCAGCCCTTCCGGAGTTTGAATGTCACGCGTGGTGTCGAGCATCAGGCATTGATCACGGGTGAGAGAGGGTAATCGGGCAAGAAATATCCATTGAGCGACGAATTATGCTGCGGGTCTGGTACTTGCATGGAAACTCTGCCAAATCATTGCCAGAATGGTAGCGGAAAAAGTCGGCATTGCCCAATAAAATCAATGTTTCGGCATACAATGCCAGCAAGTAATATCGTTTGTTTCGTCTCGTGGATTAGGTAGGGCATTCCAGATGCTAAGTTGTCGTTCCGGCTGCGGTGCATGCTGTATCGCCCCTTCAATATCATCCCCTATTCCGGGAATGCCGAATGGCAAGCCTGCTGGCGTTCGCTGTGTGCAACTTGACGAGAAAAATGCCTGCCGGATTTTCGGTAAACCCGAACGGCCGCAAGTGTGCATCGGATTGCGCCCCACAGAAAGCATGTGCGGGGATAATCGCGAGCATGCACTGGCGTTCCTGAGCATGCTGGAACACGCTACCCGACCTGTATGAAGCCACCCCATTTTGTATAAGAGGTATGTATGTTAAATGATGGTTTTTTTATGAACTTGCTGAGCCAGTTGGCCTGGTCGTTGCCGACCCTGTTGGTTTGCATCGTCGGAATTATCATGATGCAAACACGCGCATTGCCCAGAAAAACCAAAACACTTGGCAGTGCAGGCCTTGCATTGGTTGTATTGGGCGCAATGGGCGGCATCGCTTTCAATGTGTACTTGAGTGCCGGCGGTATGGATTATTCGAGCGCCGGCTTTCGCTTTATGCAAACGGGCTATAGCGCCATCATGCTGGTGTTGCGTGTTGCATCACTGGCTTTATTGGTGATGGCGATTTGCAATAAAGAGCAGGTTGCGACACCAGACAATACGGTCGGAAATCCCTATCAATAATGCAGGGTGGGCGTCGCCCACCCTACGGTTCGGACAAATATTTATCTTTCAAACGCATGTAATGTTGCGCCGAATAATAGAGCTGCTCGATTTCCTTTTCGCTGAGTTTGCGAACACATTTGGCCGGATTGCCCAGCCACAATTCGCCGGATTCCACCACTTTGCCCGGTGGAATCACCGCACCGGCTCCGACAAAACCGTTTTTCCGGATGATGGCGCCGTCGAGTACCGTTGCACCCATGCCGATCAGGCTGGCATCTTCAATTACGCAGGCATGGATCACGGCAGCATGGCCAATCGTGACGTCTTCACCTATCACGGTGGCAAATCCGCCGGGTTTTCCGTAAGGACCATCATGGGTCACATGAATAATCGTGCCGTCCTGCACATTGGTGCGTGAGCCGATGCGAATATAGTTCACGTCGCCGCGCACCACGGTGCCCGGCCAGATCGACACATCGTCGCCCAGCACGACATCGCCGATAACCGTTGCGGCCTCGTCAACGTAGGTACCTTCACCTATTACCGGACTGACGCCCTGAAAAGCTCGGATATTTCGCATTTTTGGATTCCATCGGATTGTCATAGAGATTTTTGCAGTTTACCTGCTCAAGATAGCGCTAAACTAGGTCATGGATACCAAAGACCCGCAAAATGCAGCAACCGTCATGAACGACTTACGCTCGAATTTTGATCGCCTGCGTGCCGCGCAGCTCAAGCACATTCCCGATCAGCGCGAACGCCTGTATTCACTCAAGCGTTTGGGTGAAGCGGTGCAGCATTACAAAGAAGAAGTGGTAACGGCAATCAATGCCGATTTTGGCCGTCGCTCGCCGGTCGAAACCATGGTCGCCGACGTGATGGTGACGCTGGGAGAAATCAAGCATGCCGAAAAAAATCTGCGACGCTGGATGAAACCCAAATCACGTCCGATCAGTCTGACTTTTCAACCCGCGAGTGGCGAGCTGCGTTATCTGCCACTGGGTGTCGTCGGTATTGTCGCGCCGTGGAATTATCCGTTCCAGTTGGCGGTTATTCCTTTGGTCAATGCGATAGCCGCCGGTAATCGCGTCATGCTGAAGCCGTCGGAATTCACCCCGCGCTTGTCTGCACTGCTACAAAAAATGTTGAGCGAAGTTTTTGGTGCCGATGAAGTGGTCGTCGTGCAGGGAGATGCCGATGTCGGCGCGGCATTTACTGCTTTGCCGTTTGATCATCTATTGTTTACCGGATCGACCTCGGTGGGTCGCCATGTCATGGCGGCTGCAGCACCCAATCTGACGCCGGTCACTTTGGAACTTGGCGGCAAATCACCGGCACTGATTGCCCCGGACTATCCACTCGAACACGCCGCCGAGCGCATCGCGACCGGCAAATGCTTCAACGCCGGACAAACCTGTGTCGCGCCGGATTATGTGCTGGTGCCAAGAGACAAACGCGACGAATTCGCAAAGCTGTATCTTGCTGCTGTCAAAAAACGTTATCCGACCATTGCCAATAATCCGGATGCCACGGCTGTTGTGAATTCACGCCAGGCCAATCGTTTGCGCGAATGGCTGGAAGACGCCCGTCAACGCGGTGTCGTCATTCAACAATATATTCCCGAAGGCGAAACCAATCCCGAAGGACTGGAAATTATTCCGTCCGCGGTATTGCTTGATCCACCCGATGACTCACTGGTGATGCAGCAGGAAATTTTCGGGCCGCTATTGCCGCTGAAAAGTTATGACACCCATCAGCAGGCGCTAGATTATATCTTGCAACGTGAGCGGCCACTGGCGTTCTATCCGTTTGATCGCGACAACACGCGTTTGAATAAAACGCTGGATACGATCATTGCCGGTAGCGTTTGCGTCAACGACACGCTAATTCAATTCGGCCAGCACGAACTGCCGATTGGTGGCGTCGGTGCCAGTGGCATGGGCCACTACCATGGTCACGCCGGTTTCCTGACTTTCAGCAAAGCGATGCCAGTAATGTATCAGTCGCGTTTCAGCGGTGTGTCCTTGTTCGATCCGCCCTACGGAAAACTCGCGAATTGGCTGGTTAAATTTTTAACGCGTTGAGGCTTTCACGGGAGTGCCCGTTAGGCGCGAAAAATCACGCCAGATCTTTCGCGCCTAACGGGCGCTCCCACGGATAGCCCGCAATCCAAATGACGGCATCGCAAAGCACATGAATACAACCATTATCGAAAAACCAAAAACCTACTGCGAAGCCGTATCGCGCATGGAAAAAACTGACGTGCATCGCGTCTATCACGACAAGCACTACGGTTACACGATAGAAGATGACAACGAATTATTCGGACGGCTGATTCTTGAAATCAACCAGGCCGGCTTGAGCTGGACCACCATCCTGAACAAGCAGGATAATTTCAGGAAGGCTTACCACCAGTTCAATATCAAGAAAATCGCTTCGTACAAGGAAGCCGATAGACAACGCTTACTGGAAGACGCTGGCATTATTCGCAACCGCCTGAAAGTCGATGCCGCGATTCATAACGCTAACGTCATCCTGCAATTACAAAAAGAGCACGGCTCGTTCAAAAGCTGGCTGGACAAGCATCATCCGAAAACAAAAATCGATTGGATGAAACTCTTCAAGCAGACATTCAGGTTTACCGGCGGTGAAATCGTCAACGAGTTTTTGATGAGCACCGGCTATTTGCCCGGTGCGCATATTGAAACCTGTGCCATCTACAAGAAAGCTGCAAAATCAAAACCGGCCTGGTTGAAGAAATCGTAGCCTGGGTCATGGCTTCATCTGACCCGGGTAAAAGAGCATCGCCGGGCTACGCACTCTCAAAGCTTGCCGCAGTTTTTCGCGCCTGACGGACGCTCCCACGATTCAGAAGGTTCCCACGATCCAGACATCCGGCACTCCCGGGTCAGATGAAGCCATGACCCGGGCTACAATGTTCAGGGCTGGACTTCAAATTCCCCGACAAAGACGGTTTCCTGTGCGTCTTTCAAGCGCAGGGTTACGCTTTGTTGCTTTGCTTTGGCCGTACCGAAGCCTGTCGTCAAATAGACCTGCAGCGTAGTTGCCCCCGCGACCACTTGTTGGCGATTACCGAAGAAATTCGTTTCGATTTTGTATTTTCCGGGTTTCGCATGTCGCAGCGAAAACTCTTCCGGGCCATAGCCGCCGGTGAAATCGTCCGACATACGGCCACCTTGATAGGTCGCTTTGTTGCCGTAGAAACATTTCTCGCCGTTCGGGTCGGTCACCCACAAATCCATATCGCTATTATCGGCATCCCAAGTCAGGATCACGCGCAAATCCAGCGGCATGTGTTTCAACAAACGCGAATCCATATTGTGGGTATCGACTTTTTGTTTGCTGGTCGCGACGATGCTGTTCAGTTCGGCCAGTGCGATCAATTCGATTTCTGCGAAGCGGCCGTCCCAGGGACGAAGTACGACTTCATACAATTGCTCGATCGCTTTTTGATTTTGTCCTGCCGCCGCGTAAGCCAAACCCAGATCGCGGAATGATTGCGGTTCTTCTTCCGCGAGTTGCTGCACTTTTTCAAAAACCGGAATCGCGAGTTCGGGTGCATCGGCCTGGATCAGGCGATAGCCGAGGATGCGCAGTACTTGGCGATTTTCAAGATCCATCTCGGCCAGATTGGAAAGTACCCGCAGCGCCAGATCACGCTGATTTTTTTTCAGCAGCATATCAGCGGCATCCAGGAAGAAAGCACTGCTATTGAGATAGCCCGGTTTTTCGTCGAGATAAATGGCATAGATCGTACCGCTACTCGCCGCTTTCATGCGGGCGATGTAGGGAGCATCGGAAGTCCATTTTTTGAGGGAAATGGACGCTGATATTGCTCCCGAACTATTCGAGCTGCCAATCTCGTTGAGTGAATCAGCTGCGCTATCCAACCCTGCTTGCGCAATGTCGTTACGCGTAATTACCGATACCGGACTGGCCGCTTCTGCTTCAACGCGCCTTAGTCGTGAACCGGTCACTACAACGGATTCTATAGCCCGGGATTGCTCTCTTGCAGGAGACACTGCCATCGCAGCAGGAGTGGCAATCTGTTTCGGCATAACAGGGATGCCTTTCGAATACACCTTGTTCCACCAGGCATACTTCTCATTGAACATTGATACGATCTTATTCAACTGCCCATCACGATGGGTCTTGCGACCTTGATTTCGTTCACCAATTAATTTCGCATATTCGGTCTGCAATTCCTCCGGCGGTGAAATTTCATAACGGACGTAGTCGGCAACGGTATCGAGTACGATCAATGAAGTCTCGCGAGTGGGTAGATTAAAGTTTTCGCCAATGCGGCGAATCGCTGCGCGGTTCAATTCGTGATCGGCGTCCAGCGAACGCAAACGATAGCTCGCCCATAAATTCGCGGCCAACGGATGCGTGGCAGAATCATTGTCGATGGGTAAATCAAGTGTCGCTTTTTTGCCGCCTTGTGATAACACCAATGCAAGTTTTGCTTCCGGATTCAACAGTCGGCCCGCTACTCGTAATAGCCCGTCTTGTGGATCACGTGATGAGAATTCCAGATCGGTCAGACCTGCTCCGCTCAGGCTTTCCAGATGTACGCCTTCGGTCAATAAAGCTTGCGTGGCCTGTTCAAGCAATGCAGTTTGCAGCGCGATATAACGACCACCGGTTTTTTCGGCCAAGGCGGATAGGCGGATTGCATCGGCACTGGCTGCAGAATTGATGGTGTAGAGCCGCTGCGAATGCGCCAGCTCGGGAAATGGCGCGTTGCCATAATTGCTCAAGCCATCGCTAAACAGTAAATACTCGCGGATATCATTTTGTACTTTCCATTCGGAAAGCGCGCTTGCGCCATCGTATACCGTGTTCTCCAGATTCATCTTCAAGACAGTCCAGTCGCCGTTTTTAATGCGATAGGTTTCGGTCGCTTCGGCACGATCACGCAAGCGCGTCAGCCGAACTTCGACAGTGCCGGCCTTTTTGAAGTAGCGATCAAGCAAGCTGAATTCGAGATCATGATTGCGATTTTCACCGGAGCCCGAGCTATCCCAGAGCAAACCGAGAACGGTCGCTAGCGGACGTTCCTGGTTTATACCAATCACGGGAATTTCGGCAATGAAATAGGTTTGGCCGTCGAACATTTGCGTATAGGTCTGCGGCCTGTCAGTTGCCGGAATTTGCAGGGTCAAGGTTCCAGCTGGCGAAAAATTATTCTTCGTTATCAATGCTTCAAAGCGTTTTGAGTTGCGCTTGAATTCAAGTTCATTGAAGCTGCCGATAAGCCTTGGCGCTTTATTGATGCCGTTGATTTTAAGGCCGAGTTCGAAGTCTTTCAGCTTGCTGCCAAAAGCCATTGGAAGCGTGTAGAGCCAGTTCTTGTCTTGACGCTTCAGTGGTTCGGAATAACGCAGCTCGACCGTGCGAACGCCTTTGGCGGCAATCGGGTAAATGCGTAATTTGAAATTATTGCCTTGGGTATTTTCCAGTAAACCGGGGTCTACACCGCGCCGTTCAATTTCTTCAAACACCTGGCGCCCTTTGGCTTTTTCAACCGGCACCGCCTGCCGCATCTTGCCATTCATGTCCAAGGCGAATGCTGTAATTTGCTGACCCTCCAGCAAGGGGAATTGCAGGTTGCCTTCAAGCTGGCGATTGTTCGGATTGTAAAACGTCATCCGTACCGTGGTTTCCGCCAGACCGCCACTGATATTGCCTTCAATTTTCAGGTTTTGCAGTTCAAGAGCCTGCTCGCCCTTGATGGTTTCGATTAATGGCCGTGCATTACTGACTTGAGTCTGCGCATTGGGCATCGCCACGGTGAATAAAGAAACAAACAGCAATAATTGTCGAAACATCATGATCCCCTGAACTTGGCGGTGGCCGGTGTCATATATAACGGCTGAAACGAAGTATGGGGTTAAAACGCAGGCACGTACCAGAGACAAACTTTCCCCGGTCGGATGTACGGACGGTCCTAGCCAGCTTAAAAAGTTTTGAAGGCTTCGATGATTCTTGTCAATCCAGCATCATCAATATCCAGATGCATGACCAGGCGGATTTTTGGGTTACTGGCCGATAAATTGATGCTGTATGCCTTCATATGAGTGGACAATGCGGCAAGACGTTCTTTCGGTAGCGTAATGAATACCATGTTCGTGAACGCGCCATTGACCTCGATGTGGGAAACATCAGCCAATGCATGAGCCAGTTCGCTGGCGCGACGGTGGTCATCAGCCAAACGCTCGATATTATGATCGAGTGCAAAGTTGGCCATTGCGGCCAATACACCGGCTTGTCGCCAGCCGCCGCCGAGCACTTTTCTCCAGCGGCGCGCTTTTGAAATCAACTCTTCTGTGCCCAGCAACATCGAGCCAACGGGGGCTCCAAGGCCTTTCGAGAAACATATCGACACGCTGTCGAAAGATTTCGCGATTTCACGTGCATGAATGTTTTGAGCTATTGCTGCGTTATATAAACGCGCACCATCCAGATGAAAGGCAAGGTTATGGTGTTTCGCCAAAACGGATGCTTCCGCAATATAGTTTTGCGGAAGCACGCGACCCCACCAGGTATTTTCCAGAGTGAGGCATGTCGTGCACGCAAAATGCGGGTCGCCAATTGGTTTTATCGCTGCGGAAATGGCTGCCAAATCCAGTGTGCCATCTTGTTGTTGCGGAACTGGTTGCGGTTGAATCGAGCCGAGTACCGCTGCACCACCGCCTTCGAATTTATAGGTATGTGCTTCACTGCCGACAATGTATTCGTCGCCACGCTCACAATGGGCCATCAACGCCAGCAAATTCGACTGCGTGCCGCTGGGTACGAATAGTCCAGATTCGAAACCGAGTTCTTCGGAACAACGTTTTTGCAATGCATTTACGGTGGCGTCTTCGCCAAAAACATCATCACCCAAAGCTACATCCAGGGCGCATGCGCGCATCGCGGCGCTCGGTAGCGTCACGGTATCACTGCGAAGATCAAGCCATTTCATGGGGTGCGCGCTCCAAACTGGTATTTATTTTGCATGTTAGCTGGGATAATTGCCCACTTTGCAGCAGCAAGAATACAGGCTCGCTCAGGATAGTAGTAGCTAAGCGGACAGGCTGTATCGTCTGCTTGCAGCGAGTTATTTGACCGAAAACACCAAAATTTTGAAGAATTGAGAATCATGAAAAAGAACCCTTACGAATTAACTTGGAAAGCCGCAGCAATACTTTTTGCTGCCCTGTTCTTGAATGCCTCTGTTCTTTATGCCGAAGTGCTGCCGGTTGAAACGTATACCAAGCCGGGTGCGGTGGAGGAGGGCTCGTTCAAGCTTTCGCCAACGGGAAAATACTTCGCGATTATTGTTCCGCGGGATGATCGCTCCAGTTTGTATATATTCGACAGGGCGACCAACAAGCCAACGGCAAACATTACGCCGGAAAGAGGTCAGTACATCAATGGATATCATTGGGTAAGTGCTGAACGCATAGTCTTATCGATGGCGGAAAAGGACGGCGGCTTGTCGACGCCTACATCGACAGGAGAGCTGTGGGGAATGAATGCTGACGGAGGAAGTCAGGTTTATCTGTTTGGTTATCGCGGCGCAAAGGATGTTGGGACCAACATCAAGCAGTCATTGGCGATGCAGGCATCGGCATTCGTGCTCGAGCCGCTTGCCGATGAAAGCAATACGATTCTGATTGCCATTATGAGCTGGGCCACGACGGGTGAAACACCTTTTGCGGACATTGCCCGTCTGAATGTACAGAATGGACGATTGCAAAAGAGCGGTGGCAGGATTCCACTACGATACTTCTCCGATGTATTGGTCGATCAAAACAATAAAGCAAGAATTATTTCGGGGACGACCACTGATCGCTACAACCAACTACTTTACCGGGACTCGAAAGCATCCGAATGGGTCAACATTAATGACGAACGTAAAACCGGCCGTGCCATTCAACCATTGGCGTACACGAAGAATGGCGTAGATATTTATGCCCAAGTTTCTGAGCCCGGCAAACTCGATTATCTGATACAGCTCAACCCCGAAACGCTGGCCGAGAAGAAGATTTATGCCCCGGACAGTGCGGACATAGGAGGCGTGCTTCTTACCGCCGATAGAAAGGACGCTTACTCTGTTCGCAGTTTTGATGGACGTGGCGGCTACGTTTTCCTGGACAAGACGTTGCCCGAAACAGTTTTAGTCAAAACCTTGATGGCCAGTTTTCCCGGGGAACTGGTGATCGCCAATGATTTTTCGCTGGATGGACGATTCGCCAGCGTGTTTGTGAGCAGCGACCTTAACCCCGGCGAATATTATATTTATGATCGCGACGCGAACAAATTATCCTTATCGGTCGGTGTTCGTCCTGCAATCCGGCCCGAAAATGCCGCGGCAGTCGAGCCGATTGAATTCAAAGCACGCGACGGCTTGCTCATCCGCGGCTGGTTAACCAAGCCGAATACCCAAACCGGGAAAATGCCGCTGGTGGTGCTGCCGCATGGCGGCCCTTACGGCATAGTGGATCGCTGGGAGTTCAATTCCGAAGCGCAACTATTGGCTAGTCGCGGCTATGCGGTCCTGCAAATCAATTTCCGCGGCTCCGGTGGCTACGGCATGGATTTTCTGAATGCGGGGATGCGTGAATGGGGCGGCAAGATGCAACAGGATCTTGCCGACGGTACCCGCTGGCTGATTGGTCAAAAGCAAATTGATGAAAAAAGAATATGCATCTATGGCAGCAGCTACGGTGCATATGCGGCATTGATGGGCGTTGCGACCGAGCCGGATTTGTTCAAGTGTGCCATTGGATATGCTGGCGTTTATGAACTAGCCGCTTTGGGTAGTCAGGGCGCGGTCGACAACACAGCATACGGGCGAAAATATATTGAAGATATTTTTGAAAACAACCAAGCCTGGTTGCAAGCACGATCACCTACCTATCTAGCCAAAAAAATCAAGGCACCCGTTTTGCTGATACACGGGGGTGCAGATAAAATAGCCTCAGCCGCACAAGCCAAGGCGATGCAGAAAGCATTGACCAATGCCGGTAATCCGCCGCAATGGGTTTACGAAAGTAGCGAAGGACACGGTTTTTTCGATCCGAAAAAGCGCCTGAATGCCTATCAGAATATGTTGGATTTTCTGGACAAACACATCGGACAACAAGCGAAATAATGAAAATCACCAGCTGGAATGTCAATTCGCTCAATGTACGGCTTCAGCATCTGGAAGAATGGCTGAAACTGCGGCAGCCCGATGTCGTGGTTTTGCAGGAAACCAAGATGGAAGACCACAAGTTTCCCGATGATGCCTTGTTGGCCTTGGGTTATCGCTCGATATTTGAAGGACAAAAAACCTATAACGGTGTCGCCATTGTCAGTCGTAACAAAGCCATCGATGTGCAATTGGGCATTCCGGGCTTTGACGATGTTCAAAAAAGAGTGATCGCCGCTACCGTTGACGGTATTCGCATTGTCGATTTATATGTTGTCAACGGCCAGGATGTCGGTACCGAGAAATACGAATACAAATTACGCTGGCTTGAAGCTGTGCATGTCTGGCTGAGTGAAGAAATAAAAAAATATCCGAATCTGGTGGTGCTGGGTGATTTCAATATCGCACCGGACGATCGCGATGTGTATGACCCGATAGTGTGGGGTGACGACAGCATTCTGACATCGATTGCCGAACGTGCTGCATACAAAAAGCTCTTGGACCTGGGCTTGCACGATAGTTTTCGTTTGCATAATGACGAGGCCGGCCATTACAGCTGGTGGGATTTCCGGACTGCCGGTTTCCAGCGTAACCGCGGCCTTCGTATCGATCTGATTTTACTTAGCGAAGCCTTGAAATCGAAATGCACTTCGTCCGTGATTGATCGTGATCCGCGGACTTGGGATAGGCCTAGCGACCATGCACCGGTGATGATTGAGCTGGATGTCTGATATCGCCTGATTGTTAACGTAGGGGCGCCTGCTTGCTGCGCCAAAAATTTATCCGATGGCTTGTGGGCGCAGCAAGCAGCGCCCCTACGGATGCAATTTATCCAAATGCCATTGCAATGGATTATTGCCAATATATTCCTGCATTGCGTGCAGTTCTTTTTCATCACGCACAACACGCTCCCAATAATTGCGCTGCCATAACGGTTGCGATGCACGACCAAGCAATTTATTAACCGCAATCGCCGACGTCGATTTAAACCGCCGCATGATTTTTCCAACTGTAGGGGCGCTGCTTGCTGCGCCCAATTCCGAAGGACTGATGTAAAAAAATCCGTGAAAGTGATTGGGCATCACCACAAACGCATCCAATTCAATCTGCGGGCAATGGCTTGGAATTTCCTGCCAAATCGCCTTGATGATCAACCCGGAATCATTCAATTGCATTTCATCATCAACAATGTCGCCAAATAAACATTCCCGATCTTGCGTACAGACCGTAATGAAGTACCCTCCGGCCTGGCTGTAATCGTAATGACGCAAACAAATGGATTTCCGATGGTGAATTTTATTATCGAATGTCATGGCAACTGCGCACTAGATGGATTCAGCCCAATCTAACAAAGGGTTAGCAGAGTTACCGTAGGGATTTATAAGTAATTTATGTAGGGGCGCACGCTTGCTGCGCCCCTACGGTTTTGTTTGTCGAGATATGGAGCCAATAGGCGGTACTCAAATGTCGCCAGCGACTGGTTCATCGAAACCAAGGGTAAGCCCGCTGCTTTCTGGAATTATTCCTGTGTATGATCGCAGTGAGATCGGAAGCCATGAAGATCGTGAATGAATTTCCAACATCGGATATCGCATAACGCACACGAAATTCCCGACGTAGGGGCGCCTGCTTGCTGCGCCCTGGTCGGTGCCGCAGAT
>JBOHYH010000231.1:0-3431 GCA_050737775.1 Arenimonas sp.
GACGGCGAGCTCGCGCTTTTGCCGATGACGCAAAAAGTGTCAACCGTCTTCGGCAATGCCAATCCCGCGAACGCCCAATTCGTCATTGATACTTTATTGCGTGCGGCACAAGGCTGCATCGATGGCGAATTCCACGGCATGATCACCGGACCGGTTAACAAGGCCGCGATCAACGCTGGTGGCATCGCCTACACTGGCACTACCGAATTGCTGGCAGAGCATGCGCATTGCGATGTCGTCATGATGCTGGCGAATCCACACATGCGAGTTGCTCTCGCCACCACGCATCTTGCTTTGCGCAATGTACCGGACGCCATCACAAATCAATCATTGATGAAAACACTGGCGATTCTACATAACGGACTAAAAAAACAATTCGCGATACCAAATCCGCGCATTGCCGTGCTCGGTTTGAATCCGCATGCGGGTGAAAACGGCATTTTAGGTCGCGAAGAAATCGACATCATCGAGCCATGCCTGTTGCAACTTCGCGAATCGGGCATGCAACTGATCGGACCGCTTCCCGCAGACACCGCTTTTCTTCCACAAAAATTAAGCAGTTTTGATGCCGTGTTGGCGATGTATCACGATCAGGGCTTGCCTGTTTTGAAGCATGCCGGTTTTGAGCATGCCGTTAATATCACTCTCGGGCTACCCTACCCGCGCGTGGCGGTAGATCATGGCACTGCCCTTGAGATTGCCGGCCAAGGTATAGCCGATGCCTCCAGCATGCAGGCTGCCGTGACACAATGCACGATGCTTGCAGAGTCGGGAAATCCCAAATGAAAATGTTCAAAGACCCACCCAAGAAAAATCTTGGCCAGCATTTTCTTAGCGACCAAAACATCATCGATAAAATCGTGCTCGCGGTAAATCCGAAACCCGATGATTTCCTCGTCGAAATCGGACCCGGTCAGGGCGCTATTACATTTCCCCTACTAAAAAAGCATGGTTCCTTGACCGTCATCGAATTTGATCGCGACCTGATTACGCCCTTGATGGAATCAGCTGAGGGGATTGGCGATCTCACCATTATCCACAAAGATGTTCTGAAGGTAGATTTCACTAAACTGGCAGCCGACCGTCCGGCAATTCGTCTTGTCGGCAACCTGCCTTACAACATATCAACGCCGATTTTGTTTCATGTACTTGAACACGCGCCAGCCGTGCGCGACATGCATTTCATGCTGCAAAAAGAAGTGATTGACCGCATGGCTGCAGAGCCCGGCAGCAAAGTATATGGCCGCCTCACTGTGATGCTGCAGGCGCGCTGCGAAGTCACTCCGCTTTTTATGGTGCCGCCACATGCATTTCGACCACCGCCAAAAGTGGATTCGGCTGTCGTACGTCTGGTACCGTTGCTGGCCGAAAAAATCCAGATTAAGGATGCCGCCTTATTCGAGCATCTGGTGCGCGATGCCTTTGGACAGCGCCGCAAAACCATCCGCAATGCCATGCAGGCCTTGTGCTCGAGTGAGGATATCGAGGCCGTGGGTCTGCGCCCGGATGCCCGTGCCGAGCAACTCCCTGTGTCGGATTTCATTAAATTAGCCAATTTTCTGGCTTCTAAACCAGCCGCGACCACGTAAACTACGAATATGGCCGCAAAACATCAAATCGCAATTACCGTAAAAACCCGTTTTCTGGATGAACAATCCGAACCTGATCGTGCCCGTTACGTTTTCGCGTATACAATTCGCATCGAAAATCAGGGACAAGTGCCTGCGCAATTGATCAGTCGGCACTGGGTCATCACCGACGAAATGGGCAAAGTACAGGAAGTCCGTGGCGAAGGCGTGGTCGGTGAACAGCCGCACCTCGGTCCCGGCGAATCATTCGAATACACCTCAGGTGCTGTTCTGGAAACTTCACTCGGCACCATGCGCGGCAGTTATCACATGCAGGCCGATGATGGTTTGCAATTCGATGCCGACATCGCACCGTTTACGCTGTGCGTGCCCAGGACCCTGCATTAATGGCAACCTATGCCATTGGTGATGTCCAAGGTTGCTACGATGCCTTATCGCGTCTGCTTGACCGTATTAAATTTGATCCTGCGAAAGACCGACTGTGGTTTTGTGGTGACCTGGTCAATCGTGGTGGTCAATCACTGGAAACATTGCGCCTGATTCACTCGTTGAAAATTCACAGCACCATCGTGCTGGGCAATCATGACTTGTCGCTGCTTTCGATTGCACAACGCCGTGAAGAAGACCAACGCAAGGTTAATCAGGACTTGCAGCGTGTTTTGTTTGCCGACGACAAGGAAGTTCTCATCAACTGGCTGCGCATGCAAAAACTATTGCATGTGGATCGCACCTTGGGGTTTGCCATGGTACATGCCGGCATCGCGCCGAAATGGACACTGAAAATCGCCGAAGCCAGAGCGCACGAAGTTGAAACACGCTTGCACGGCGACGGCTACCGGAAAATTTTCAAGAATATGTATGGCGACAAACCGGTATGGTCACCCAAATTAGCAGGGCCTGATCGTGACAGGGCCATTATCAATGTATTTACCCGCCTTCGTTATTGCACGCCCTCGGGCCGCATTGTCTTTGAAGATAAAGGCAGACCCGGCACACAAAAACCTGGAAGCTACCCATGGTTTGAAGTCCCCGGCCATGCTGCACGGGAATTACCATTGATTTTTGGTCATTGGTCGACGCTGGGATTATTCATGGGGCTCGGTGTTTACGGTATCGACACCGGCGCTGTCTGGGGCGGCAGTTTGACGGCACTGGAACTTGGGCCGGAGTTACGACTTCATCAAGTCACCGGTCGTGTGCAGGAGCTCAAGGCTGCGCAAGCCTGATTCAAGCCGGGCCTAAGCCCGACACGAATATCTGGAAAACCACTTTGACTGGGTGAAATGAACTGGCAACAAGTCAGGACAGATAAGCACGGCACCAATGCGTGGGGGCGATTTTTTTTCATCCGTCCGAAAAATAAATAAAAATCATCGCGGCATGACAATGCTTTTCGATGACAACGATCAACAGCAACTTTTTTATGACCCGGGAATGCCGTAAGCCAGGCAAACCCTCGGTGGTGCTTGATTTTTCTGTCGTATGTTTTCTGAAATTTGAATTATTGGCCGGTATTTGTTGCCGTAATATTTTTATTTCGTAATGTTTTCGTAAGAAAAATATTTTTATGGCAATTTTATTTGCTTGACCGACTACAAATACTTTGGCTAGTATCGGAACGCCACGAGAAGTGGCATACCCTGTTCACAATTAATGTTTATGGAGCTAAAGATGATTAAGCAAAATGAAACCAAATTGTTTGCCTTTAAATTAGCAAAGAAAACCCAAGAAGCAAAACCGGCAACACAATGGAAAGCGCGTGAAGGTGTTGCAACTGCAGGCTGCACATTTCCTTCGGAACGCTATTCAACATCGCGCGGCAAGGACAATGGCGTTTATTGC
>JBOHYH010000232.1:0-3565 GCA_050737775.1 Arenimonas sp.
ATATTGCGGTGCCTTCAGGCACCGTCGCGCATACTCAAACGATTCAGGCGGTCAAGGCGAAGGTTCCGGTGGAACATGGCGGGCCGAGTGCTGTTGAATCTGAAAATGTCCAGGAAACTCCGCAGGACACAGGTGCGTTGTGGTGGCTGATTGCCGCCGCCGCCATTCTGGCCGCATCACTCACCGCATTATTGGTGTATGCCCCGCGTGGAGGGCTTTGATAGCGACCGGCCAGTTCAGGTCAGATGCGTTCAGGGCATTCCATGAAGCTGATTGATGCCTTTCAAAAATCCCACAGCCCAGTCTGTATCTTGAGTGCCAATGACGGCGTGTTTCTGGCCGTCAATGCCGTTTTCGTCAAGACCTTTGGTTATGCCGCCGATCAGTTGATCGGGTTCTCGCCGATGCAAATCGGGCTCTGGAATGACCATGAATTTCGTGCGAAAGCGTGGGCACTGTTGCGTAATGAAAAGCGCATTATCGATTTATACACGGAAGTTCGTTGTGTCGATGGTACGGTTCAACGCCATTTGCTGAATGCCGAATACGTCGAATGCGAAGACTCTGCCTGCATTCTGTTTATCCTTCATCCACCGGTCGACGATACCTTGCCGTTGGCTGTGAATATTTCCGATACTTTTTACCGCTCTCTTTATCTGGCGGCTTCGGAAGGTCTATACCGAGCCTTGCCAACGGGCGGCTTTATCGAAGCGAACCCGGCATTGGCAAAAATATTCGGCTATGCCAGTCCACAAGAATTCATTGCTGCCTATGCGCACAGCATGCGGGGTATTTATGTTGAACCGGACCGTATCGGCGAAATCTATGCTGATTTAAAGAAACACCAACGTGCCACCAACGTTCGGCTACAGGTTTTTCGCAAAGACGGCAGTAAAATCTGGATTAACGAAAATGTCAGGAATATTTATAACGATGAGGGTTTGCTGATATTCCAGGAAGGCTCTATCACCGATATTACTTTGCAAGTCGAGGCCGAAAACGTCCTGAAACAATCTCAGGCGCTTTATCAAGCATTACTGGAACATAGTAGGGACGGGGTTTACCTGATCCAGCAAGGCATCGTGAAATTTGCCAATCACGCACTGGCCGATGCGCTTGGTTATACGCTCGATGAATTGGTTGGCATGAGTTACATGGGGTTGATTGCGTCGGAAGATTCTACCGAGCAAGCTAAAAGAAAGGCCGAACGTGAAAGTGGTTATCGCGGTCTGCAAATGTACGAAATACATTTGCTGCATCGAAACGGTTCGCATCGCTTGTTCGAAGTGCGTGCCGCTGCAGTGGATTATCAGGGGGCCATTGCATCGACCGGTACCATGCGAGATGTGACGGAAGAACGCGGCTACATGACGATATTGAAAGAAGCCGAGCGTCGCTATCGTGAATTATTTGAAAACGCACCCAGTGGGCTGTTTGAAAGTGCACTCGATGGTACCGTGCTCAGCGCCAACCCGGCGATGGCAAAGATGATGAAGTACGAAAGCATCGAAGCCCTCAAGCAGTCGGTTAAAAATACCATCGAGGTTTATGCCGACCCGGCCGAACGCGAATACCTGGTAAATCTGGGCAAAACCAAGGGTGGTTTCAGCGAGCATATTACCCGGGTGGTTGATCGGAACGGTGATAAGCGTTGGGTGAGTGCCAGCGTCCGCCTGATTCGTGACGAGCACGGGAACCCGAGTAGTTTTGCCGGCTCATTGGTCGATGTGGACGAAGGCCAGCGCATGCAGCAAGCGCTGATTAGTTCGGAAAACAAATACCGTACATTGGTGGAACATAGCCAAGTCGGTGTATTTATCCTGAAAGAATTAACGCTGGTTTACTGCAACCAAACCTTATTGATGATGACGGGCTACGAAGAGCATGAAATTCTCGGCAAACAAATTCTTGAATTCATTGCGCCGGAAGATCTGGAAGCTGTATTGGTTAGATTCAATCGTCTTCAATCTGGCGAACCTGTTGATCGCGAATACGATATTGGCCTGATGCGCAAAGATGGCCAGCGCCTGTTTGTCCATGCCAGCATTGGCGAGGTCATGCTGGATGGTGAGCGCCACCGCACTGGCACCATGCTCGACGTTACCAAACAACGTGAGGCCGAACGAAAACTGCGCTTCCATGCTACGCATGATGCTTTGACTGGTTTGCCGAACCGCATGTATTTTACTCTGCAGCTGGCGGACCGAATCCGTTCTGCCACCGCTTCCGAAAATTACGATTACGCGATCCTGTTTCTTGATCTGGATGGATTCAAATGGGTCAACGACAGCCTTGGGCATAATGCCGGTGATCGACTATTGATTGAAATTTCGCGGCGTCTTGAAAGCCAATTGCGTGGGCTTTGTACGATAGCCCGTTATGGCGGTGATGAATTTACCTTGTTGCCGACAGGTTCCTGCGATGAAGCGCAGGCAAGCCAGTTGGCGCGTGTTGTTTTACGCGTGTTCGAGCATCCTTTTGATGTGGGCGGCCAGTTAGTGTTTTCGAAAGCCAGTATCGGGGTCGTGGTCGGACGCGATGAATATATGACTCCGGATCAGTTGATTCGCGACGCCGATACCGCGATGTACCGTGCCAAGGCGGCAGGCAAATCGGCTTTCGTGATTTTCGATGAAGGCATGCATCAACAAGCCAAACAGCGCTTCGAGTTGGAGAATGATTTTCGCGTGGCGTTTGAGCGCAACGAATTCCTTCTGCATTTCCAGCCCATTATGCATTTACGAAGTGGCGAGGTTCTGGGCACTGAAGCCCTTGTCCGCTGGCAACACCCGACCCGCGGCCTCTTGATGCCGGCTGATTTCCTGAGCATTGCGGAAGAAACAGGCTTGATTGCGGACCTGGATACCTGGGTTATGCGGCAGGCCGCCTATTATTTGTCGCAATGGCGCCTGAAATTTCCTCAGCATCACGAGTTATTCGTCAACGTGAACGTCGATGAAAAGCAACTGACATCGGCCGAAATAATCGAAGAAGTTCGCATGGTGCTGGAACGCTTTAATTTACCGCCGAGTACACTACGCCTGGAAGTGACCGAAACCGTGTTTCGGGAAGGTCGCGGCATGGCGGAAGAGCGCTTGCTGGAGCTCAAAAAACTCGGTGTTGGTCTGGTCGTCGATGATTTCGGTACCGGTTATTCATCGCTCGAATCATTTGCGGCCTCGGCATTCGATGCATTGAAAATAGATCAGGTATTTATCCGTGATCTTGAGAGTAATCATCGTCATCGCGCCATCGTCAAAACGATAATAGGTTTTGCAAAAGATTTAGGCCTGTTGCTGACCGCCGAAGGTATAGAAACTGCCGGACAGCGTGATTTATTGCTTGAGCTAGGTTGCGAGATAGGTCAGGGCTATTGGTACGACCGTGCATTGACGGCAAATGATTTCGAGCAAAGGCTCTACAAAATGTTTGGTGCAAATAACTGAAAATCATCTGAAATGGGGTGTTAGCGCGCTTGTGAGCATGATAGTGTTCAAGTGTTCCGCATCTTTTTCTACTTCCAATTCTGGTGATTATTTATGTCGCGCGCGTTTAATTTTAGTGC
>JBOHYH010000233.1:0-1773 GCA_050737775.1 Arenimonas sp.
GTATTGCGGTACGAAAAATAACGGTTTTATCCGGCGCGGCAGGAAAACCAGAATCACCCAGCCCAATAATGCCGCCTGGCTGGCCCAGCCAAATAATTGTGATACGCCAATTGCTTCACTCACTTGCATATTCATCACCACGTTTTGAGAACGAGGCAATTACAGCGATACCAAGCGGTTTATGCGTCTGGACCGTTCGTTTTGGACGTACGAATCGGCCGATTCGCACTTATCAAACTAATTTGCCATCAACTGGCTGCGATATTGGCTGGGGGTTAAGCCGGTGAATTGTTTGAAAACGGCATTGAAGGTACTTTTGGAAGAAAACCCGGCGGCCATGGCCAGGTCCAGAATTTTGATCGTCGGGTTGCTTTTAAGCGCATCACAGATATAGCCGATGCGGTATTCATTGACGAACTGGTAAAAGTTTTTACCTTCCTGCTGGTTCAGCACCTCGGACAAATGATGCGTGCTCACCCCTACCGCCTCGGACAAGCGTGTCAGCGTCAGTTCACTGTCCAGATAGGTTTGCCGCTCTTGCATGTGTTCCCGCACCGCTTTCAGCAAGCTGGTTCTAATGCTGGCATCCAGGGCACCGGAATTTTTGGACGACACAATATCGTCCAGCGTGTTTTTGTCCGCTGGCTGGCCGGCCGAATGGGTTTCAATAACGCCTTCGGCATTGATGCTGAACTGTTCGATGGTGAACAAGCCCGGGTTACGCCATTGCGCCATCGCAATGCTGTAAATCAGCATAATGATCAGTACATCGCCGGCGGTAGAAAAAATAAAAAAGTATCCGTAATAACTGGCGGCGGCTTTCAAGGACCAGATCACCAGGTCGATAACCAGCAACTTCCATAACCAACTGAATATCTCCGGATTGAAACTTGAAAGCGTATTTTTGGCTTCCTTCTGGTATTTCCGGACCAAGGCCGCGCTGAATACGAGATAGACAAAAGCCTGTAAAAATAGAATGGACTCGCCTATCATGAACGCAACCGAATTCGATGAGTCGGTTCTCAGATACGCAAGCTTGTCAACCCCTGAAGCCAGAAGAAATTTCGAGTTAAGCAGGTAGCAAAGCAATAAAGGCGTGAAGTGGACAAGGTCTGCGGCTCGCAGCGGACGGTTGATAATGGCGTGCCTGCAATACAGGAATAGCAAAGCCCCATAACTGGCGGGCAGAAAAAAACTCCAGCCAATCAAACCGGAAAACAGGTTGATTCCCGGGCTAAGCGTAATAAAAGGACCTAAAAAACTGAGTGCGAGAAACAGACACCAAACACCCAGAATACGGCTGGCATTGGTATTTCGCGTGCCGAAAATCAACAAACCAGAAAGTAGCAATCCCTGAAAGCCACCGATGACAAAAAGATATTGCTGCAAAATCGGCATGGCGGCTTTAGAAGATGGATTGGGAACCGAAGTTTAACGTAGGTCGGGCCTCGGCCCGACAATTATCCCGACTTCCCGCGTTTTTAATCATTTTTTTTCATAGCCGTAGCCCGGATGCAGCGCAGCGAAATCCGGGAATTTTCTCGATGAACTCAGACAAATTCATGCACTAATATCCATACGTGCAGAGGATATTGGATGTTGTATGACTTCGATGCAGGTTTCCCCGGATTTCGCTGTGCTGCATCCGGGCTACGGTGCTTGCGGAATTCAATACCCACAAACCCTGACAAACAAACCAGAAACTCCCTACATACATCGAGAAACCGTCATCGCACTCTAATTGCATGACGCAAGCTCGCTCCCTGCTAATCC
>JBOHYH010000234.1:0-10792 GCA_050737775.1 Arenimonas sp.
CCCAAAACCTGTCGAGGCGTTCGGGCGCAGCAAGCATGCGCCCCTACGAATCTAACCTGTCGTAACGTTTACGGTTGAAGATTTATCCATGTCGCTTTCAATTCTGTGTACTTCTCGAACGCATGCAATGATTTATCGCGACCATTACCGGATTGCTTGTAACCTCCAAATGGTGCGGTCATATCACCGCCGTCATAGCAATTCACCCACACGCTTCCGGCACGCAATTTGCGAGCGACGCGATGTGCACGGGAAATATCGTTGGTCCAGACGGCAGCGGCCAGGCCATAAGGCGAGTCGTTGGCGATACGCAATGCCTCGTCTTCGGTATCAAAAGTAATTGCCGATAGCACAGGACCAAATATCTCTTCCTGGGCAATCGTCATCTTGGCATCGACGTTTTCAAATACGGTTGGTTCGATATAGAAACCACCGCTTTCGGCATGCGCCTGCACACCGCCCATGCTGAGCTTTGCGCCTTCGGCTTTGCCTTTTTCGATATAGCCGAGCACGTTTTTCATCTGGATTGCATCGACCATAGCGCCCATTTTTGCTGTTGGTTCGAGTGGATGCTTCGGCATGAGTTTCCTGCCGGTTTCCATCACCATCGCCAGAAATTCATCCTTGATTTCACGTTGCACCAGCAAGCGAGAAGCGGCAGTACAGACTTCACCCTGATTATAAAAAATACCGTAGGCAGCAGACACAGCAGCCGATTTAAGATTCGGTGCATCGGCAAAAATGATATTCGGGCTCTTGCCGCCGCATTCCATGTAGGCGCGTTTCAGATTGGAGCGTCCGGCGCATTGCATTAGGTGTTTACCCACGGCAGTTGAACCGGTAAATACCAGACCATCAACATCCATATGCAATGCCAGTGGCTCACCCGCGCCTTTGCCGAAGCCCGGAAGTACATTGAAAACACCGGCAGGAATGCCTGCTTCCATCGCAATTTCAGCTAGGCGAATCGCAGTCAACGGTGATTTTTCAGAAGGCTTCAAAACTACGCTATTACCCATCGCCAAGGCAGGTGCGAATTTCCATGCTGCCATCAGCATAGGGAAATTCCAGGGCACGATGGCAGCGATAACACCAAGGGGTTCACGCGTTACCAGTCCCAATTCATCACGACCGGTAGGTGCTACTTCGTCATAGACTTTATCAATCGCTTCACCGGTCCAGCTAATGCAGCGAATGGTGGCAGCAACATCGACTTTCAGTGAATCATTGATCGGTTTTCCCATATCAATCGACTCAAGCAATGCCAGCTCATCGGTATATTTTTCAACCAGCTGGGCGAATTTAATCAAGATTTTTTTGCGGTGTACGGGGGAAGTTTCCGACCATGTGCCGGCGTCGAATACTTTTCTAGAAATTGCCACTGCACGATTGACATCTTCTTCTTCGCATTCGGCAATCTGTGCAATAACGCGACCATCAGCCGGGCTGATGCAATCAAATGTTTTACCGGAAACCGCATCAACATATTGGCCGTTGATGAAGGCTTGTGTACGGATTTGGATGGTACTGGCACGTGCCAGCCACTCGTCGCGGGATGTGGGTCTGCTCATTAAAAAAAGCTCCTGGAATTGCACAATGTGCGCTTCGGCCGGGCCCAAAGGCCCTCCTACGTTAGAACGATGCGGGGGTGTTTGCGCTGATAAGTATGGCGACGTCTTTGCCGACATTACGGAAACGATGCGGTGTGCGGCTTTCAAAATAATAGGCTTCGCCGGGGCCCAGAATCTGCACGCGATCACCGACGGTAATTTCAACCTGTCCCTGAATGATAACGCCGCCCTCTTCGCCTTCATGTGTCAGCCGGGTTTCGCCGGTATCGGTGCCTGCCGGCATGACTTCGCGCAAGATGCACATCTGGCGATTTTTCTTGTGGCTGCCGATCAAAAAATAGTGGACATCGTTATTGCCGACATCTGGCTGATCTTCGTGAGTGTAAAACGGACTATCACTACTATCTTGCAAATCGATAGTAAAAAAATCCGCCAATGAAATCGGAATACCATCGAGCACTTTCTTCAACGAACCTACCGAAGGACTGACTTTATTCTGTTCAATCAGGGAAATCGTACTATTGGTCACGCCCACGCGTTTTGCCAATTCGCGCTGGCTGAGGCCTTTGGATTTTCTAACTGCTTGAAGTCGGTAACCGATGTCCATAATGCTTGCTCAGTGTGATGTTGAATTTTTAACACTCTGAGCAGATTCGGTCAAATAAATGCACACATTGAACAGGTTGTAAATTTTATTCAACACTGCTAATTTCACATTTATCCATTAATTTGTATCTTCCGGGCACTTCCATGACTGCTTCCAACCTGTCATCTTTCGGTGATTTCTATCATAAACAGGCTACTTCGCAACCTGAGCATTTAGATGCATTTTGGATGCCGTTCACCGCTAATAGGAACTTTAAGCAGCACCCTCGCCTGCTAGCCAGTGCCAAGGATATGCATTATAAAGATGTCCATGGCCGGGAAATTCTGGATGGCACCGGCGGTTTGTGGTGCTGCAACGCAGGGCACGGTCGTCAGCGGATCGTGGATGCCGTCAGTCAGCAGATTGCGACAATGGATTTCGCCCCAACTTTCCAGATAGGGCATCCACTGCCATTTATTCTGGCGGATCGCTTGGCCAAAATTGCTCCGGATCCACTCAAGCACGTATTTTTTACCAATTCGGGTTCTGAATCGGTCGATACCGCCTTAAAAATAGCGATTGCTTACCATCGCGCCCGTGGCGAAGGCCAAAGAACCCGCTTTATCGGTCGCGAAAAAGGCTACCACGGCGTCGGTTTCGGGGGCATTTCGGTTGGCGGCATGGTCAATAACCGCAAATTCTTTGGCTCGATGTTGCCTGGTGTCGACCATATGCGACATACGCTCGATATCGAGCGTAATGGGTTTACCCGTGGTCTGCCCTGGCATGGTCTTGAGCTGGCCGATGATCTTGAACGTCTCTGCCAACTGCATGATGCCAGCACTATTGCAGCCGTAATCGTTGAGCCGATTTCAGGCTCTGCCGGCGTGATTTTGCCGCCAGAAGGCTATCTAAAACGTTTACGTGAAATATGCACAAAGCACGGTATCTTGTTGATATTTGACGAAGTCATCACCGGCTATGGTCGGATTGGCAATGCCTTTGCAGCTCAACGTTTTGGTGTAACTCCCGACATGATGACAACCGCCAAGGGGCTGACAAATGGTGCCGTCCCCATGGGCGCCGTTTTTGCCTCGACCCAAATCCATGATGCCTTCATGCACGGCCCAGAAGGCGCCATCGAACTGTTTCACGGCTACACGTATTCCGGCCACCCGCTTGCCTGCGCTGCGGCGATTGCCACACTGGATATTTATGAAGAGGAAGGTCTGTTCAATAAAGCCATCGAACTGGGAAGTTACTGGGAAAATGCCATCCACAGCCTGAAAGAACTGCCTAACGTTATCGACATCCGTAATTTCGGTTTGATTGGTGCGATTGAGCTGTCCTCACGCCCCAATGCCGTGGGTGCGCGAGCATTTGATGTCTTTAATAAATGCTTCCATGAAAAGGATTTGTTGATTCGCACGACCGGTGACGTGATTGCGTTATCACCGCCACTGATATTGCAGAAATCCCACATTGATCAGATTTTTAGTCGTCTTGCCGATGCCATTAAGGAAACGGCATAAGCAAAATATGAAATGGAATAAGCACAACGCGAACAACTCTAGTAAAATAGTGTTTTCACTCTAAACAGCGAGAATGTTTCATGCTTATCGGCGTACCCAAAGAAATCAAGAATCACGAATATCGTATTGGTCTGACACCTTCCGGTGCGCGTGAACTGATCTCGCACGGTCATAAAGTGATGGTGCAACACGACGGCGGCAAATCGATTGGCTTGACCAACGAGATGTATCAGAAAGCCGGCGCAGAAATCGTTGCGACTGCCGAAGAAATTTTCGCCCGCGCCGACATGATCATCAAGGTAAAAGAACCGCAACCAGTGGAATGCAAAATGTTGCGTCCTGGCCAATTGCTTTATACCTATTTGCATCTCGCTCCCGATCCGGAGCAAACCAAAGCACTCGTTGCTTCCGGTTGCACCGCGATTGCCTATGAAACCGTTACAGATCGCAAAGGTGGCCTGCCATTGCTGGCACCGATGTCGGAAGTCGCCGGTCGTATGTCGATTCAAGCCGGTGCGCATGCATTGGAAAAAGCCCAAGGCGGCTCCGGTGTTTTGCTCGGCGGCGTACCAGGCGTGAAACCGGCTGAAGTCTTGGTGATTGGCGGCGGCGTGGTGGGTATCAATGCCGCACGCATGGCGATGGGTTTGAATGCGCACGTGACCATTCTTGATCGCTCGCTTGACCGTCTGAAATATCTTGATGAAGTTTACGGTGATCGTCTCACCACCATTTATTCGACGCATGATGCTATCGAAGAACGTTTGCCCGATACCGATTTGGTCATTGGTGCCGTGTTGATTCCCGGCGCAGCTGCACCGAAACTGGTTTCACGCGCACAGCTTTCCTTGATGCGACCGGGTTCGGTATTGGTGGACGTAGCCATTGATCAAGGTGGATGTTTCGAAACCAGCAAAGCCACCACGCATCAAAATCCAACGTATGAAGTCGACGGCATCATCCATTACTGTGTGGCGAATATGCCAGGCGGCGTTGCCCGTACTTCGACGTTCGCATTGACCAACGCGACTCTGCCGTTTGCCGTTCAACTCGCAAACAAAGGGCCAAAAAAAGCGATGCTTGATGACGAACATTTGTTGAATGGCCTGAACATCCATGCCGGTAAAGTGACATACGAAGCAGTTGCACAAGATCTGGGTTATGCCTATGTCTCGGCGCGGGATGCGTTGAGTCAATAACAAATGGTGAAAACATGAACGCGCTGGCTAAAGAAAATCCGCACACTGCCACGCTTCCGCATTTTGTCGGAGGCCATCGCGTTCAAGGCCAAAGTGGTCGATTCAGTGACATCTTCAATCCTGCTACCGGAGGGGTACTAGCAAAAGTACCGCTCGCCAATGCTGCTGAAGTTCGTCACGCCGTTGATATTGCAGAACAGGCGTTTAAAACCTGGTCGCAAGTAACGCCGCTCAATCGTGCCCGCGTACTTTTCAAGTTCAAGGAATTGGTCGATGCCAATCTTGAAACATTGGCTCACGCCATCACGCTGGAACATGGAAAAGTTTTAAGCGACGCCATGGGCGAAATTACCCGTGGCATGGAGATCGTCGAATTTGCCTGCGGTATTCCGCATTTATTGAAAGGCGAGCATTCGATGAATGTCGGCACCGGCGTGGATTCCTGGAGTGAGTACGCACCGCTCGGTGTGGTCGCCGGCATTACGCCTTTCAATTTCCCTTGCATGGTGCCGATGTGGATGTTTCCGATTGCGATTGCCTGCGGAAACACTTTTATTTTGAAACCTTCCGAGCTCGACCCCTCACCTGCCATGTTGATCGCGGAATGGCTGCACCAGGCAGGCCTTCCTGACGGTGTGTTCAATGTTGTGCACGGCGACAAGGAATCGGTCGATGCGATTCTGGACGAACCACGAATTCAAGCCGTGAGCTTTGTTGGATCAACACCTATCGCGGAATATATTTATTCGCGCGGTTGTTCGAATGGCAAGCGTGTTCAAGCTTTGGGCGGCGCGAAAAATCATTTGCTTGTCATGCCGGATGCCGATATTGAAGGCGTCAGCAATGCATTGCTTGGCGCAGGTTACGGTTCGGCTGGCGAGCGTTGCATGGCAATTTCGGTTGCTGTTTGCGTGGGCGATAAAACTGCCGATGCACTCATCGAAAATCTGTCGCCTAAAGTATCCGCATTGAAAATTGGCCCGGGAAATAATGGCAATCCCGATATGGGGCCACTGGTCACCTGTGCTCATCGCGACAAAGTAAAAGCTTATGTCGATGACGGTGTTGCCAATGGCGCAACTCTGGTTGTTGATGGTCGCAATCTGAAAATTGCCGGCAACGAGGATGGCTTCTTCCTGGGCGGCTGTTTGTTTGATCACGTCAAACCCGGCATGAAAATCTACGATGAAGAAATTTTCGGACCAGTGCTATGCGTTGTTCGTGTAGAAAGTTTCGAGCAAGCCTGCGATTTGATCAATGCTCACGAATACGGCAATGGCACTGCGATATTTACTCGTGACGGAGAGGCCGCCCGTGAATTCGCGCATCGTATTCAAGTCGGCATGGTCGGCATCAATGTGCCGATTCCGGTGCCCATGTCTTTCCATAGTTTTGGTGGCTGGAAACGCTCCCTGTTTGGCCCCTTGCACATGCATGGAACGGATGGTGTCCGTTTTTACACACGCATGAAAACGATTACGGCACGTTGGCCACGTGGAGGAAGCGGCGCCGAATTCGTTATGCCGACGATGAAGTGAGACGGGAGACGGGAGACGGGAGACGGGAGACGGGAGACGAAAAAGTATCGCAGAATATTATATTAGTACAAAAACATTTTCTTATGGCAGAACACGATCGTTTGCAATACTTTGTCATGCTCTAAAATATCACCGGTGAGCCTCGTCCCGGCAGTCACATTAATGATGTGAAGAAATGACGAATGGACTGCTTAGTAAAGGGCCCACTATGTCTAACAACGGGAAATCTGCTGCAACAGCGCCCACTACCGATCTCGCGTTTACGCGAGAATCACCCTACGGCACGAAGGCTGAACCGACCTATTCAGGTGCATTAAGCTTTTTACGCCGTCGCTACACAAAAGAACTCGAGGGTGTTGATGTCGCTATCGTCGGCGTGCCATTCGATCTGGCGACCACCAATCGTCCGGGTGCCCGTCTTGGGCCGCGCGCCATACGAGCTGCATCTACGGGATTAGCCTGGGCTCCGCCTTATGCCTGGCCGTTCGACCCTTTCGAAAGTCTCAATGTGATTGATTGGGGCGATGTGTTTTTCGATCAGGGCGAACCGCACAAAATTCCGGACGTGCTGACGAAAGCCTATAAGGAATTCGTCGATAAAAATGTCACCACGCTGACATTAGGTGGCGATCATTTTGTTTCCTATCCGATACTCAAGGCGCTGCATGCCAAGCATGGTCCGATTTCATTGATTCAT
This sequence comes from Arenimonas sp., assembly GCA_050737775.1. GTDB lineage: Bacteria > Pseudomonadota > Gammaproteobacteria > Xanthomonadales > Xanthomonadaceae > Arenimonas. Next base: position 7,124 of record JBOHYH010000234.1, read on the forward strand.
TTCGATGCACACAGTGATACCTGGGCCGATGCCGATGGTCGAATTGACCATGGCACCATGTTTTATCACGCGGCCATGGAAGGACTTGTCGATGTAAATACTTCGATACAAATCGGTATGCGCACTTTCAATGCGGATACTCACGGCTATCAGGTTCTTGATGCGCGCTGGTTGCATAAACATGGCGTGGATGCTTGCCTCCTGGCCATTATTGAACGCGTTGGCAAGACAAAATGTTACGTCAGTTTCGATATCGATTTTCTCGATCCTGCATTTGCGCCTGGCACAGGCACTCCGGTTGTTGGTGGTTTTGATACGAACACAGCTCTGCAACTCATACGCGGCTTGGCGGGTTTGAACATCATCGGCATGGATGTAGTGGAAGTTGCACCGCCATACGATGTAAGCGATATCACCGCGCTGGCCGGTGCCAGCATTGCGCAGGAATTATTGTGTGCATTTGCCGCGAAAAAACTAAATGCGCCTTGAAAAGAAGATATTGGCCTACAGATATCCTGTTCCCACCAAGGAAATACTCATGAAACTCTATTATTCACCAGGCGCATGTTCACTTGCTTCACATATTGTTTTGCAGGAATCCGGCCAAGCTTACGAGATCAGCAAAGTCGATCTAAGAGCAAAAACCACCGAGCAAGGCGAAGATTTCACAAAAATAAATCCCTATGGATACGTGCCTTCGGTCAAGCTTGATAATGGTGTCGTGCTGAATGAAGGTGTCGCGATTATGCAATATATCGCCGATAAATCGCCCGACTCACAACTGGCCCCTGCGAATGGCACGTTTGAGCGCTATAAATTGCAAGCAACGCTGACCTTCATCAATTCGGAATTGCACAAGATGATTGGCGGCTTATTCAACCCGACGCTTACCGATGAAGCGAAACAAGCGGTTATCGGTCGCATCGAAAGCCGCTTGAATACTTTCAGCGAGCAAATGGGCAATGACACGTTTGCCGTCAACAACCAATACAGTGTTGCAGATGCTTACTTGTTTACCGTGTTGAGCTGGTTGAAAATGTTCAAGATAGACATCAATCAATGGCCAAAGCTCGCTGCACATGCCGCGATGATGTTTGAACGTCCGGCAGTACAAGCTGCAATGAAAGCGGAAGGTTTGATTTAAAAAGCATAAGCGTGGGAGCGGTGTAAGCCGCGAACCTATCGGAGCATTCGCGGCTTACGCCGCTCCCACGCGCCTACAAATTCAAGATTTCAATTTGGCTTCAAAATAATGTTCGAGCTTTTCCACTTTCGGCATTGAAACAAACTGTATGTATGATTGCCCCGGATTCAGTTCGGCATAATTGTGATGATAGTTTTCGGCCACGAAAAACACATCCAGTGGCTCGATTGTCGTTGCAATGGCAGAAGCGAATACTTTGGCATCGGTTAGCTGCCTGATATAGCCAACGGCAAGCTCTTTCTGTTTTTCGTCAATGGGGAAAATAGCCGAACGATACTGCGTGCCGACATCATTGCCTTGTCGATTCAATTGGGTGGCGTCATGTGCTACTGCAAAAAATACTTGCAGTAACTGGCCGTAGGAAATTTCTTCAGGCTGATACTGAATTCGAATAACTTCAGCATGGCCGGTAGTGCCGCTACAGACTGCCTTGTAGTTCGCAGTATCGTTTTGACCACCGGCATAGCCCGGTTGCACCGACTGCACGCCTTTCAACCGACGAAACACGGCTTCGGTACACCAGAAACAGCCACCTGCCAACACGGCTTCGCCACGGTCATCGATGGCTGCAATATCTACATTGGGTTGTGGCACTTGATCGGGTTTTACCGCCAAGCCCAGACCGGGCAGATCGCAAACAGTATTCATAATTTCTCCAATTATTTATTTTTCGTAGGAGGCTGCTTGCGGGCGACGTTCGAGGCGCATGCTCCTATTGCATTCTCCGGCCGTCGGGCCCAAGGGCCTTCCTACGATAGAGGCAATCAATGATGAATTGGGTGCGAATTTCGCGATTACAAGAAAGAAAAACTGCCTTCCGCACAATAGGCGGCGGCATCATCTGAATAAATCGTGTCTTCCCAGCCACCCATCATGGCGGTGTACAGTAGTTTTTCGAATTCGGGACGGAAGCGTTGAATCACGGAATCCGGATCTGGCAGTAATTTCGCATCTGAAATAAGACCGAAATAGACCTTGTTGTTATAACTCATGATCGAAATACCAATTCCGATTGAACCGGTTTGCGGTACCCAGAACATTTGCTCGCTAATCTGGCATCCGGCCAAATACAAAGGTAAGGGCGGGCCCGGCACATTGGTGGCGACGGCCGAGGCTTTGCGACTGAATAATTCGAGTGCTGTCCGTTGTACGCCCACCGGCGCCAGACCCATCGCTGCAAGCAGACCGAACGAAACAATGGCTTGCCGCGATGACTTCAATTGCCGCATGTTTTCAGCTACGTGTTCAAGACGACGCACCGGGTTTTCTTCGCCGACCGGTAGTTCCAGGAACACCAGACCGAAATGATTGCCGAGCTTTTTGGCGTGTTCGAGCGGTCGAAGATTAACCGGTACGGTTGCACGTAAAGTCACACCATCAACGCACTCACCGCGTTCGATCATGTAAGAACGCAAGGCCCCGGCTGCCGATGCCATCAACACATCGTTCACCGTGCAATCGTAGGCACGACCAACCGCTTTGACTTCATCAAGATCCAGTGGCTCTGCCCAGGCCACGCGTTTGCTGACACCCAAGCGACCGCGCAATACGGTTGGTGGATCATCGGGAAGACTCAACGCAACTGCAAGCTCACGCGCAATTTCACTGCCTTCTTTTGCAATCACGCCAGCCAGCGATGGGTCACGATAGAGATCGAGACCTTTTTCCCACATATTCGCGCCCATCTTCATCGCGCGATCAACAGTGCCTATACGTTTCTTGACGTTTTCGCCATCGCTTTTCAGCCAAGCCTTATCCAGATCGCTGCCTTTTTTAGCATCGCGAGTGGTGTCTGTAAGCGAAAGTAATACTTGCACCAAGGCGATGCCATCGGCATAGCAATGGTGAATACGCGAAATCAGTGCCGAGCCACCATCGTATTTTTCAACCAGATGGAATTGCCACAAGGGTTTGGTTTTATCCAAAGGCGTCGAAGCCAGTTGGCTGGTGAGGCGTTCCAGTTCTTTTTTACCGGCCTTTCCGGGCAATGCCGTCAAACGAATATGCCAATCCAGATCGAAATCTTCATCGGTCTCCCACCAGGCGCCGGCGGTTGTATCAATCACTTTTTGGCGAAAGCGCGGGTAAGCCAGAAAACGTTGTTTGACGACTTTCTTGAATTTCTCGATCGGCATCGGAATATCGAACATCATGACGCCGGTTATCATCATCAGATTGGTGGCACGCTCCATCCGTAACCAGGCGGTGTCGACTCGTGACATCACTTCGCGATACGGTTTGGATGGCTCTTGCTCACTCATGAAACTTCCCCTGCGCTGTTGTTACCATGTTGCAGGGGGAAAAGCGATTGGTCAACGGCTAATCAGTCACTAGATGCCGGCGTGCCAATGATAGTCATGATGATCTTCCCAGTAGCCGCCCTTGCCTTTGCCTATTCCCTCCAGTGATTCGACCAATTCCAGCCCTAGGATGTATTTCGCCATCTTGTAGCCCAGTTTGCGTTC
>JBOHYH010000235.1:0-3415 GCA_050737775.1 Arenimonas sp.
TTTTTGTGAGATTGCCGAACCCGTGTCAGCCGTTTTAGCCATTGCCGAGCCGCACCGCATCAAGCGCTCGCACCGTCGGCGCGGGAAAGTCACGTCGGGTCGCTTTGTTCAGCGCTATTATGATCCGGTGATTGGGCGCTTCCTCAGCGTTGATCCGGTGGAGACCGATCCCAATACCGGCGCGAGTTTTAATCGGTATGCGTATGCGAATAATAATCCGTATCGGTTTACTGACCCGGATGGGCGTATTTCAAAGGAACTAGAAAATCGTAAGTATATTGAACTTGATAAAAAGCTTGTTGCACGCATTGATCAATTTAAGCGTGGTGGCGAAGACCTTTTTGAAGTTCATATTTATAAAAATGATGCGGGTTTTGAAAAAGCTGCACTTACAAATAACACTGAAAAGCTTGCAAAATTTGAGCAAGGTACTTTAAATCAGGGGGGCTGGGGCAAGCATGGAATAAATGGCAAGCCAGAAATGTCTGATGCCGCCGATAAAAGTTTTAGAAAATTAATATCAAATCAAATGTCTAAGCAAGGCTGGCTGCATAGAGTTGATGGTGTTTTGAAGATCAAGCCTTCTGCACTGAGGCTAGCTGGCCAATTTTCAAAATTTATGGGTCCGGTAGGGATAATAATTGAATCGTCTAGAACAAGTGTAGATAGAGCTTGCGATCAAGGATTGTGCCCATGAAGTTTCGTTTTTTACAAAGCATTGATGATTCGCCCACACAGTGGGATGTAGATCTTTATGAAAAGTACTACAGTAAAAATAAACATAAATTTACCGAAGAAGCTCGCGACTTGGCTGATCCAACTCGATATGACTTCGGAAAACAATCGTTAAATAAATCAAGACTTATTGATTTTTCGTGTAGCCTTAACAGCCGTGCTGAAGTGTCTCCTGGGATGCAGGTCGATATTAGAATATTAAATAGATATTCAAACGTAGAATTTTTATTAACATATTTTGATGTTGCTGTATTTGAGTCCGAGAATCTTGTTTTAAGAGGAGCTCCGTGGATATGCACGCATGAATTGACACTGTTAAAAAGCCATTGGATTAGACATGCTTGGTCAATGATGAATGGTAGTCAAGCACTTATCGTAGCTAGAAATATTAATTTCAAAGCTAGGGATGTGAGCGTAACCCCGGGACGCACTTAATCCACATCGCCTGACATAACAACTTTGGACGTACATGGACGCCCCCTCGGTGACAAGGGGTTTTGATGTTTTTCCTTGATGTTTCAGAACGCGTGATTATTCGATCATGGATAAGACCTTCTCTGTTAGAAATCTGGACACCCATCATCTGAAACGTTTACCAAGTGACATCTAGATTGCCCCCATCATTCACCGATTTCTCTAAATAGTTCGAAGCTTTATTTTTCATCGCCCACAGGTCTTTCTCCCGTTACCGGGAAGCAGTGTTTCTGTCTGCTCATGCTTTCTGTAACTGCCTCGTGAGGTTAAACTCCGGGACATGCACTTGATCGACATCGCCTGACAACGGATTAAGATTTTCCCTACAAGACTTGTCAGGAAATATTGCGGCACCTTTTTCCTGCCCCCGCTGTTGAATCTCCCGCAGAAAAACGCTGTCTTTCATCGCGACGGCGTTTTTGTTTGCGTGGTGTTATGTATCGAGCGATGACAGTTGGGTTGCATCACGCGAGCCGTGGATGACGGTCACAATTTGAATGGCATCGGATTGAACGCGGTAAATAATGCGATAGCCCTGATAGATGACTTCCCGAATACGCACATTCTTGGCTTCCGGCATCGCTCGGCCACTGTGCGGAAACTGTGGCAAGTGGCGGGTGGTGTGTAGCAGGCGTTCAATAAAAGGTTGAGCGTAGGCGGGGTTGTCTTGCGCGATGTAGTCGCGAATATGTTCAATGTCCAGCAATGCGCGGCGTGACCAGGTCACCATCATGAGGGTCGTTTGCCGAGTAGTTGCTGCTCCACTTGCTCTTGCGTGTAGGTGCGACCTTCATCGAGATCACGCAAGCCTTCTTCGAGTTTTTGCCTGACGTGCAGCGCATACATGGCATCGTCAAAGGTGGCCTGTTCGGGCAAGTGATCGGCGATGTCGTGAATAATTTGCTTGAGGGTTTGCATGATGATCTCTCCTGACTACGCTTGTTGAATGACGGTATTGAGCATGTCCATGACAAACTTTTGCTTGGCCCGTGGCAATTGACTGATCTGCGCCATCTGTTTTTCCAGCGTTGAGGCGGGTCCGCGTTTGTTGGTGCCACGCTTGGTCGATGAACCAATGAGTTCTTCAAAACTGATGTTGAGCGTCTCGCTGATGGGCGCTAACAGGGCGACAGCAATGCGCAGTGTGCCGCCTTCGTAATGGGCCATCGTTTGTTGTGCTACGCCCAACAGGCCGGCAAGTTCTACTTGGGTCATGCCAACGGCTTTACGGCGTTCAGCAATGCGTTGGCCCAATTGGCGGTAGTAGGTTTTATCAATCTCAGCCACAGCAATTCCAGCAGATGATGAAGTGATCGTGAGCATAAAGTGGGCCTCTTGGAAGTCGGGTTGACTATACTCTATATTGGGGTACTCTATGGCAGAGTTATTTTTATTAAAACCCCCTTGACAGGTTTTTGTATGGAGCCCGATGTTATGAAGCCATCCCCTGAAGCCTCAAAAGCGCTGACAGCCCCGTTATTAGCGGCGTTGCCGCCTACCACGCAGATCGAGGTAGTCAGCCCCGATGAGGTGCAAATCACGCGGGGAGCGCGTCATTACAGGGTTCGCGGCTTAGTGCGCAACTTGAGCGCGGAATCCTTGAAGATTACTTTGCGCGTGAGCAGTGGGGATTTTTTGCATGTCGATACCTTGGATATGTACCAAGCCCGCGCTCGTAGTGCCTTTATCAAAGCCGCTGCTATTGAATTAGGTGTGAGTGAATCGGTGATTAGCGGCGATTGTGCCGCGCTGGTGTTGGCCTTGGAACCGATACAAGAACAGGCCATGCGCGGTGCCTTGAAGCCAGAAAATGACATCGCCTTGCCAGTGCTGAGTGAAGCCGATGAAGCAGCGGGTTTAGCATTATTGCGCGATGCGAATTTAGCGGACCGAATCATTGCCGATGTCGAAGCAATTGGCGTGGTGGGTGAAGGCACCAATGCACTGGTGGGTTATCTGGCCTGCGTGTCGCGTTTGCTTGATCGACCTTTAGCCATTCTTATCCAATCAACCAGCGCAGCCGGTAAATCGACTTTGATGGATGCACTGTTGTCCTTGATGCCGGAGAATGAGCGCGTGCATTACTCGGCCATGACGGGTCAGAGTTTGTTTTATATTGGTGAAGGAAATTTGAAACATAAAATTTTGGCGATTGCCGAAGAAGAAGGCGTGCGGCAAGCCGCCTATGCCTTGAAGCTGTTGCAAT
>JBOHYH010000236.1:0-1512 GCA_050737775.1 Arenimonas sp.
TTGAAGAAACGGCTACTACTCTGGCGGATTTTGAAGTTAGCGAGCAACCGGTCGTTTTTGCGAAATATCAAGCCGATGATGCTGTCGAGATGAGTAGCAGTATGGATGACGATGTCGCCGCACTTGCTGCACAACTGGATGAGTTTGAAAAAAACGATACACGCGCCGTCGCACAAAACATGGACTTTGGTAATCTGCAGGAAAATGCACCTAGTGCACCGCCGGTAGCCGCGAAAAATAGTGTTCCCGGTTCCGAGCAGCCGACAAAAGAGATGCCGAAATTCGATGCTTCCTCTTTAACCCTGTTGGACATGGACGCTGAAATTTCGCCGCAAGGCGCAGTGCAAGCTGCTGCTACCAGTGCGCTGCTCAAGAAAAACAAGTTTGTTCTCGAAGCCATCGAAGGCGAAGAAGCAGCTGAAAAACCCTTGTCCGACGTTGGTGCTGTTTTGATTCTCGCCGGTATGGGCGGCCCTGATGCCGTGCGCCAGCTCCTGAAGGCATTGCCGCAGACATTGAATGTTCCGGTATTGCTATATCAGCATCTTGAAGTCGGCAAGCATGATCGCTTGGTGGCGCAGTTGGAAAAGGTCAGTAATTTGCCGGTATATCTAGCCGTGCAAGGTCGAACCGCCGAACCAGGCCATGTTGCAGTTATGCCGGTTGGCGTGGGTCTGGATCTTGTTGGTGACGAATTGTTTTTTGGTGGCGCAGACAGCCAGCAGGAATTGGTTTCCACATTGCCCGCAAAACACAGTGTGGTTATTGTCCTGAGCGGTGCAGCCTATGAAACGGCTGCAGAAGCCGCTTATGTGCAGAGTCAGGGCGGCCTTGCCTTGGCGCAAGACCCGAGCAATTGTTTTGAACCGGCAGCATCTGATGCATTAGTAAAACTCGGTGGAAAAACTGCCGATATCCCGGAGCTGGCTGGCATGGTGCTGGAATATTTTAAACAGTAAGCAGATTTCTATCGCGTTACAAAATTTTTGGAGTTGCATCATGAGCACAGTAAAACAAGCCGACGTTCGAGGTGTTTTGATCAGCGTTACCGAAGGTCGGATTTTGCTGCCCAATGCCAATATTGCCGAGATTATTACCTTCTCGGATCCCGAGCCTGTCGAAAACGCGCCTGCCTGGTTATTGGGTCGTGTTCGCTGGCGCGGCTGGCGCTTGCCGCTGATGTCTTTTTCGATGTTTGCAGGCTGGGGTTCTGAAGTCGGTACGTTTGGTACCAAGGTTGCCGTGTTGAAAGCCTTGGGCAACAACCCGAAGCTGCCTTATTTTGCCGTGCTTTCCACGGGCTTTCCGCGACTGGTAACGGTGAATACCGGCAACTTGCAGGAAGTGCACGACATCAAGGAATTGCCACTCGGTATTTATTCCAAAGTGATGTTGAACGACGATGCTGCCATCGTGCCGGACATGATGTCGATTGAATTGATGCTCGACAAAGCATTGAATCAAGCTGCGTAAGTATTCCCGTAGGGGCGCCTGCTTGCTGCGCCCAAGCAT
>JBOHYH010000237.1:0-2297 GCA_050737775.1 Arenimonas sp.
GAAATTGCCGAGCCGGAAATAATCGTTCCGTGCAAAGTGCAAAAAGTGCACGCAGGTTTCGGCAGTAATCTGTTTTCCCAGTACCGGGCCGGGTACGAACAATTCCAGTTCTTCTGCCGTGCTGATATGCAACACGTGTAAAGGCGTGTTGTATTTTTTTGCCAGTGAAATGGCGAGCCTCGTTGATTTTATGCAAGCTTCGCGCGAGCGGATTTCGCCATGTAAGTCAACCGGAACATTGTCACCGTAAATCGCGCGCGCTTTCGCCATTTCGATATCGATCATCGGCGTGTCTTCGCAGTGCGTGATGATCGGCACCGGGGTATGCGCGAAGATGGCACTGAGAATATCCGGGTCATCGACCAGCATGTTTCCGGTCGAAGCACCCATGAAAATTTTCAGGCCTGGCGTGGATTTTGGGTCGATACGCTTGATGTTTTCCAGATTGTCGTTGCTGGTGCCGAAATAAAACCCGAAATTGGCGCGTGAGCGGCCAGAGGCACGATGGTATTTGTCTTCCAGGGCCTCATTATCCAGAACCGGTGGCTTGGTGTTGGGCATTTCTAGATAGCTGGTTACGCCGCCGGCAACCGCTGCTGCGGGCTCGGTGCTTAAATCACCTTTATGCTCCATGCCCGGCTCGCGAAAGTGCACCTGTGCGTCAATGACGCCCGGGAATAGCCAGCGACCTTTGATGTCGAGCACTTTTTCATCACTGCGGGTAAACAAATGCGGTGCAATGGCGGCGATGCGCTGATCACGAATGCGCAAGTCTCCGGTAAATTCGCGCCCTTCGTTTACCATGCGTGCGTTCTGGATCAATAAATTAGTCATGTTTGTGCCTACAATGGAAATGTTCGGGTACTGGATCGTTCCCTCCGGGATTGAAGGGATGACAGCGCAAAATCCTTCGCGCACCAAGGTAGCATCCACGCCAAGCGCCGAACTTTTCGACCGCTTCCATGGTATAGCTTGAACAGCTAGGATAGAACCTGCAACGCTGGCCTAATAGTGGACTAATCAATAGCTTATAGCCACGAAGTAGAAACAGAATAAAGTTTTTTGGTAACCGTAGAATCATCTGGCGTAGTTTAAGGTTGATGTGAACTGAGGACTAGGCTATAACACGCCGCCTTTTATGGCTCAAGGAATGAGAGGAATTGCCCCCGTGGCCGCTAAAAAAATCGTAAAGAAAGCTGCTAAACCAGCCCCCAAAAAAGCCGCTAAACCAGCCAAGAAGCCGGTTAAAGCGAAATCCGCTGCCAAGCCCGTGAAAAAGTCTGCCGCCCAAGCGGTTGCAAAAAAGCCGGTTAAAAAGGCAGCTCCCGCTAAAAAACCAGTTGCAAGGCCGGTTAAAAAAGCAGTCAAGCCAGCGCCCAAGAAAGCGTTAGCCAAAGCACCCGCCAAGAAAGTAGTCGCTAAACCCGCCAAAAAAGCGGCTAAGCCTGCGGTCAAGCCGGTAGCGAAATCTGCTGCGAAACCCGTCGTCAAGGCTCCAGTCAATAAGGCTGCGCCTGCTCCCGTCGCCAAAGTTGCCGCCAAACCGGCTGCAAAAGCTGCGCCTGCACCGATCAAGAAAGTTGAAGCTAAAAAGGTTGAAGTTATTATTCCAGCTGCTAAACAAACAGAAAAAGCCGCGGCTCCTGCCGCTAAATCGTCCACCAAGGGTAAAGCCTCAGCTGCTCCGATTGCAGTTGTTGCCCCTACTCCTGTGCCAAAACGTGATGCCGGCGTGCGCGCTGGTTATGTGAAACCTTCAAAACCGCGCCAGGAACGCATCAAGCTGGCAACCGCCATCGAACGCGTAAACTTGCCCGAAGGCTACAAACCTTCGCATAAAGAAGAGTACATGAGCCCTTCGCAAATCGAATATTTCCGCCAGCGTCTGCTGCAATGGAAAAACGATTTGATCGAAGAGTCCAAGCAAACCATCGAAAACCTGAAAGAAGAAGTGCGTGACGTCGGCGATGAAGCCGAGCGCGCCACTCGCGAAACGGAAAATTCGCTGGAACTGCGTACTCGTGATCGTTATCGCAAGCTGATCAACAAAATCGACAGCACATTGAAGCGTGTTGACGACGGCACCTACGGCTATTGCGTAGATACCGGCGAAGAAATTGGTCTGGAACGTCTGGAAGCCCGTCTTACCGCCGAACGCACATTGGATGCGCAAGAGCGTTGGGAACATTTGCAAAAGCAGATGGGTGATTAGTCTTTCGTTTTCTTGCTTTACGAAAAAGCCCCGCGATGCGGGGCTTTTTTGTTTTGTTGTGGGAGCTGCTTTAGCAGCGATGCAA
>JBOHYH010000238.1:0-3027 GCA_050737775.1 Arenimonas sp.
GCCGTAGTTATGCCAGAGAAATGCTGTTGAATTCAGGCGCTGTATCAGCACGGAAAAAGGTTGTGTTTCGCCTGATTCCATCTCGTTGCGGACAACGGTCATTTCGCTATCGAGATCTTTCTTCGCAATAAACGAATTCACCATGCGATCCGCTTCGAGATTCAGCAACCAGTCGAGCTGTGCATCATCGGCAGTAAAGGTGCCGAAATAATTGGTGCGATCTAGATAGGTGGTGCCGTTGAAGCGGATGCCGCGGCGCTTGAATTCGGCGGTAATATCCTTGTTGGTAGGTGTTCCCTTGAACACCAGATGTTCCAGCAAATGTGCCATGCCGGTCTCGCCGTAATTTTCTCGCATGGAGCCGACCAGGTAGGTAATGTTGACGGTGGTCGTTGGTTTGGAGGCATCGGGAAATAATAAAACACGTAGTCCATTATTTAATCGATATTCGGTAATGCCTTCCACTGAAGCCAGAGTTTCGATTTTTGCTTTCGCAGGTGCGGACTCGCCAGTGGCGGGTACTACCAGTGCAAGTGCAAGGCTGATGGACAAGGACAAGCTGCGCATGTTCAGGGGATTCATGTGGCTCCAAGGATTGATAGTTAACAGGGAAGACATGGAGTTTGCTATTCTCGCCAATTCATTGCAACAGGCTGCTTTGTGACTGACGCGGAAGTTGAAAAGAAACCGATTGAAGTGCTGTACCGCGATGACTATATCGCCGTAGTCAACAAGCCGGCAGGTCTGATGGCACACTCCAGTGCGCTGGCCAGAGGCGAAGATGATTTTCTGCATGATCGTCTGCGCGAACAATTCGATTGCAAGATTTACCTCATCCATCGGCTTGATCGTGCGACCAGCGGCTGTTTGTTGATTGCTTTCGACAACCCCAGTGCGTCAGCACTCGGCAAGCAATTCATGACGCGCGATGTCGAGAAAAATTATTTAGCGATTTGCCGTGGCTGGCCGGAAGAATCTTTTACGGTGGATTACGATCTTGATGGGGGTCCCGGCAAGCCCGAGAAAAAAACCGCCATCACCGAATTCAAAAGACTCGCAACAGCCGAAATCGAGTTGGCTTCGGCGCATCATGAAAGTTCGCGTTATGCCTTGATGCAATGCACGCCTTATACCGGCCGCTTTCGGCAGATACGCAGACATCTCAAACATTTGTCACACCATCTGATTGGCGATACCAGCCACGGCGATGGAAGACATAACCGGAATTTCAGGATGATGGGTGTGCACCGCATGCTTTTACATGCACACAAACTTGTTTTTAATCATCCCGTGACCGCGAAAAGGCTGGAAGTCATGGCGGGACTGGATGGCGAATTCATCAAGGCGTTACAATTGCTGAAGATGGAATCGATATGACTGATTTGAATGTTGAGAAAGATTGATGAAAAGAAATGACAGTTTTTTGTGGGCGCTAAACCTGTTGGCGATGGCAGTTGTTCTGCCGACGAGTGCATTGGCTAAAACCAAGCCACTCGACAAGGCAATTCTATCGTCTGAAAGTTTCATTAATGCTCACCCCGATCTTATGCATCGAACACGCGGATTGGCAGCCTACAAGAAATCCCGGTATACCGAAGCTTTCACGCATTTTCAACGGGGTGCGAAATTTTCCGACAAACCTTCGCAAGGCATGCTGGCGGAGATGCTTTGGAAGGGCGAGGGTGTCGCTGTTAATCGGCCACTGGCCTATGCCTGGATGGATCTGGCGGCAGAACGCCTTTACCCGACAATGTTGGCACATCGCGAAAAGTATTGGGCAAGCCTGACAACACAGGAACGCGAACATGCAATTGAAATGGGTCGGGGCTTGTATGAAATATACGGCGATGATGTGGCCAAGAAGCGCCTGGCAAGAGCGTTGCGCCAGGCCAAAAGCAAAGTTACTGGCAGCCGGACCGGGATGGTCGGCAGTCTGTCGATTACCATTTTTACCTCTTCCGGTCCTGAAACCATTGATGGATCGCAGTATTATCAAGACAAGTTCTGGAAGCCGGAGCAATATTTCAAATGGCAGGATACCGCTTGGAAAAATCCTCCTAAGGGCAATGTAAGTATCGGACCACTGCAGACGACACCATCATTGTTGCCTGAAGCAGACAAGAAAAAACCGTAGAAGAACGGAGATGGTTTCTTATGCCTTGGCTTCTGTTTTTGAATTGATGTCTGAGGCTTTTTCCGTATTGTTTGCGTCCAGTATCGCTGGTGATGCATGTGTTCGGAGCAAGTCTATTTTTCGTTTCAATGGGCGTATGGTTGTCTGCAGAAGCGGCATGAACGGCAAGTAATTAACTCTCGAAACCAGGTGGCTTGTGGCAAAATTATTTTTCTATTATTCGGCAATGAATGCTGGCAAGACGACGACCTTGCTGCAGAGTGCCTACAACTACCATGAACGCGGTATGCGCACGCTCATCTTTACACCCAAGCTGGACAATCGCGCCGGTGAAAGCATGGTCGCATCCAGAATCGGCTTGAAGGCAAAAGCCGTCGCGTTTGAACGCGATGACGATCTGGAAATTTTGTTGGGACGGGTATTAGCGAAGCACCAGAAAATCGATTGTGTGCTGGTGGATGAAGCCCAGTTCCTGAGCAAAAATCAGGTCTGGCAGCTGACGGAAATTGTCGATCAACACAATATTCCGGTATTAGCCTATGGTTTGCGCACCGATTTTCGCGGCGAATTATTCGAGGGTAGCCAGTACCTGCTGGCTTGGGCCGATTCATTGACCGAAATAAAAACCATTTGTCATACCGGCAAAAAAGCCACCATGGTGGTACGTGTTGACGAAAATGGCCGAGCCGTCAAGGAAGGTCCGCAAGTGCAGATTGGCGGCAATGAACGTTATGTTTCAGTGTCGCGTGGTGAATTCAAGAAGATCATGGCCGGTGAAGGCTATATCGATTTGCAGCAGACGGTTTTGCCGCTGGATGACCGTTCGGATTTCGACGAATAGATTTCAATTTCCCGTAGGGGCGCTGCTTGCCGCGCCCGGGTCTGTCGCAGCG
>JBOHYH010000239.1:0-16771 GCA_050737775.1 Arenimonas sp.
AGACTCCTTATGGTCTTGCACGCTTTTCACGAAGCGAAAAACAATGTGCTGAGTTTTATCCAAAGCTTCGAATTTGTTGGGCTTGTGCGAATTTTCGGCATCCCATACAGACGCAGGAATATTCGAAACGGCTTCCGCCAGCTCGCGCACGTCGAGCTCGCAGAGAAATTTAACCGAAGTTGCCTTGCGGGGATTCGTCTTCATTGATCTCACCGATATCCGAATAAATCTATATCTCTGTTGTACAAGTCGGCAACAAGAGCATAGGTTTCCTCGTCATAATATTCCATAAAAGGCTTGTGTTGCGAACTATTCACGACACCTAGCATGGCGGCAGGTATGCCTAGGCTTGAACAGATTTCATTGTAGGAATCCTGCATCGATTCGTTGCGACCTATGAAGTCGACCGAAAGCGCACCTGCGGTATCGACAAGAAAATAATTTTGCGGCTTGTATAGCAAATGGTCGGCCGGTTTTATCTGCGTGATGACATGTTTCATGAAAGCTTTAGGCTGTGCTGCAAAAGCACCATTATCGCGGCTCATGAACGAGCAGTAGGAAACGAAGCGGTCGAACGGGTTTCTGACAAAGGCAAATTTAAAATAGGAATTAAAAGTTTCTTCGCCAAGGATGGGGCGAATTTGGTTTGCGCTTACATGGCCTGAAGTGAAATCCTTCAATTCTGGGAATGCGAAACGTTTTTGAACAAACAAGCCCACTTGCTCGAGATCGTCAGGTCCCAGATGTTCACGCAATGCTTGTCGTACCGTATGCGTGCCCGTTTTAGGGATGGCGAAAAAAATAAACTTGTGTTTGTGAGAAATTATCATCAACAGGCCGGATGTAAGTGGGTTGAATATTTCGCGTTACTGTTTCTGGTTTAGAAATTGATCGCGAATGGCATTTGTATCCAGTTGCTTCGACAATGCACTGTCAAAGCTCAGTTTTACTTCGCCTCCCAGGCCGGGTAGAAAAAGTGCGACATACATGTCACGACCATTGTGTTTGCGTTTTACCAAAACGACATAGTCGCTGCCTTCATGTTGAATCGCATAATCTCGACCGTCATATGCCGCAGGCCGTGGCTCAGTGCGAATCACTTTGCCATCGTAGGGGCTATTGATGCCGGTGACTTTGATATATGCGATGTCTTCACCGTCGACTTCAGCAACGGACACTTCCTGGTTTTGCGGGCCAAGATAGACCTCGCCGTATTTATGCATTAATTGTGAAGGTGTTACAGATTTTGCTTTCGCAATGGGCTTTTTTTCTACGGTAGCAGAAACTTTTCCAGAGGATAGCGATACGGAATTTTCGGGGGCCGTTTTTTCAACGATTGGTGTGCTCACTGGAGTTGTCGCAGAACTGATCGAAGTTTCTATTGCAACAGCGGGTATTGCTACGGATTCCTGTGCAGTTTGGGAAACTTCAGCTTTTGATTCTGGAAGTTTTTTAGCGGGCCCGAATTCCGCAGGCCGAATAAGCCAAATCAGGCCGGCTATGCCAATAAATACGATAGCGGCCAGTAGTAGTCGCAGATGTTTTTTGGAACCGTTGCTAGGGTCCTGGCTGGTGTTTTCGGGGCTGACTTGCTTGGTAATCCCAGCTTGATTTGCCACCTTTGCAAGCCCCGGGGTTGCCAGCATCGTGCTGGCGGCACCTGTCGGCAATCGGGCGTGAACGGACAGTACCTGGTCAGTCATGGCGGAATGTTTTGCAATCGCAGCCATTAAGGAGTCCGCTGACTGGTAGCGATCATCCGGATTCTTGGCTAGCAATGCATTGAGAATAGCGACAGTCTCCTGATCTATGCTCTGATTTAGCTTACGTATGTCCGGCACTTCGGATTCCACGACACTTAACATTAACCTCAAGGGGCTAGGGTCGTTGAACGGGATTTGCCCGCTCAGCATTTCGTAAAGCACTATGCCTAGCGCAAATAAATCCGAACGTGCATCGACAGGGTTGCCAAGACAAACTTCCGGTGACAAATAACCTGGCGTACCGACGACATCGCCGGTAGCGGTAAGTTTTTTCGAGAAATCCCGTTGGGTAAATGCAATGCCGAAATCTGCGATCTTGAGCTGATCGCGTTTATTCAGCATTAAATTGCTTGGTTTGATATCCCGATGAATCACGCCTTGTGCATGCGCGCTCGCAAGCCCACGGGCAGCTTGCTGGCAAATTTTCAGTGCATCGGCCGTTTTTAAAGAGCCTTCGCGCTCGAGCAATGATGCCAGACTTTCACCGTCGACAAATTCCATTGCGAAATAAGGTTGCTCGCCATCCTGTCCGATGAAATGAATTTGAATGATATGCGGATCATTCAATGCTGCCATTGCCCGCGCTTCGCGAATGAAGCGCTGCACCAGGTCAGGATCATGTGATAGCGAGGAAGCCAATTCCTTGATGGCGACATAGCGTTCGAGTGCTGGCTCGTAAGCCTTGTATACGATGCCCATGCCACCACGGCCAAGTTCGGAAACTAATTGATAGTGTGCAATTTGGCTTTTCATGCGAGTAGATGCTTTTTGCAGCAAGAGTCGATTACGACTCCCACCACATCCAGAATTCATCCCACAAGCGTCCGAAGAAGCCTGCTTCCTCCACATCATTCAGCGCCACCAGATCACGCTCGGCGACTACTTTGCCATCCAGGCTCACGCGTACCGTACCTACCTTCTGGCCTTTCTTGAGCGGGGCAACGACAAATTTCGGCAAGTCCATGCTTGGCTTCAGTTCCTGATAACGACCACGCGGCACATTGATTTGCATGGGTTGTGCAACACCAAGGCTCACCAGATCCGCTTTTCCTTTCCAGATTTTCGGTTCGGCAATCTTGGCGCCGGCCGCATAAAGCGTGTGTGATTCAAAGAAGCGGAAACCCCAGTTGAGCAAATTCAGATTTCCCATTTCACGAAGGCGGAACCCTTCAGCTTGAGATTTACTTTCAATCCCCATGACTACTGAAATCAAACGCTGGTTGTCGCGTTGTGCGGAAGCCAGCAGGCAATAACCGGCCCCGGAAGTGTGACCGGTTTTAATGCCGTCAACTGTTGGGTCCTTCCACAACAAACCATTACGGTTATGTTGCGTAATGCCGTTGACGGTAAATTCCTTCATTTTGTTGTAGGCATACGCAGTCGGAAAATCGCGAATCATTGCGCGACCCATCAAGGCCAAGTCATGTGCTGTCGATATATGGCCTTCGGCGCTTAAGCCGTGCGGATTCATGAAATGCGTTTTTTTCATGCCGATGCGTTTCGCATAGCTATTCATCAAGGAAACGAAAGCCTGCTCGCTACCGGCCACGTGTTCGGCCAGCGCTATGGCGGCATCGTTACCCGATTGAATGACCATGCCTTTTTCAAGTTCGGCGAGATTCACCTGGCCATTGAGTGGTAAAAAGCTGGTGGAACCATCCGTGCTACCGCCACCACCACGCCAGGCATTTTCCGAAATGGTCACCAAGTCGGTGTCCTTGATTTTGCCATTCTTGATTTCGGCCGCTACAACATAGCTGGTCATTACCTTGGTAATGCTGGCAGGCTCCACAGGCATATCGACGTTTTCACCCGCCAGAATTTGTCCGGTTGCCGAATCCATCAATAGCCAGGCTTTTGCCGATTGCGGGGCTGGTGCTGGCGGCGTTGGTGCGGGGGCCGTCGCAGGGCCAGGGATCGCAGGATTGGGCGTCGGAGTTTGAGCCGTGGCAAGTCCAACGGTGGCTGTAAAAAAGGCCGTTAAGAAAAGGTGTTGCAAACGCATAGGAACTCCAGCAGACGCTAATAATTGAATAGGTGAATTCTAAAGCTTTTGCGAGAAAACTTTCGGTTTTGGTAGGCCCATTTGGCGAATTTTCTCGAGAATTTCATGCAAGCGTTCATTTTTCAACGCATGCAATTGCACACGCCAGATTGACTGACCTTTAATCTCGACTTTATCGAGTTCGATATTCCGGATATCGGCAGCTTCCAGGCGATCTTGCAAGCGCTTTGCATTGTCTTTCTCGGCAAAACTTCCGAATTGGAGGGATACTTCATCGGCCGAGTTATCTGAATCTAGTTTTGGCTTGTTATCGAATGGTATCTCGGGCGTATTATCGTTTTTTAAATCGCCGAACCGGATCAGTTCGACGTGTACTGGCGCAGTGCCGGTTTTGTCGAGACCAATGCGTACGGCAGCCACGTAACTTAAATCAATGATTCGGCCTTCATGGAAGGGGCCTCGGTCATTCACGCGGACCACGACGCTTTTGCCGTTTCTACCATTGGTGACGCGAACATAACTCGGCAAAGGCAATGTCTTGTGTGCCGCGGTGAATTCACAAATAGAATAAATTTCACCACTGGAAGTTTTTCTGCCGTTGAATTTCTGTCCGTACCAGGAGGCAATGCCACGCTGATCATAGTCATCTGCTTTGTCGAGCACGTAATATGACTTGCCTAAAACGGTGTAGGGCGATTTATTGCCGTAACGAGCAAGCGGCACTGGTTTGGGTGACGGCTCGATTAATTTGTCTACCTCGATGGCGCTGGCCGGCGCACTGTCGGTCAACTGCGGAGCGTACAAGCCGCCGGCGGTGTAGTGCTTTTCATCGTGATCGTAAATCGGGGCGCACGGATCGTGTTTTTCAAAATCGCCATCGACATCGGGCTTTTGAAGTTGCGGTGAGCTTTGCCGAACGACGTGCGTCGGGGGTTCGGTCGATTTACGTTCGGGTTTGCTGGCGCAGGCTGCAAGTGAAAGCACTAGTAGCAGTGCAGTGACAGAACATCTCATTGTGCAGGAGGCATCGCTGGTGCTGCGATCGCCTGGGCGAGCTGAAACACAGACATCGCATAAAGCGGTGAACGATTATATCGGGTGATCACGTAGAAATTCTGGAAGCCGATCCAGTGTTCGGTGCCTTCATTTCCTTCGAGAGTCAACAAAGTCGCCGGCAGGTTTGGCGCGGTTTCAACAGGGCGATAGCCTTTTTGCGCGAGCTCGGCGAGGCTGTATTTCGCTTCCATCGTTTCGGGTACGAAAGCCTGCGCGTTGCTATCGGCGCTAGCGCGAACAAATACCGGCTCACCTTTGCGCCAGCCGTAGCCAACAAAATAATTGGCTACCGACGAAAACACGTCATCGAGGTTGACGAAAAGATTCCTGCGTCCGTCGTTGTCGCCGTCCTGGGCATAATTCAAATAACTCGATGGCATAAACTGTCCCCAGCCCATGGCACCGGCATAGCTGCCCTTGAGTTGCTGAATATCGAATTTTTCGACGCGGCTCAGTTCAAATAAATGTGCCAACTCGCTCGAGAAAAACGCTTCACGCTTCGGGTAATAAAAGCCAAGCGTATAAAGTGCATCAAGCACTTTATAGTTGCCCATGTTTCCACCGTAGCTCGTTTCCACACCGATGATCGCAACAATAATTTCTGCCGGAACGCCAGTGCGATTCTGTACGCGTAGCAATTCTTCGCGATGTTCGGCCATGAACTTACGTCCGCCAGCGATACGTGCCTCGGTAATAAAAATCGGCCGGTAACTTTTCCAGGGCTTGGCTTCGGCAGGGCGGGTAATCGCATCAATAATACTTTGGCGATACTGTGCTTGTGCCAGCGTTGCACGGATTTCGGATTCCGGAATATTGTATTTTTTGGAAGTTGAAACAATAAATTGCTCGATTTTTTCTTCCGGCTTCAAAGGCGGAGCAAGCAGAGCAGTTGTTGCAGCAGGCATCACGGCGCTACTTATTGCCGGAGTGGTTTGTACGGTTGGCACAGATGCCGCAACCGGTGCTGCCTCATTCTTTTTGACATCGCCTGCACAGCCGGCCAGAAAACAGATTGAAGCAGTCATTAACGCAATACGCATAGTGTGGCACCTGAAATTTTTAATAATCTAACACGGCATGGATAAAGATTTTGTTCAGCTAGGCGCCCATGAATTTTCGATGAGCCTTGGCTGACATGACAATTCCGAATCCAGCCAATAAGGATACGGCCGAAGTGCCGCCATAGCTGAGTAAGGGCATGGGAACGCCAACGACAGGCAAGAGCCCGACGACCATGCCGCCATTGACCAATACGTACACCGAGAATGTCATCGCCAATGCGCCTACCAGAATTCGCGAATATCCGTCGCGAGCATTCGCCGCGATCCATAAACAACGACCCACCACGAAAACATACAAGCTGAAAATAAAAATAACGCCCAGCCAGCCCCATTCTTCGGACAGAACGGAAAACAAAAAATCCGTGGTGTGCTCGGGCAGGTAGTCCAGTTTTGCCTGGGTACTATTGCCCCAGCCTTTGCCGAACCAACCGCCGGAACCAATGGCGATTTTCGATTGAATAATATTCCAGCCGGTACCCAGCTGATCGTTTTCCGGATTGAGAAAAGTGAGGATGCGATTCTTTTGGTATTCGCGCAGAAATAACCAAGCGACGGGAAGCGATGCCAGGCCGGCTCCGGCAAACAAACCGATGCGCCACCAATGCAGGCCGGCCAAATACAGCGCGAATACGCCGGATGCACCCACCAGCAAGCCGGTGCCGAGATCGGGCTGTCTGATGATCAACGCCGAGGGTATGCCGATAATCAGAGCGCAAATGGCAAGGCTTGTCCATGTTGGCGGCAGTACCACGCGGTGCAAATACCAAGCCACCATCATCGGCACACTGAGCTTCAAGAGTTCGCCCGGCTGTAAATAAAAGAAGCCCAGATTAATCCACAGTCTTGCGCTGCGACCAGAACCAACGGCAAATACCACCGGCATCAATGCCAGAGTGAAAGCAAAAATAATCGGCGTCCACGCCCGCAAGCGATGCGGAGGAATGCGGGCAATCAACAGCATCGCCACTAGGCCGGCAGCGAAGCGTGCGCCCTGTGCCAACACGAAATGCTGGCCTTCTGAGGCACCTGCACTGGAAAGTACGACCAGACTGGAGCAGAGAATCAATATCAAACCAATGAGCAGCGGAACATCAATGCAATCCAGCCAATCTGCCAACCATGCCTGCAACCAGCGCATCATGGGTGAGCACTCGTCGTGGGCGCAGTGGCGTTCGCAGCCGGGTTTTCGTTAGGCGTTGCTGACGGTGCGTCTGTTGTTGCAGGTGTTTTTGGAAGCAGCCAGGCATCCATCATTTTTCTTGCAATAGGCGCTGCTGTCGTTGCTCCAAAACCACCGTGTTCGACCATCACCGCTATGGCAATCTGCGGGTTGTCGGCAGGAGCGTATGCAATAAACAAAGCCTGATGGCGTTGATTCATGGCGAGCTGGTTCGGATTAAGACTGACGTTGCCTTTCCGGCTGACGCGTTGTGCTGTTCCGGTTTTGCCTGCAATCGTGTAAGGCGCACCGACGGCGATTGCACGAGCAGTACCACGAGGGCCATTCACGGCTCCCCACATGCCCCTTTTAACGGCATCGATATGCGCCTGGTCATTCACGATTTTTTCGGTGGGAGCCAGCGCTTCCGGCAGCCATTGGGTTTGAAAACCTTTTCGTTTTGCTTTCAGCAAATGCAATTTGTGCCGTGCGCCATTATTGGCAAGTGCGGCAGTTGCCTGTGCCAGTTGCAAGGGTGTTACATTCCACGCGCCCTGGCCAATGCCTGCATTAACGGTATCGCCCGGATACCAGGCTTCATTGAATCTTTTTCGCTTCCATTCTGGTGAAGGAAGAATGCCTATGCTTTCGCTGGGCAGATCAATGCCGGTTTTTTTCCCAAAACCATACTGCAGCATGTAGCTGTCAAAACGTTGTATACCCAGATCAATCGCCAATTTGTAGTAATAGGTATTCACCGACTGTGCGATGGATTCCTGCAAATCAACCCAGCCATGACCACCATGATGCGAGTCACGAAAACCGCGTGAGACACCCGGCAGAAAAAATTCGCCCGTGGATAAAATTTTGTCTTCGGGTTTTCTGATGCCTGATTCCAGGCCGGCTAATCCAACAAAAGGCTTGATGGTGGAGCCAGGTGCGGTACCGCCTTGTGAATTTCTGTCATACAAGGGACGCGAAAGATTGTCGGTCAAGGCACGATAGTTCTTGTGAGAAATGCCGTTGATAAACAAATTCGGATCAAACAAAGGCAGGCTGACCATCGCCAGAACTTCGCCCGTCCGCGGATCAACGGCAATTGCAGCGCCTTGCAGTTCGCCAAAAGCTTCAATGGTGGCTTTTTGCAAATCGGCATCAATGCTTAATTGAATATCGTAACCAGGGCTTGCCTGTTGCATACCGATAGTCTTCAGGGAGCGGCCCTGTGCATTGGTTTCAACTGACTCGTAACCAATTTCACCGCGGAGATCTTTCTCGTAAAATTTTTCGAGACCTGATTTTCCAGTGTGGGATAGTGCCGAGAATTTGCTATCCGCCATTTTTTCAAGGTCCTTGGCATCAACCCGGCCGACATAGCCGATGACGTGGGCGAACATGTTTTCATAGGGATAACGTCGGGTGAGATACGGCACCACTTCGACATTTGGCAAGCGATAGCGATTCAAAGCCAGCTTGGCGCGCTCTTCTTCGTTCAAACGCAATTTCAGAACGACCGGACGAAAGCGACCGGTTGCTTTTCGCGCCTGTTGAAAAGCTTCGAGATCTTCCGTGCTGAGAGAAATTATTTTTTTTATATCGGCAACGGTCTTGTCGATATCCTCGATTTGGTCCGGCACCAATTCGACGCGATAGGCAGGAATATTGTCTGCCAGTAATTTTCCGTTGCGGTCGTAAATCAATCCGCGGGCCGGAACAATCGGGCGTGGTTTTATGCGATTGGCATCAGACCGCAATTGGTATTCCTGGTGTTGCAATACCTGCAAACGGAAATAGCCGAATGACAAGCCGAGCATTGCCAGTGCAATACAGACAAAACCGATAAACGAACGTCGTCGAAATTGCTCACTTTCAGCAATATTGTTTTTGATGCGTTGGCGGCGCAGGCTGCGGACCATCAACTTCTCTCGCGGGCACGTAGTCGCAACATATCAATGGCAACAAATAGCCATGGCCATAGCAACATTCCGAGCACGGGTGACAACCACGCGACCCAGGAAAGTGCATTGTCATTCGTCAGCCAATGCAGCAGGCTCATGATCAGCAGGTCGTTCAGCAACAAAACAAGAACCGCGAGTGCTTGTTGCCACAGCGGGAAAAATCTAAGACGAGCGCGAAAACGTGACACCAGAAATGCCAGGATCACCAGGCGCAATGCCTGTTCGCCGAGCAAGCCTCCGGTAAATAAATCCGAAAGTAGTCCAAAAACAAACGCAGTGCCGAGACCGGTTTTTTCCGGCGTCTCAAGACACCAGTAGCAAATGAATAACGCAAGCAGATACGGCCTTGCCAAATCCAGACCGGATGGCAGCGGAATAATCTGAAACAGCAGACCAAGCAATAAACTAACGATGCGCATGGTGCTGGAAGATTGGCGAATCATGGTGTTTCGTCTTCTTCCGAATTGGCAGCCGGCTCGGCTTTGGCGGCGGGTTTTATTGTGGCCGTTGTTGTCACGGGTTCTGCGATATTTGTCGCAGGAATAATAGGTGCAGCAACGACAGGGGCAGGTATTACCGGGCTCGGAATGATTTCATTCACGAGTAGCACTTCCAGACCGCGATCCAGACGTGCAGCCGGTTTTGCACGGCCCACCATAAACAAGCCCGTGTCATTCGGTTTCAGGCTTTCAATAATCGCGACAGGAAAGCCTGCAGGAAAGCGCCCCCCCATACCCGATGTGACCAGCACATCGCCTTTGCGAATGTCGGCGCTTTGTGGAATGTCGGGTATCAGTAATGAATTCGGTTCGCCGGTGCCAAAGGCAATGCTGCGAAAACCAGAGCGTGCGACTTGTACCGGAATGGCATGGTCGGCATCGGTAACGAGTAGTGCAGTCGCCTTGTTATCAGTGACTTCGATAATCTGGCCTAAAATGCCACCGGCATCCATGATGGCCTGGCCGACTTTTACACCCTGGTATGTCCCCGAGTTGAGTACTATGCGTTGCCGGTAAGGATTCAAATCGACATCCAGAATGCTGACCATCTGAACTTGCAGGCTGCCGTTTCGGGTTGCGTTTAGCAAATCACGCAGGCGCTGGTTTTCATCGTTGATCGCACCCATGCGTTGCATTCGCGCATTCACGATTTGCAGCTCGCGCAATAATCGTTGGTTGTCATCCTGCAATGCTTGCCGGGTGGCGAGTTCGTCATCGACACCGGACCACATGCGAGATGGCAGAGATGCTAGCCACCACACGGGCTCGATCACCACCGACAACTGTTTTCGGGTCTGCTGGCCGATGTTCATCCGGTGGTCAGTCAACATCAATGCGCTGGCTAAAATCAGGTAAGCCAGCAGCGGTAGCGTCTCGCTGGCGCTATCGCTAAACCGCTTGGCAGATGATGACGCGTACACCACGAATAGATCCCGAGCCTCTGCGTGTTAAAAAAACCGGCGCGATGAACGCGCCGGCATTGAACTGCTATGAAAAATGTTGAAAGAACACAAACATTTTTTTTGATCAATCATTGAAAAGATATTCGAATTATTCCGGTGAGAAAAATTCATTGCCATGCATGTCGACCAACTCCAGCGCACGACCGCCGCCACGGGCAACGCAGGTCAACGGATCATCGGCAACATGAACGTGCAGTCCAGTTTCTTCGGAAATCAATTTGTCCAGATCTTTCAATAATGCACCGCCGCCGGTGAGCACGATGCCGCGAACGGCAACGTCGGCGCACAATTCCGGTGGCGTTTGTTCAAGTGCTTGTTTGATTGCGCTGACGATGCCGGCCAAAGGTTCGTGCAAGGCTTCGAGCACTTCGGTCGTATTGATGGAAATCATGCGAGGCACGCCTTCCGCCAAGTTACGGCCCGAGACTTCCATCTCGCGAACTTCTGCCTGCGGGAAAGCATTGCCGATTTCCAGCTTGATGCGTTCGGCAGTTGTTTCACCAATCAGCGTGCCGTGGTTGCGACGCACATAGTTGATGATGGCTTCATCGAAGCGGTCGCCACCGATGCGCACAGATTGTGCATACACAATGCCGTTCAAGGAAATCACGGCGATTTCGGAAGTGCCGCCGCCGACGTCAATGACCATCGAGCCGCGTGCTTCGTGTACCGGAATACCGGCACCGATCGCAGCGGCCATTGGCTCTTCGATCAAATACACTTCGCGTGCGCCTGCTTCTTCAGCCGACTCTTTGATTGCTCGGCGTTCGACTTGTGTTGAACCACAAGGTACGCAAATCAGCACGCGTGGACTTGGGCGCAGGAAGCGCGAAGTATGCACTTTGCGAATAAAGTGTTTCAACATCGCTTCGGTGTAGGTGAAGTCGGCAATCACGCCGTCTTTCATCGGGCGGATGGTCGCGATATTGCCAGGAGTACGACCAAGCATTTGCTTTGCTTCTGTGCCGACCGCAGCAACGATCATGGTATTGCTACCAGTACGGTCACGACGAACTGCTACAACAGAAGGCTCATTCAGGACAATGCCTTGGCCACGAACATAGATAAGGGTATTTGCGGTGCCGAGATCAATGGATAGATCGTTTGAAAACAGCCCGCGGAGCTTCTTGAACATCGTTGAAGCCTGCGCTAGATAAGAAAAATGAAGTTGTTAGAGTATCAATTACAAGGCCCTGAGAGCAAGGAATAATCACTGTTTCTGAGAAATAGTTCCGAGAAATATTTAATGCCATAACGTACAGCTCGCGTTAATATATGCGCCCTGAAGCAAGTTTGATTTATTGGCCTTTGCGGCCACCCCTCAAGGATTTAATGATGGCATCGGCATTGATTTGTGGTTCGCTCGCTTACGACACCATTATGGTGTTTCCAGACCAGTTCAAAAACCACATCCTGCCTGACAAAGTGCATATCCTGAATGTGTCTTTTCTGGTGCCGCGCATGCGCCGTGAATTCGGTGGCTGCGCAGGCAATATTGCTTACAACTTGAAGTTGTTGGGCGGCAATCCGGTTCCTATGGCGACCGTAGGCCAGGATTTTGCTACCTATCGGGCCCATTTCGAGGAATGCGGCATCAGCCTGCAATTTGTGAAGGAGTTGCAGGATTTGTTTACAGCACAGGCCTTCATCACGACCGATCTGGACGATAACCAGATCACCGCTTTTCATCCTGGTGCCATGATGCGTTCTTACGAGAACCATGTTCGTGATGTGCCAGATGTCGGCTTTGGTATTGTCGGGCCAGACGGCTACGAAGCCATGTTGCAGAATTCGACCGAATTCGCCGAATGCAATATTCCGTTCATTTTCGATCCTGGCCAAGCCATGCCGCTGTTCAACGGCAAGGAGCTGACCCAGATGATCGAACAATCTACTTATGTCACCGTGAACGACTATGAGTCCAACCTGTTGCAGGAAAAAACCGGACTGACTGAAAAACAAATTGCCGAGCGAGTGCAGGCTTATCTGATTACGCGCGGGCCGAAAGGCTCCGAAATCCATTCCAAGAACGGAATGATGCAAATTCCAGCAGCGACCGCCATTCGTGTCGTGGATCCCACCGGTTGCGGCGATGCTTATCGCGCTGGTTTGATTTATGGCTGGATGAACGGCATGGATATGGCCACGACTGGCCGCATTGCATCTTTGATGGGCGCTCTGAAAATCGAGAATGTGGGTCCGCAAAACCAGCGCTTTGATTACGAACAGTTTGCCGAACAGTTCCGCCAGCAGTTTGGCTATGCATTGAGATGATTGTCGGAGAGTTTTCAATCCCAAGAAGATCAAAATGTGTTCGGGTTGGAGCTCTCCTACATTTGCATAGGATCTTTTAGCGTGGCAGCGACTGCCAGATGGTCTGAGCCTGCAGCTACTACCGCTTCATAATCACTGACATCAAAACCGGCACACAAAATGTGATCTAGCGATCTGGCCGGCGCCCAACTCGGGAAGGTAATAATTCTTTGCGGCGGTGCCTGCAGTCGGGTGCGTCGATATAGCACCTGCATTTCAGGGGCATCTGCTTCACAGTTGAAGTCCCCCATCAAGACCAGGCGACGCGCGTCGCCAAATAAATCCGCCAGAAAATTGCATTGCAGTTGGCGTGATTTTACGCCGAGCGATAAGTGTGTAATCGCGAGTTGCCAACTTTGTTTTCCGCTGCCGAAAGTGGCAATGAGTACGCCGCGCCCAGCCAATCGGCCAGGCAAAACATAATCGAGCATTTCGCAAGGTTCCAGACGACTGAGTAATGCATTGCCGCTTCCAGCAATGCGGCCAATGCGACGATTGGCCTGATGGCTATGAAACGGAAATTTTGCGAGTTCGGCAAGTACATTGCCCTGATTATCAAAGCCCGAGCGCAAACTGCCGGGATCACTTTCCTGCAAGCCGACGATATCGAACTGGGAAGTCAGGCGAGCCAGATCATCAAGATTGGCCCGCTTGCCGTTCGGCAATACATGAGACCAGGAACGGGTGACATATTCACGATAAGCCCGGGTCCGGGAACCGGCCTGGATATTACTGCTTAATATTCTGATGGAAGCTGGGCTGCTCATGGTTGTGTCGCTAGTCTGGTCTCAAGTACGCAGAAAAGCCAGCTGAAAAAAAAGGCCGATGATCGGCCTTTTGTATAACGGATTATTTTTTGACTGCTGGTGCGACGACGGGAGTTGCCGGCTTGCCGGGTGCGCGTGCCGCAAGTGCAGCGCGCTCTTTTGCCACCAGAAAATCGACTGTGCGCATCATGCCCGGAAAACCGCCTTCACGGGTGGCGTTCACTTTGTATTTCCCGGCGACGATGATTGTTGGTGTCGTATTTGCACCGGTACGAAGACTGAATTGCTTGGAGCGATTCAATTTTGCATTGATGCTCGGGCTATTCATGATGGCCAGCATTTGTGCGGAGCTAATACCAAACTTGCTATAAAACTTGGCAATATCTTCCAGCGATGCACTATGCGAGAGAGTTTCATCCACGAACACGGCCTGAAAAACGGCATCGTGGCTGCGAGGCTGTATTTTCTTGGCTTCGGCAGCATAAAAGCCGCGGGCAAAACGTTCCCATGGGCCACCCTGAACTACCGAATGGATATAGACAAAATTGATATCGGCGGCTTTGGTTTTATGCCATGCACCGACAGTCGGATTCGCACTCGCGCAAGCGCCGCAGGCATAACTAAATACTTCTGCAACTTCAATCTTGCCTTTGATGGGAGCGTAAACAGGTTGTGGTGTTGCAATGATCGTGTAGTCAACGTTCACGCGTGGTGAAGTTGTTTGTGCGACAAGGGTGATAGGCAGAAGCAGCATGCATGCGGCAAAAACACGACGTAAAATTGTACTCATTCAAAATCTCCTGACGCGTACGTCATATACCACTTTAGAAAAATTATTTTGCAGCGACTTTGGTTTTTGCCAGTTTCATCGCTGCGCGTTCTTTGGCGATGATGAAATCGATGGTTTTGATCATGCCTTCAAGCCCGCGGTCCTGCGTGGCATTAATCTTGTATTTGCCATTGATTACGATCGTAGGCGTGCTGTCAGCACCGGTACGAATACTGAATTGCGTAGATTTAGTCACTTTTTCGTTGATGGTTTTGCTCATCATGGCAGCAAGAAAACTGTCTTTGTCGACACCGAAGCCGGCATAAAAATCGGCAATCTCATCCAGCGATGCATTGGGGGTCAATTTTCTTTCTTCGAAAATCGATTTGAATAAAGCATCGTGAGTCCGAGGCAGGATTTTTTTGCTTTCTGCCACGTAAAATCCGCGGGCAAAACGTTCCCAGGCGCCGCCACCAGCGGCATGCATGTAGATAAAGTTCACGTCTGCCGGCGCTTTTTTCTTCCAGGCACCGATGAAGGGTTGAAAGTGTGCGCAGTGCGGACAGGCGTAACTGAAGACTTCAACGACTTCGATCTTGCCTTTGACATTGCTAAAGGTCGGTTGTGGTGCCTGCAGAGCAACGTAGTCAATCCCAGCGCGTGGCATGCCTGGAGCCATAGGTTGAGCCAACGCGGCAAGCGGTAACAAGAAAGACAAAGCAATCAGCACACGACGCAACATGGAACTCTCCTGATTAAACAAACTGGCGGCACTTTGCCGGGTGGCTTTATAACCCAGGCTGAAAGCGGCGAGGGGGAAAGCGGAACTTTTACTTTGTGACAGCAACCTGGCCTTCCGAAGCATCATGCAGGCCTTGCAGATAGGTAGCCAAGCCCTGGATTTCTTCATCGCTCAGGTTTTTTGCTACGGCTTTCATCACGGCATTGGATTGATCATCTTTGCCCCAAATAGTTCCGGCTTTGAATGCTGTCAGCTTGGCTGCGGTATAGCTGGCATGCTGGCCGCCAATCGCGGGATAGGTTGGGCCTGGAATGCCGCGGCCAGTCGGGCCGTGACAAGCGATGCAAGACGGGGTTCCGTCGGCTTTGCCGCCGCGGTAAATACGCTCACCGACTTGGTAATATTTTTTGCCCTGATTTGGGCCTTCCTTGATAACCGAGTCGTCGCCAATACCCGCCAGGACCTTCTGGGTGGCGAAGTAGGCGCCCACATCGCGCATATCCTGAGGCGTCAGGACTGCTGCCATACCCATCATGACCGGATTTTCACGACCACCGTTTTGGAACAGGGCTAAGTGGCGGGCGACATAGAGTTCGTGCTGTCCGGCCAGTTTCGGGTATTGCGGATCAGCGGCATTGCCATCGGCACCGTGGCAAGCTGAGCAAGTGCCCGCTTTGCCTTGCCCGCGCGTAGCATCACCGGCAATCGCTGGTTTGTTATCGACCAAAGCAGCCACCGGAGCGGGGCTTGCCTCTGCGACTGCTTGAACGGTGGCTGCTTGTTGCGCAGCGATAGCACCAGTGACGAGAACAGCAGCAACCACACCAATAATGGGGGAGAACTTCATGGAAAGGCTCCGAACAATGATTTTAAGGGCCGAAAATATGCGGCTAAGATGCTGATTATCCCAGTCTGCGTGGGGTATGGTCAATGAAAGTCGTGCCAAAGCACCTTGGTTTTGACCGCCTTCGCGTAAACTAGCGCCATGAAGAATCCACTTGCTCGTGCCGAATACCGGCTAGCCGCCCACTTACCCAGCCAATTGCCGACCGATGCCGGCTTTGAAGTTGCCTTCGCCGGACGTTCAAATGCCGGTAAATCCAGTGCTCTGAACACTTTGTGCAACCAAAATAGTTTGGCGCGAACCTCAAAAACCCCCGGCCGTACACAGCAATTGGTGTATTTCCAGATCGCACCGGAAAAACACCTGGTCGATCTGCCAGGTTATGGCTATGCCAAGGTACCGGAAAATTTGCGCGTGCACTGGCAGGAATTTATCAATGAATTTTTTCATACCCGCCAAGCGTTGGCCGGATTGATCGTGGTCATGGATATCCGCCACCCGATGCGTGAATTTGACCAGGGCATGTTGAGCTATGCATTCCGTCGACATATGCCAGCGCATATTTTATTGACGAAAGCCGACAAGATCGGGCGCGGCGAACAAACCAAGACCATTCGCGAAGTCAAAGCACAATTGGCGGGTACCGCGAGTGTGCAGTTGTTTTCATCCGAAACAAAATTGGGTGTGGATGAAGCGCGCGGTGTTGTGGCCAATTGGCTGCAGTTGGGGGTTTAGTTTTTGATTTTGTGGGAGCAACTGTCTGCATCACCTAGCCGTTGCACCCCAATCGGTGTTATCTCGCAGCATGGCATTTAGCTGGGTAATGAAGGATCTCAGGCAGGCAATCAAGGCGACTTTCTTGGGCTTTCCTT
>JBOHYH010000240.1:0-5589 GCA_050737775.1 Arenimonas sp.
TTTCGCATGCAACAACTCGCCGACAATTTTATGTACGGAGGCATAGAATGCCTCCATGCTCTCGCTGCTTTGGCTTTCTTCGGCAATGCGGAACAGGGCTTGTTGCAGACGCTCGCTGCGTTGCCGAACGGCGACTTCCTGCTGCAATTCAAAGGTGCGTTCGCTGACGCGTTTTTCCAGTTCTTCCTGTGCTTCGCGTCTTTGCAGGGCTGTCAAAATATGTTGGGCGACATAGGCCAGCAAGGCTTGATCTTCATTGGTGTAAACGTGTTCGGCATCATAGCTTTGCACGACGACGCCACCGACCACTTCGCCATGATCCAGCATGGGCACACCGAGCCAATCAAGACTTTCCGGGCCAAGACTTTCATCACGCGTCACATCGAGTGACTTGATAATTTCGTTGGATGGGCCGTGAATCGGCTTTCCGTAACGCAACATGGCCATGGTGACGCTGTTGGGAATGTCTTTAGTGTGGATTTTTTCTTCGGGGTCCGGTGTGATCGAATCATGTGCATCGACGAAATAAAGGAAGCGCATGGTTTCGTCGGCGCGATCATAACGAACAATGAAAAAGTTTTCGGCATACATCAATCGGCCGACGATTTGATGCAGGTCATGCAGCACTTCGTGGGTTTCCTTATCGGAATTGGCCAGATCGCTGATCGCGAATAGGGAGCGTTGCAGACGTTCGGCACGGGCAAGCCGATCCACATCGACCCGCAAGCGTTCGGTTTGCAGTACCGATTGGCTGCGAAGTGCAAGTCGGTTTAAGGATTCCTGCCACTCCTGCTGTTGTCTCGGGTCGGAAACATTGGTGTCGAGGTCGACACACAAGCAAGCCCAAAGATGTTGCTGACCCGTCAGTAAAATGGCGACATGAACCATTTCATTGCCAATTCTTTCGGCATAGCTGCCGTGCTGGCGTGCTTCCCGGATCAGGACAATTTCGTCCTCGCTCAACTCTTCGGTGGGTACCGATTTCCAGTCGTTGGGTTCGGACAAGGCGGTGTGCCAGATCAATTTGGCGTTACGCGCACCCAGATTTTCAAAATGGCGCAAAGTGGCGTTTGCAAGCGACGCCATGTCTTGCGCCCAAAGCAAGGTTTGGTCGAAAGAGTCGGGTTCCCGCAGTAGCAGAGTTCTAAATGCCATTGCTAACACGTTGCCACAGAGTGCTGTTTTCGTCTAGCAATCACTGACTTAAAAAGTACTGATTGCACTCGGACGCGCGGCTAAAAGTGAACGTGTTACAGGATGTTGCGCGTGTTGCCAAATATTCCTGGCCGATCCCTGTTCCAAAACGCGTCCCTGATCCATCACCAGCACCTGATCGGCCAAAGCCTTTGCGCACGCCATGTCATGCGTGATGAAGACCAGTGCCAACCCCCGCGTCTGCACAATATCGCTCAGCAAGCGGATAATCCCGGCGCGATGATGAGCATCCAGTGCGGATACTGCTTCATCGCAGATCAGAATGTCCGGCGACATTGCCAAAGCGCGCGCAATCGCGATGCGTTGTTGTTGGCCACCGGAAAATTGATGCCGATAACGCTCGAGTGCGCTGGCGTCCATGCCGACCTGCTGCAACAATTCGATTACCCGGATGCGTCGCTGTTCGACGCTCATGTCGGTTTGAATGCGCAGCGGCTCCCCGACAATATCAACAATCTTCGAGCGAGGGTTCAGCGATGCGGCCGGGTCCTGAAACACCACGCCCATGCGGCGCCGTAATAAACGCAGACGCTGTCGCGATGCTTGCAGTAACTCCTCGCCATCCAGTTTTACGCTGCCGCTAACGCCGTGCTGGATTAAACGCAGACAGGCACGGCCAAGACTGCTTTTGCCGCTACCGCTTTCTCCCAGCACGACCAGGCATTCGCCACGTTTCAAATCAAATTGCGCTTGCTCGACAGCATTGTTTTTTGCGCGCGGGTAACGAATGCTTAGTTGATCCACTGTCAAAATGGATTCACCAATCGCATGCGGTGCCGGGGCTGGCAAATGTTCGGCGGCCAGCAATTCCTGCGTGTAAGCGTGTTTGGCATTCAAGAAGATTTGTTCAACGCTGCCGCTTTCCACAACTTTGCCACGCTGTAGCACCATCACCCGCTGTGCGTAATTACCAAGCAAAGGCAGATCGTGACTGATCAACAAAATCGCGAGCTGCAATTTTTGTCGTAATGCATCGAGCAGTTCGAGTGCTTCGCGCGCCAAACGCGGATCGAGCGCGGAGGTGGGTTCGTCGGCGATCAGTATTTTTGGTTTCCCGGCCAATGCAATGGCCAATAACACGCGTTGCCTTTGCCCGCCGGACAATTGATGTGGATAGCGTTGTTGCAGGAGTTCAGGCTCGGGCAATTCGAGTTGACGGAATAAAGCCAGCGCAGCATTTTTTGCTTGGCTCGCGCTTATTTTTTGTAAAACGCGAATCGCTTCGCCGAGTTGATCACCCACCGTGCGCAGCGGATGCAGGGCGGCCGATGCGTCTTGCGGCATCCAGGCAATTTCACGACCGAGTAAGGCGAGATGCTTCGTCGAATTGAAGACGATGTCTTCGCCAAACAATTGCAGGCCGCCTGTTGCACGCAAACCCGGCGGCAATAAACCGAGCAGCGATAATGCGGTCAAACTTTTTCCGCTGCCGGATTCGCCGACCAGACCCAGGCATTCGGATTCGGCACATTCGAAAGAAAGTGGTCCGAGCAGAGGCTCTGGCTTGTTGGATAAATGCACCTGCAGCTTTTCAACACGAAAGGCCGCACTCATCGTGATTCTTCCTTGCGCACATCAAGCCAGTCGCGCAGGCCGTCGCCGAGAAACTGGAAGCTGGCCAGGGTCGCGACCAAAAACGTTGCCGGGAAAATCAGTGACCACGGCGCACTGTCCATTTCCTGCGCGCCTTCGTACAACAAACTGCCCCAGCTGGCGGAAGGCTCGTCGACACTTAAACCGAGAAAGCCCAGAAAACTTTCGACCAGGATGGCTTGTGGAAGAATCAAACCCAGATACACCCAGGCGATTGGCATCAGATTCGGCAATACATGCCAGCGTAAAACCTGATCGAAACGCGCGCCGGCCGCAATGGATGCCAATACGAAAGGCGCCTGTCGCAAACGTGCGGCTTCGCTGCGCATCACACGCGCCAGATCAATCCAGACATAGGCGCCGATGGCTGCCAGCAATAAAAACAGCGAACGGCCGAATAGACTCAGCAGTAAAATGACGATCAATAAAAACGGCAATGCCGACATCACGTC
This sequence comes from Arenimonas sp., assembly GCA_050737775.1. Lineage (GTDB taxonomy): Bacteria > Pseudomonadota > Gammaproteobacteria > Xanthomonadales > Xanthomonadaceae > Arenimonas. The sequence continues at coordinate 3,261 of JBOHYH010000240.1, forward strand.
GAGCAAGCGGACAATGACGCGCTCGATCCAGCCACCGGCATAACCGGCAATGGCACCGATGCCGACCCCCAGTGCCAAGGCCAGAATGCTGGATAACACGCCAATCGTTAGCGATAAACGGCCACCGGCCAGTGTGCGCGCCAGAATGTCGCGACCGATGGCATCTGTGCCAAACCAGTGCCCACTAAGAAAAGACGGGGCGGTCGATAAAAAATTCCAATCCGGACGATGCGGATCAAAGTGAATCAACCAAGGACCGGCGATACAGCACAGGGACAAAATCGCCAGAAAAATCAGGCAGACTCGCACGCTGGTCGGGAATGATCGAAAATATTGCATCCGCCTATCGTATCCGGCGTTATCATGTTCGCAAAGGAGCAAATATGACTTTTCCGATGAAGCGGCCTCGCCGCATGCGCCGCGATGATTTTTCCCGCCGCCTGATGCGCGAAAACACGCTAACCGCCAATGATTTTATTTTGCCGGTGTTTGTCCATGAATTAAGCGGACGTGCTGCTGTGAGTTCGATGCCCGGCGTCGAGCGCTTGTCGATTGACGAATGTCTGAAAGTTGCCGAACAAGCCGTGGCCCTTAAAATTCCGGCGATGGTGTTGTTCCCGGTGACGGCTCCCGATGCCAAATCACTCGACGGTGCTGCGGCCTGGGATGAAAACGGACTTGCGCAGCGTACGATTCGCGCACTAAAAAAGGAATTTCCGGATCTGGGTGTGATTACCGATGTGGCGCTGGACCCGTACACCACACATGGTCAGGATGGTTTGATTGATGACAGTGGTTATGTGGTCAATGATGAAACCGTTGCTGCCCTGGTCGCACAGGCACTGTCACATGCCTACGCTGGTGCCGATGTGGTGGCGCCGAGTGACATGATGGATGGTCGCATTGGTGCGATTCGCGAAGCGCTCGAAGAAGAGGGCTTTATCAACACCCGCATTTTGGCGTATTCGGCGAAATATGCTTCGAGTTTTTACGGACCATTCCGTGATGCGGTAGGGAGTGCCGGTGCGTTGGGCAAGGGCAATAAATACACCTATCAAATGGACCCGGCCAACAGCGACGAAGCCCTGCGCGAAGTCGCACTGGATCTCGAAGAAGGTGCCGATATGGTGATGATCAAGCCCGGTATGCCTTATCTGGATATCGTTCGCCGGGTCAAGGACCACTTTGGCGTACCCACCTTTGTGTATCAAGTCAGCGGTGAATACGCCATGCTGAAGGCGGCTGCACAAAACGGATGGCTTGACGAAAAAGCCTGTGTGTTGGAATCTTTGATTGCAATGAAGCGAGCAGGGGCCGATGGTGTACTGACGTATTTTGCATTGGATGCTGCGAGGTATTTGAAAGAGTTGTAGGGTCATCGAAAATTTGTCGTAGGGGCCGCTTGCGGGCGATGAGCAAACGATTTTCAGGAGAATCACATGACACAGCACTTCGCAGTCTTTGGCCAACCTATTGCCCACAGCTTGTCGCCACGAATACATGCCGCGTTCGCCAGACAACAAGGCATCCCGATTGATTACACCGCGATTGAAGCTGCACCGGAAAATTTTTCCTACGCACTCGATAATTTTCATGCCCTCGGTGGTCGCGGCGCCAATATCACTTTGCCGCATAAACAAGCGGCGTTTGCCCATTGCGAAAACACCAGCGCGCGTGCCCAGCGTGCTGGCGCCGTCAATACTTTGATTCGTACCGATACCGGCTGGGATGGCGACAATACCGACGGACCGGGCCTGATCCATGATTTGACCGAACGCCATCGCATTGATTTGCGTGGTCGCAGAACATTATTGCTCGGCGCCGGCGGTGCCGCACGGGGCGTTGCACCGGCGTTGCTCGATGCCGGCATCGGTGAACTATTTGTCGTCAATCGTACTGCCGGAAGAGCCGATACTCTGGCCGATGCCGTCGGCCAACCGGGGCGCGTGCATCCACGCTATTGGGAAGATCTGAAAGATCTCGGCAGTTTTGATTTCATCATCAATGCCACTTCGGCCGGACGCGGAGCAAGCAGTACGGCATTGCCTTTTTCGCTGGTGAGCAAACGCACGCTTGCCGTTGATTTGAGCTACAGCGAAGCCGCCATTGCCTTCATGTCATGGGCGAAGGCTGCCAACGCGGAAGTGGTGCTCGATGGTCTGGGCATGCTGGTGGAACAGGCCGCCATCAGTTTTTCGATCTGGCACGGTATGCGACCGGAAACGGATGTGATCTACGAAAATCTTCGCAAGGAAGTGCTTGGCTTGCATAACGGCGATTGATCCGGAGGGGCGCCTGCTTGCTGCGCCCATGGTCCTGCCGCCATGTT
>JBOHYH010000241.1:0-20319 GCA_050737775.1 Arenimonas sp.
CCGCCGATAGATGAAACCCGACGTTTAACCGGTGATCGTAGTTCGCTCGGGAATCGCGCCGATTTTTTGCAAGCTGCCAATAATGAGGACGCAGCACTCATCCAGTTCTGGCAATCGCTGGATCGACTGGAGTTTGCTGGTGCGACCAGTGGCTCGCAGAAACCCGACTTCAGCGCTCTGAGAAACTGGATCCGTGAGCATCCCGCGCGTTCGCCCGACGCACTCGGATTACTCGCAGCCCTGGATGCATTGGAGAAACAGCCTGCATGCAACTCTTGTCTGACTGATATGAAAAGCCAGCTCTGGCCAATGCTGTCGAAACCACCGGCCAGACCACGACAACGCGCTCTGCAGAATCCGAATGGACAAAAATACCTGGATGCCTTGAAGCAGGAGCGCCGACCATGACGATGAATCAGGTTTGCATGCTGTTGCTGGCCTTGGCCGTCTTCTTCGGTGCCACACGCTATCTCGTTTCGGTTTGGCGCTGCCCTGCATCACAAAGACCAAAACTCTGGCGTATCTACTCAATCATTGCGCTTCAGCTGATGTGTGCCGTCTTGCTCTACTTCACCTTGTTTCCGCCAGCGACGTTTACCAGCGCCGAGCGCCTGGTGATTCTGACCGCAGATTCCAGCAACGCCTATTACGAACTCAATGGTCGTGTGCTTGCGTTGCCGGAAGCTCCTGACTCCACGAATACGGAAAGGATTCCGGATTTGGCCACAGCGCTGCGCCGTTATCCCGGCGTCAAGGATTTGCAGATTGTAGGCATGGGTTTAAGCACTCGCGATCAGGAGGCTGCTCGTGGTTTTTCGATTGGCTTCAGTCCTTCGCCGTTGCCAAAAGCTCTTGTCGAATTATCATTGCCCGATAAAGTATCCAGCGGTGCGCGTTGGGCAGTGCGGGGTCGTGTTAATCAAATCAACGATGCCCGCATTGAATTGCTCGACCCCGGAAATGCCGTCGTGGCCGGTACGCAAGTCGACCCCCTCGGTAATTTCGCGCTGGGCGATGTTGCGCGTGCGCCGGGTGTCACAATGTATCAACTACGCATTCTTGATGCACAGAAAAAGATTCTCGAAACCGTAAAGCTGCCTTTGATTGTCTTGCAGGATCAGCCTTTGAAAGTGCTGAGCTTGTCGGGCGGGCCGAATCCGGAATTGAAATACCTGCGACGCTGGGCGGTCGATGCCGGCGTGCAACTGCAAAGCCAGGTCAACCTGAGTGTGGGTGTTCAATTGAACAATGACGCCGTCGCGATCGACAGCGCCAGCTTGCGTGAAACCGATTTGCTGATACTTGATGAACGGGCATGGAGTGCAATGAATCGCAACAACAAGCAGACTGTCATCGATGCCTTGCGTAACGGCATGGGCCTGCTGCTGCGAATCACCGGACCACTTACGGCGAATGATCGCGCTGAATTGCGCGCACTCGGTTTTACCGTGAGCGATGCCAATATCGTGCAAGGCGTCCGGTTGAAAACCGATGATGACAAGAAAAATCAGCCAACACTTGCCCGCAGACCTTTGCGAGTGAGCAGCAGTGATGCTGTTACCTTGCTGCAAGATGACACCAATAATCCGCTTGCACTCTGGCGTGCCGAAGGTCGTGGCCGGATCGGTGTAATCTGGCTCACCGATAGTTACAAACTGGTGTTGGGCGATGAGGCTTCCAGCCACGGACAGATTTGGGGCAATGCCGCTTCAACGCTGGCTCGTACCCGAAACGCAGCACTGCCTTATCTTCGCGACACGACTGCGCGCATCAATGAAATAACCGTGCTGTGCAATATATCCGCGAAGACTTATGTGCAGGAACCCGATTCCAAAACCACTTGTTTACTAATCGACAATATCCGTGCCGACAACAAAAACTGCGCCGCTTTCTGGCCGCATAAAACCGGATGGCATCTTGCGGTCTCGGATTCACAGCAACTGCCGTTCTATGTCCGTGATAGCGATGAAGCACCCGGCTTGAAAGCCAATGCCCTGCGCGAAGCCACGTTATTGTTAACGGCACGACAAGCATCTGAAAAAAATACCAGCCGCATTCCGGTGCCGGGCTTGCCCTGGCCCTGGTTTTCGGTCTGGCTGCTGGTGACTGCAGCGCTATGGTTACTGGAAAGATCGAAACTGGGTGTTCATGCCGGAAGAATTTAACCTAAAAGCTGGATATTTATAATAAAATATCAATAAAATCAAATGCTTAAATAAAATCTCCTTCAGATCAAATCGCTGTGCTCATTTTATGGTTATTCAATGGTTGCAGCATGGTCTAATTACGGGGATACTGTTGAACCAAGCATCGCTTTCGAGAAAAATATCATGTCATCCACGAGCCTTTTCGCCAACGTTCCGCGAACTGACTATCTGCATTTTGGACAAGGTCCTAGCTTTAATCCCAAAGCCGTAACTGAATTGCTTGGACTTAAGAAGCAAGAAGTATCGAAAATTGCTCAAGTTGCAGAGTCGTCTGTTCGCTATGATCAAGAAATACCGCATAAGGTACGTGAACGACTAGAAGAGATTGGCAGCATAATCAACTTGGTGGCTGGAGTTTTTGATGGTGATATTCACAAGACTGCGCTTTGGTTCAGAACAAGTAATTCAATGCTCGGCGATGTAACTCCTCGAGATATGATCCGGCTAGGACGTTATGACAAACTTCGTAAGTTCATTATTAGCGCCCTTATAGAAAATAATAAGGATGTTGCTTACGCCAGGAAGGCTAATAATGGTAACGAAAAGACGTAACCCTAGAACTGGAGCACTCCAACTTGCAAGTAATGAACAGGGCACAGATGGAGTCCTTGAGCTTGATCGCTTCACAAGTACTGATTTAGAAAGATGGAATCGATTATCCGAAACCCTCGACTATCTACACAGCGAGCTTCATTATGGTTTTGAATCTCAACGAAATACGCTTCGTAAAGAACTTATAGAAGCTCTTCAATCCATACCCGCAGCTCCATTTGATTTCAAGCAATGGTGCCGCGTGGTGCCGCATCGTTATAGCCTTATTCCACTTTCTGCTGCTGGCAGTCTTTTTAGTGTTGGCGGGCGTTTCAATATCGGACGTGATATTCCAACTGATGTTCGTGCGCCATGGCCAGCACTCTATTTAGCATCAGATCCTGAAACCGCGCTTAGAGAGAAATATGGTCTATCGCGGAATGGGAGCATTGGTGGGCTGACTCGTGAAGAACTGGCTCTAATGCCACGCCAAAGCCATACTACTGTTGTGTTGAATGGCCACATAGAACAAGCCTTTGACTTAACTGATTTACGTGCGTTGGTGCCATTCTGCAAAGTACTCGCAAAATTTAAAATGCCGCACGGTGTTGATAATGCAATGAGACGACTAAGGATTGATCGAAGAAAAGTTCGCTTAGTAAGAACTCCAGCTCAGCTTCAAAAAGCTGTAATGGCTAGCAATTGGCGCCAGTGGCCAATTCAGTTTGAAGTACCGGCACACGGTCAAATTTTTGCTTCTTTAGTTATTGCGGCTGGTTATGAAGCTATACGCTATCCATCAAGTAAATCTGGGCAACATTGTTTAGCGATATTTCCTCAAAACATTGCTAGTTCTAGAACTTACATTGAACTAGCGGACAGTGCTCCTCCTGAGACTGCTATTACACGTTTAGATATGGGCACTGCAGATGCATGTTGTGGAAGTATTTCTTTGACATAAATAATGCCATGGTTTTCTGAGCGCCTTATTCTAATAAATTCGCAACATCTTTCGCCGCATCTTCAATCCCCTGCCAATCGGATTTCGCCAGGCGTTCCGTTGTTGTCAGCCAGGAACCGCCGACGCATAAAACATTCTTCAACGCCAAATAGTCCGGCGCAGTCTGCAAGGTAATGCCGCCGGTCGGGCAAAAACGTATATCGGAAAACGGGCCAGCTAACGCAGACAACATCGCTGGGCCACCGGCTTGTGCCGCCGGAAAGAACTTGAAGCAATCCAAACCTGACTCCATGCCCTGCATCAATTCCGAAGCGCTTGCGATACCCGGCAGATACGGCAGATTGCTGTGTTGTGCAGCTGAAATAAGCGAAGGCGTTGCGCCTGGTGAAACCGCAAACGCGGCACCCATGCTGGCGACGGTTTCCATCTGTCTTGTGGTGACGACGGTCCCTGCACCAATCAACAACTTGGGCGACGCGGCGATCATGGCCTTGAGTGCATCCATCGCCATGCTGGTGCGCAAGGTTACTTCGATAACACTCAGCCCGCCGCGCTCCAGTGCTTTTGCAACCTGCACAGCTTCGTCAACGCTGCCGGGCGTATAAACCGGAATGACCGTGGCGCGCGTCATTATTTCGCGCATGCGATTATCAGCGCCGGACATCGAGGCGCTCCTCTGCAGCGCAAGCGGCCACATCATCGACACCGATTAAATTGAAATCGCCATTTATCGAATGTTTCAAACAAGCGGCAGCCAAACCAAATCGTAAACTGTTTTCATCGCCCATCTGGCTTATCAGGCCATGCAAGACGCCGGCCGCGAAGGCATCACCTGCACCAATGCGATCCACTATGGATGCAAGTTCCATTGCCTGAGCGTAATACACCGATCCATCCCGTGTCAGCATCATGGCCGATAGTGAATGATGATCCACGCTATGTTGTACGCGAATGGTAGTCGCGAATTTTTCGAGGCGCTGAAATGCATTGAATGCGGCTTTGGCGGCGGCTTCAATTTGTGCCTGTGTGTTTGCTTGCGGAAAATCGGTTTCCAGCACGACGGCCATATCGCGATGGTCGGCAAACATGACATCGGCTTCGTTCATCACCTGCCGCAAAATTCCGGGAGCGTGGCCCTGCCACGCCTGCCAGAGTTTCGGACGGAAGTTGCCATCGAACGAAACCTGCACACCCAATCGGTGAGCAGTTTGCACTGCCTCGATCGCTGCTTTTGCAGCACGTTCACCTAGCGCTGGCGTGACGCCGGAGACATGAAGCCAATCCGCTCCGATCAATAATTGCTGCCAGTCAAAATGCACGGGGTCCACCGATGCAAAAGCAGAAGCAGCGCGATCGTAAATGACTTCGCTGGGTCGCTGCATGGCGCCTTGCGTCAGGAAATACAAACCCATACGTCCAGGTGCAGTGCTGACCCGACGAGTATCGACACCGTGTTTGCGTATTTCAGCCACGGCTGCGGTACCCAGGGAGTTGTCAGGAATAACGCTGATTAACGCAGCTTCATGGCCAAACTTCGCCAGTGAAACCGCGACATTGGCTTCGGCACCACCAATATGAACATCCAGCTGCGGCGATTGCAGCAATAGCTCACGGCCCGGTGCTCCGAGACGTAAAAGCAATTCGCCAAAACAAACAACACGTGTGGACATCATGTCTCCCAACTTGAATGCCGAGTCCGCAGCACACCCACGCGACCGGCAGAGTCAATCCCGGTCACGGATTCGGCTGATGCATTAAAACCCCTGCAAGGGGCTTGTGCATACCGCTAATTCTTATGCTACGCTTTAATGACCACCGGTGTCAAAACGAGATATTGAAAATGATACCGGTGTCAATTTATTTGTCACAAGGCTCGACTATCGGTAAAAACTATCCTGGGAGGGATACCACATGACGTCAGCACGCAAAGGGCCTCACGGCCCATTTACCGCCGCACTTTCTGCGGCAATTGCTTTGGCCCTGTACATGCCAGCGATGGCTTATGCACAGAATGCTGCTGCGAAAGACAGTACAGGCACCACCAGCAGTACAGAAGCGGATGAAACCGCTGATGCAAAAAAAGCCCTGCCCAGCGATGAAACGAAGGAACTCACGGCGGTACAAGCCGTTGGTTTTCGTTCCAGTCTCGAGAAAGCGATGGAAATCAAACGCGCTGAAACCGGCGTGGTCGATGTCATCGTGGCCGAAGATATTGCCGACTTTCCCGATTTGAATCTTGCCGAATCCTTGCAACGCGTACCCGGTGTTTCGATTACCCGCGATGCCGGTGAAGGCCGCAATATTTCCGTGCGTGGTCTCGATTCGCAATTCACCCGCATTCGCATCAACGGCATGGAAGCACTGACCACCGCTGGCGGTACCGACAGTTCGGGCGGCGCCAATCGCGGTCGCGGTTTCGACTTCAATGTCTTCGCGTCCGAATTGTTCAATCGATTGACCGTACGCAAAACCGCTTCGGCCAATGTCGATGAAGGTTCGCTCGGCGCAACAGTGGATCTGCAAACCGCACGTCCCTTCGATTACGAAGGTTTCACTTTTGCTGCTGGCGGCCAGGTTGGCTACAACGATCTTTCCGAAGGCTATGATCCACGCGCTTCGTTTCTGGTTAGTAATCAATGGGCCGATGGTCGCTTCGGCGCCTTGCTGTCGGTAGCCTATTCGGACAAGCAATCGATCGAAGAAGGCCACAGCACCGTGCGTTGGGACAACGGCACCAGCAGCGGCAACTTCAATGCCGCTTCACCCTTTACCGGTGCCCGCCTTGCAACGACCTTCCATCCGCGTTTGCCGCGTTACGGCATTCTGGAACATGACCAGCAGCGCCTGGGCGTCACTGCATCGCTACAGTTTGCACCCAGCAGCAAAACCGAATTCAATCTTGATGTGCTGTATGCCGACTTTGCAGCCAAACGTACCGAAAATTTTCTTGAAGCCGTTTCCTTCAGTCGCACCGGTACCGGCAAACCACAAACCGTGGTGGTCGATGGCGTAATCGACGAACACGGCAATCTGGTCTACGGCTTGTTCAACGATGTCGATATTCGCTCCGAAGCACGCTACGACGAACTCGACACCCGCTTCACGCAAATCAATTTGTCCGGCTCGCACAAATTCAGCAACGGCTTCACCATGAGTGCCTTTGCCGGTCACTCGAAATCGGCGTTCGATAATCCGATTCAAACCACGATCACGCTGGATCGCCTGAACACCGATGGCTACAGCTGGGATTATCGCGGCAACGATCGTCTGCCGGTCATCAACTACGGTTTCGATGTTACCGATCCGGCCAACTGGCAGTTTGCCAATGGCGTTTCGGAAATCCGTTTACGCCCTCAACAGGCCGACAACACCTTTGATACTTTGCAACTGGATTTCAAATGGAATATTTCACCGGGCTTCAAACTTTCCGGTGGCGTGCAATCGAAAAAATACACGTTTGAAAGTCGCGAGTGGCGACGCTCGTCCGAAACCGTGGTGCCTGCACTTCCCGGCGGCGTAAGCGTAGGCGACGTAAGCACACTGATCGGACTGAACGGTGCTGGTTTCTGGCTCATTCCCGATGTTGCAGCCTTCGCAGATCTGTTCAACATTTACAGCAATAGCGGCACCTTTGCCGTTAGCCAGGATGTCGCCAGCGCACGTGGCAACAATCGCGACGTCACCGAAAGGGATCTCGGCTTTTTTGTACAAGCCGATTTCAATACTGAAATTGCCGGCAAGACTGTCAGCGGGAATTTCGGTGTTCGCCATGTCAACACCGAGCAAGTCTCCACCGGTTATGCAGTGACCGGCGGCGTCCCTGTTTTGACGACGGTATCACGCGAATATGACGACACCTTGCCCTCACTAAATCTGGTAGTCGATTTGACCGAAGATTTAATGCTTCGTTTCGGCGCAGCAAAAGTGATGGCACGTCCGGGGCTTGGCAATCTCACCCCAGGCGTCACGGTCAGTGTCAGCGGCGGCAATTACACCGTTACCGGCGGCAATCCTTTATTGGAACCTTTCCGCGCCAATACTTATGACCTCGGCCTGGAATGGTATTTCGCCGAAGAGTCTTTACTGTCGCTCGGTTTTTTCTACAAAGACATTGCCAGTTTCGTACAAACTTCCCGCGAAATACGCCCCTACAATACTTCCGGTTTACCTGACAGTCTGCTCAACGGAACCATTGCTGTACCGACGGATAATTTCCAGTTCAATATTCCGGTCAACACGCCCGGTGGTGCGCTGAGAGGCTTTGAAATCAGCTATCAGCAACCGTTCGTATTTCTGCCGGGCAAGTGGAGCAATTTCGGCACACAGTTGAATTACACACATGTGGAATCGCAAATCCAGTATGTGACTTCGACCGGCGTACCTTCACTGAATACCGACCTGACGGGGCTTTCCAGCAACGCCTACAACGCCACGCTGTATTACGAAGGCAAACGATTCGGCGCGCGTGTTTCGGCTGCGTATCGCGATGATTATCTGACCACCGTCCCCGGTCGAAACAATAACGATGTCGAAGGCACCAAGGGCGGCACCACTTTCGATATGTCGGCGTCGTGGAAAGTGAATGACCAAGTTGAGCTTACCTTTGAAGGCTTGAACCTGACTGATGAATATCAGGATCAATGGGTAGACTCGGTGGCTGATCGCGTTTCGGTTTATCACCATACTGGCCGCCAGTTTTTCTTCGGTGTGCGTTTTAAACTTTAATGCTTGGTCTTGAAAATCCGGAGCGGTTTGTCCGCTGCTCCGGATTTTTCATCACCGCATGAAACGCAGAGATTTCCTCAAAATCGGTCTGCTTGTTTTGCCTACTTTGGCGGCTTGCCAAAGCCTGGCTGTTGCGGGCAGGAAGTTTGATGCCGTTGTTGGCAGAGATGGCAATGATGATTCCAGCGCTCCTGTATTCAACAACATCAAAGCTGCCATCGCTTCCGCACCTGCAAACGGCACGCGCCCATTCCGGATAAAAATTTCACGCGGTTTCTGGCGCGAGAAAATCATTATCGACAAACCTAATATCCATCTTGTGGGTGAAGGTCGTGACGACTGCATCATCAGCTTTGATGTGGCTGCAGGTATGTTGCAGCCCGATGGTACGCCCTGGGGTACGTGGGGCTGTGCCAGTGTCATTGTAAGGGCCAAAAATTTTCGTGCCGAAAATCTACGAATAGAAAATTCATTCGATTACATCGGCAATATGCAAAAACCCAAGTTCGAAGTAATCGGTCCGAATGGTGCACAAGCTGTGGCCTTGATGCTCGATAAAGCTTGCGATAACACAGTGTTGGAAAATGTCGATCTGGCCGGCCATCAAGACACTTTGTTTGTCGATGCCGGTCGCAGTGTTTTCCGTGACTGCCGTATCAGCGGCAGCGTTGATTTCATCTTCGGTGCCGGCGAGGCATTTTTCGAAGACTGCAAAATCATTTCCCGCTTTCGTCCCGGCAAGGAACGTCAAGGTTACATCGCCGTGCCGAGCACGCTTGATTCGCAAACGCGCGGATTGATCTTCCATCGCTGCCGTCTTCTTCGCGAAGCCGAAGTTCCCGATGCCAGCGTCGCACTCGGCCGTGCATGGCGACCAGGAAAAACATTTCTGGACGGAAAATACGGCGACCCATCGGTACTCGGAACCGCCGTATTTTTATCGTGCTGGATGGATAAACACATCGACTCGAAAGGCTGGGATGCCATGGCTTACACCAATCGCAACGGACAACGCGTCATGCTGCAACCGGAGACTGCAAGATTATTCGAATACGATAGCCGAGGACCGGGAGCTGTGCATTCGCCAACCAGGCGCTGGCTCAATGAAACTCAGGCAGCCATTTACAAATAGACAGCCTCTGGCTCGATATTAACGATACCGTGATCTGCCTTTATCTCGAATCCGAATTGGCGTCGCTTCATTGGGACGGGTTGGGATAGCTGACAATGATCGTCAGCGGTTTTCTCCCGGTTTGCCTGATGCCAACCATCGCGTCTTTATAAAGATATGCGGCCATGCCGGGTTTCAAGCCTTGCGTGAGGCCATCGGAAGTCACTTCGCCACTTCCGGAAATTACGTAGTACACCTCGTCGTGATCAATGCGATGCAAGCCGATGGCGGCACCACGATGCAACACGCGCTTACGGAATTCCATCGCACGCGGCGCCGGCACGGCATCGCTGATGCGATAAGCCGTCGACATGCCAATGGCACCATGCGGTGGGGGTTCCTCGCGTTTTACGTCCTTTTCACGAATGACGACCATCGCGGGCGCCGATGCCATCATCAAAATAGCGAATAGCATTTTATTTGCTCCCGGTATGAAGAGATGTACGAAATATCGCTTTTTATGAAACGTCGCAGGACGGATTATTTCAAAGGCGCTCTACGCGACAATTCTTTCAACGGTTCCATCGTATCGAGATTCCAATCGGCCGGAGCAAAGGCTTGCCTTGTTTCAGCTTGCACCGGATAACCGCCAACTTCATTTTCACTGTCGATGATTTTTCCGCGTCCTTCGATGACATCGGCAAGAATACGACGATCATGATCATCACGATCCCAAGGGCGCGCACCGGCCTCGGCAACGACGGCATCCTGCACTTTTTCTGACGGCAGCACGTTGACGCCAAACGGCAAATCGAGTGCTTTTTTAAGTGCGATAACTTTGACCGGCGTCGTGGTGTAACTACCGTTCTGCGGCAAGCTGTTGCCGATGCGATCAACGACCAGATTATCTTGCGCGAATACTTCGATATTGCCCGAACCACCGACCATGAAAAATGCGAGTTGCTGTGTTGATGGCCCGGCACGCATGACATTGCCACGCATCACCATTTGTCCGGTCGAATATTGGTGGCCGATCCATTCTTCGGCGATCAGGTTGTAGTGCATGGCACGCTGGCCGGGGTTGTAAATGAAATTATTGATCACGTGCCCGCGTGCACCTCCTTTGAAAAGCGGATTGCGTTCGTAGTTGTGTGCATACAAATTTCCGACGATCAAAATATCATTGACGTGATCGTGAATCAGCGAACCTTTGGAGTGCTCGCCTTTCGCATGCGTGGCATTGCCCAAACCTTCGGCAATCAAATTATTGCTGAAGGTAATGCGATGCGATGCCGACTTCCGCCAGGCCGCTTCGTCTTCACCATCAAAGCGCGTACTCGATGCCGACAAATTTTCGTCCGTCGCCCAGGTCAGCGAGCAGTGATCGATAATCACATCGTAAGCGCCACGCACGGTGCTGATGGCGTCGAAATCATGACCACTGCGTTTCGGGCTGCCAGCTTCGCCCGGACGAATACGCATATGCCGAATCACTACATCGTGCGTGGCGATATCGATACCGCCGCGTATCAGGGTAATGCCGGGCGTAGGTGCGGTTTGTCCGGCGATGGTCAAATACGGTTCGGTGATGCGGACGGTTTGTTTGTCCAGATCAATTACACCACCGACTTCAAACACAATCGTTCTTGGGCCTTGGGTCGCGATGGCTTCGAGCAAAGAGCCCGGGCCAGCCGGCGACAAGGTAGTGACCCGAATCAGTTTGCCGCCCCGCCCGCCGGGTGTATGGGCGGCCCAGCCTTGAGCGCCGGGGAAGGCGAGCGGTTTTTCCGGCTCGGCGGCAAAGCTGGCTGTAGTCATGGCCAGACAAAACAGCAGCATCAGGAAACCGATCAGCTTGGGCAAGGGACACTTGAACATAAGAACTCCATTAAACGGTCTGGATGCTGGTTTAAAGCATGGCGATGTTGCTCGATATTGTAAATGACACCGGTTTCCTTTATAAAGCTTTAAGCCCGTAAACGCCATCTTGGCAATGGGTATGAACAGGTGAATTAGGGAAATCGCATTGACGAGCGTCGGCAATCTTCACGAAGTTCCACTGGAGGCAAAGGCCATCGCGCTGAGCCTGGTCACGGCCCGGTTGGCGGGCCGCTCGCTGTCCGATTTTCCCGGCACTATTCCGACCACACTGGCGGCAGGCTATGCCTGTCAGGATATGGCGATCTCGCTATGGCCCGACCAGGTCATCGGTTGGAAGGTGGGCTATATCGCGCCAAGCCGCCGTGACGATTCCAACGAAGACCGCGTGAGCGGGCCGGTGTTTTCCCGTGCCGTATGGCCCGCCCTGAAAGCTGACTCGGTCGCTTTTCCGGTGTTTGTTGGTGGTTTTGCGGCGGTAGAGGCCGAATATATTTTCATTCTTGGCAAAGATGCCGACCCTTTTAAAACCGATTGGACGGCCGAAGAAGCTGCCCATCTCGTACACGCTTTGCATATCGGTATTGAAACCGCTGGCAGCCCGATGGCGATGATCAACAAACTGGGCCCTGCGGTGGTGGCTTCGGATTTCGGTAACAATGCCGGTCTTATCATGGGTCCTGAAATTCCCGACTGGCGGCAACATGCAGAAAGCGATTTGGTGTGCGAAACCTTTATCGAAAATGTTTGCGTCGGCAAAGGCGGCGCAGCATCGGTGCCTGGCGGTTTGCTGGCGGCGCTGGTGTTTGCCTTGAACCGTTGCGCTCGCCGAGGCTTTGCCTTGAAGCAGGGAAGTTTTGTCACCACCGGTGCCGCCACCGGTATTCATGATATTCAAGTCGGGCAAAAAGCACGTATTGAATTCGGGCCCTGGGGCGCGATTGATTGTCACGCCATTACCGCCTTGCCATTCGAGCCATCGGCATGAATTCACGTCGTCGTTTTTTGGGTGGGCTGAGCGCTGTTGCCGCCATTTCTTTGGTACCGGCATCATTTGCGAGCTCAGGCAATATCGTGCTCACCGCCACCGATGTGCATGTCAAAGATTATCCGACAGTAAAAGCGGTGGAATGGCTGGGCCAGGCATTTTCGAAAGAAACTAATGCACGTTATTCGTTCCGGCAATACCATTCCGGACAACTCGGGCGCGAATCCGAAGCGATTGATATGGCGCGCTTTGGCGCGATTGATCTAACCCGTGTTTACACCGGCGGTTTGAACAATGCCTTTCCGCTGACACGCGCCTTGTGTTTACCCTACGTGTTCGATTCCGTTGCGCATTTGCGTCGCGCCATCGATGGCAAAGTCGGCGATGAAGTATTGCGTGGTTTTGAACAACGTGGATTAATCGGTCTTGCGATTTACGATAGTGGCGCACGTTGTTTTTATAATACGCGACGCGCCATTCACGAACCCAAAGACATGACGGGTTTGAAATTGCGAGTGCCGCCTTCCGATATTTTCATGGAGTTGATACGCGAGCTCGGCGCCAATCCGACACCGCTGGCTTACGGCGAAGTTTTTTCCGCTCTGCAAACGCATTTGATTGATGGCGCCGAAAACAATATCAAAAGTTTCCATTCCAGTCGGCAATTCGAAGCAGCACGCTACTGGTCACAAACCGAGCATTCGTATGCGCCGGATGTATTGGTGATTTCAAAAATTCGTTTTGATGCGATGTCGGCAAGCGATCAGGAAACACTGCGACGGCTGGCAAAAGAATCGGTCACGGTAATGCGCGAGCTTTGGGATAAAACGGCTAATGAATCGCGTAAAACCTTGGAGGAACAAGGCGTACAGATGAACGACATCAATGCGCCCGCTTTTCGCAAAGCCGCCGAACCGGTTTTGCGCGAATATCGAAAAGACGCGGCTATCGAAAAACTTTATCGCAACATTCGTAGCTTGGCGTGAGGAAAATAAAATAATGAGCGAGCCAGGCAGTACGAATAAAAGTCTTCTTGATACATTGGCACAGGCCGCTATTTTAATTGCCGCTGCTGCGCTGATTGGCGTGGTATTGGTGCAAGGCTGGCAAGTGCTTGCACGTTATGTATTGAATGATTCGCCTGGCTGGACCGAGCCGGTGGCATTGTTGTTATTGAATATTGCGATGAGCTTCGGCGCTGCCGCGGGCGTGCATCGGCAGAGTCATTTCAATTTCCCTTTATTACTCGATGCCATGCCGAGCACATTGCGACTATTTTGCATTGCCCTTCGTTGCGTTTTGATTGCAGGCATTGGTGCAGCGCTGGCTTTTTGGGGAATGCAGATATTCCTGGATGGTCTGCACATTCGCATGGCAGGCACAGCCTTGCCGCAATCGTCGGCGTATTTGCCGCTGGCACTCGGCGGCGGCTTGATGGTGATATTCGCGCTGGCGCAATTACGTATTTCGGCTCCCATTCCTACCGATAGTGGTGCTGAGTAATTATGGCTATTGCGATTTTATTTCTGAGCTTTGCCCTATTACTCGCCATCGGTGTGCCGGTCGCCTATTCCCTTAGCGCGGCGGCTTTGGCGACACTGATTTATTTAGGCTTGCCTCCGATTGTGGTCGTTCAACAAATTGCGGCTGGTGCCGGCTCTTCATCATTACTCGCGATTCCCTTGTTTATTTTTGCCGGTGAAATCATGCTACGCGGCGGAATTTCGGAGCGATTAATTTCGCTCGCCTCTGCATTGGTCGGGCATTTGCGTGGCGGCCTTGGGCAAGTCAGCGTGGTGTCTTCCTTATTTTTCGGTGGTGTTTCCGGCTCGGCAATTGCGGATGTTTCCGCGATTGGTGGCGCGATGATTCCGCAAATGGTGAAGCGCGGCTTTGATCGTGATTTTGCGGTGAATGTCAGCATTACCGCAGCACTGGTAGCATTGCTAGTTCCGCCATCACACAACCTGATTTTATATTCGGCCGCCGCTGGCGGCGGTTTGTCGATTGCCGATTTATTTGCCGCCGGTATGTTGCCTGCCTTGTTGATGACAGCAGTATTGATGTGCACCGGCTGGGTGATTGCACGTCGTCGTGGTTATGCGGTTGAAACCTTTCCGGGCTTTACTGCCGTGTTCACTCGCCTTGTTGCGGCATTGCCGGGCCTGTTCTTGGTCGCACTGATTTTTATCGGCATTCGCGCCGGCGTTTTTACTGCGGTGGAGAGCGCCGCGATTGCCGTGGTGTACGCGTTGCTGGTAACCACATTGATTTATCGCAATTTGAAGTTCGCCGATTTTGTCGAAGCCTGCACCGGTGCCGCACGCACCACCGGCGTGATTGTTTTCGTGATTGCCGCTTCTGCCGTGTTTGGTTGGTTGCTGGCCTATTTGCAAGTGCCTGCCGCTGCCGTCGATGCCTTGCGCTCGGTGGCAGAAAATAAATTCGCGGTGCTGGCCTTGATTGTGGCGGTCTTGTTGGTACTCGGCACTTTTATGGATCTGGCGCCGATGATCCTGATTTGCACACCGATTTTTTTACCGGTAGCAAAAGCCTATGGCATTGATCCCATCCATTTCGGTGTGGTGCTGATTTTGACCGGCGGTGTGGGTTTAATCACACCACCGGTGGGCTCGGTATTATTCGTCGGCACGGCCATTGGCAAAATCACGGTCGCGGAAACTTTGAAAACCATCTGGCCATTTTATCTGGCATCACTGGCCGTAGTGGTGCTGGTTACCTTTGTTCCCGCCATCTCGCTCTGGCTGCCCGCCGCATTGAAATAGCAGCTGGCGACTAGGTGCGGGCGGCAGCATTAGCATAGAATCATCAATCACCTCAGCGAAAATCTTCATGCCAAGCAGCCGTACAAAAAATGTGAGCCCGAAACCCATCGTTACCGGCCCTGCTGTGGCGGGCTCGACTGGCAAGCAGGTCACCAAAACCACCATCAACGAAATTGCACGGCTGGCCGGTGTCTCTAAAAAAACCGTGTCGCGCGTGATCAATCGTTCGCCGCTGGTGCGTGAAGACACGCGTCTTAAAGTGGAAACCCTGATGCGCGATGTCGGTTACGTGCCCGACCCAATGGCGCGCGCGCTGGCATTTCGGCGCTCGTTTCTGATCGGCATGGTGTACGACAATCCGAATGCCGAATACATCGTCAATATGCAAAACGGTGCGCTCGATAGTTTGCGTGGCACCGGCTACGAACTCGTGGTGCATCCTTGTGACAGCAAAAACGCCGACTACATCGAAGGCGTTCGCCGATTTATTTTGCAGCACAAATTATATGGCGTATTTCTGGTGCCACGGGTTTCCGAAGACCAGGAACTGGTCGATATGCTGGTCGAACACGATTGTCGCTATGCGCGCATCGCCGCAATTAGTCTGGATGAAGACAGCAAGATGATCACGACCAACGACCGCAAGGGTGCCGTTGAAGTCGCGAAATATCTGGAGTCCCTCGGCCACAAACATATTGCAATGATTACCGGCCCGCAGCGTTATTTATCGACTCGCGAACGCGGTGGTGGTTTTTTGGAAACCCTCGCAAACCGTGGGCTTAAAGTGCCGAACGACTATATTCTTGAAGGCGGTTATACCTTCGAGTCCGGCGTTGCCTGTGCCGAGCGCTTACTGGCATTGAATCCACGCCCCACGGCCATTTTTACGCTGAATGATGAAATGGCCGCCGGTGTTTACAAGGCCGCACATAAGATCGGACTCTCGGTGCCTGAAGATGTGTCCGTGGTCGGCTTCGATGACAGCCCGATTGCTTCACGCCTGTGGCCATCGCTCAGCACGGTACGCCTGCCGATTCGCGACATGGGCCTGCACGCCGCCGCCATGTTATTGGCCGACACTGCCAAACCAGCTTCGGCACCAGTCATCACGCCGCATCTGGTCATTCGGGAATCCTGTCAACCGCCGAAATAAAAAGTAAGTCGCCTGATTACTTCGACTAATCCGATGGCCTCGTGAAACGTAGCCCGGGTCATGGCTCCATCTGACCCGGGGTGAATCTGCGATTAAATACAGGCCCGCCTATGTATTACGGCGACCACGATGCTCTTGTTTTCAGAGATCAACACGGAAATCTCGACAACCCGGGTCAGGTAGAGCCATGACCCGGGCTACGATAATGCTGGATTCACACAGTAGTTCGACCCTAATCAACTTAAATTTAGCCTGCTTAATGACACCGGTTACCAAAAGCCATTTAGCTGGTTATACTGGCCATCTCAAGCACCACGGAGTTCCCATGTACGCCAAGACCTATCACGCCACCCACCCCGACATGATGGTCGGCGCCAGCAATGATCAATTGCGTGATCGTTATTTATTCCAGGGACTTTTTGTCGATGATCAGGTGTCGCTGAATTACACGCACTACGAACGTATCGTCGTAGGCGGTGCAGCTCCGATAAGTAAAGCGATTGAATTGCCGAAACAAACTGCACCGGCATCTGCCGCCGGAAAAACATTTCTGGAACGGCGCGAACTGGGCATCGTGAATGTCGGCAACGGTACCGGCAAAGTCACCGTCGATGGTGTCGAATTCTCTCTGCAAACCCGTGACGGTTTGTATGTGCCAATGGGTAGCGAGAGCGTTGTTTTCGAATCGCTCGACAGCGCGCAACCAGCACGTTTCTATCTGGTCTCCACGCCGGCACATGCGCGTTACGAAACCGTTCATATCTCGATTGATAAAGCCGTGCCTTTGCAACGCGGCGCATTGGAAACTTCCAATGAACGCGTGATCTACCAATATATCGTGCCGGCCACCTGCAAATCCTGCCAACTATTGCTCGGCATGACTTTGCTCAGCGAAGGCAGCGTCTGGAATACCATGCCGCCGCACCTGCATGATCGCCGCTCCGAAGTGTATTTCTATTTCGGCCTGGGCGATGGCCAACGCGTGATGCACTTCATGGGCGAACCGGACGACACCCGTCATCTGGTCGTCGCCGATAGCGAAGCAGTGATTTCACCACCATGGTCAATCCACATGGGTTCAGGCACGAAAAATTATGGTTTCATCTGGGCCATGGGCGGCGAGAATCTGGATTACACCGACATGAATCAACTCGATATCTGCCAACTGAAGTGAGTGCTGCCATGACCTTCGCCACTATGTTCAGTCTGCAAGGCAAAGTTGCATTGGTGACCGGTGCGAATACCGGTTTAGGCCAAGGCATCGCTTTAGCGCTTGCCAATGCAGGAGCCGACATTATTGGCGCAGGTACTTCGTCGCAAGATGAAACTGCTGCAAAAGTAAAAACACTGGGGCGTCGTTATCACGCCATCAAAGCCGACTTGTCTTCGCTGGCGCCGGTGCCAGGTTTGATTGATGAAACGCTGTCGACATTCGGGCAACTCGACATTCTGGTGAACAATGCCGGTACCATTCGTCGCGCTGACGCGATTGATTTCACCGAAGCCGACTGGGATGCGGTGATGGATGTAAATCTGAAAACCGCGTTTTTTTTATGCCAGGCCGCCGGTCGCCACATGATCACGCAAGGCCGCGGAAAAATTATCAATATCGCATCGATGTTGTCATTCCAGGGCGGTATTCGCGTGCCGTCCTATACGGCCAGCAAGCACGGCATTGCCGGCATTACCAAATTGCTGGCCAATGAATGGGCTGGCAAGGGTTTGAATATCAACGCCATTGCGCCGGGCTATATGGTGACCAACAACACCACAGCATTGCGTGCCGATGAAAATCGCAATCGCGATATTCTCGCCCGCATTCCCGCCGGACGCTGGGGTGAACCCGGTGATATCGGTGGTGCCACCATCTTTCTTGCTTCGGCCGCATCGGACTACGTCAATGGCATCGTGTTGCCGGTCGATGGTGGCTGGCAGGCACGCTGAAAACAAACCCTTGTTAGCAGATATCGATAAAGAATATGCGTCGATGCACAGCGTACATTACGATACGCCATGAATACGAATATCCCACGCGTTGAAGACCCGCCACTGCGATCGGTTGAATCACCGACAAGCGATTTATTGCTGCGAGATGATGTAAAGCAACTCGGCGCGCTGGTCGGTGAAATTCTGGCCGAGCAGGAGAGTCTCGACTTTCTCGCACAAGTGGAAGCCATTCGTGTTGCCGCCATTCAACGGCGTGAAAATCATCAAAGCATCGATACTCTGGCAAATAACCTGTCAGGGCTGGCGTTGGAAAAAGCAGAAGGTTTGGTGCGCGCATTTGCACTCTGGTTCCAGGCCGTGAATCTGGCCGAACGCGTACATCGTATTCGTCGTCGCCGCGATTATCAAAAAGCCGGTGCGACATCACAACCCGGTAGTCTGGCTGCGATTATCCAGCAGTTGAAAAATGACGGCGTATCACTCGATGAACTGGTTGTGGTACTTCAACGCCTGCATATTGAACCGGTATTTACCGCACATCCGACCGAAGCCATTCGTCGTGCCTTGCTCGACAAGGAACGCGATGTAGTGCGTCGTTTGATCGAAGATATTGATCGTGCACTAACACCGGATGAAAGACGCAAAGGTCGCGAACGCATTCGGGTATCGTTGACCTCGGCCTGGCAAACCAGCGAAATGCCGAGTGAAAAACCCAGCGTGCGCGATGAAATGGAGCATGTTGGTTTCTATCTTTCTGAAGTCTTGTATCGGGTATTGCCGACCTTCCAGGAAGCACTCGAAGAAGCTGTTATCGGGGCTTATGGTGAATGCCCGCCGTTGCCGAATGCATTGCGCTTTTCAACCTGGGTTGGCGGCGATATGGACGGCAATCCCAATGTCGGTGCCGCCACCATTCTCGACACTCTGAATGCACAGCGTGAAATGGTTTTGAACGCGTATCGTCGCGACGTAAACGGGTTACTCACCGTTCTGACGCAATCGACCGGGCGTATTGGTGTGAATGATGCCGTGTTGAAACGTATCGACAATTATCGCGTCTTGCTTCCGCATATTGCCGCGATACAACCCGAACGTCGTGCCGATATGCCTTACGGCGAATTACTGAATTTGATCGCGGCACGTTTAAGCGAGACTACTAAAAATGGCAAAGCTGCATATAAAAGTACCACGGAATTTTCTGCCGATCTTTTGCTAATCGATGCAAGCCTGCAAAAGCATCGCGGTGAGCATGCTGGCCGTTTTGGTCTTGGACGGATTATTCGTCGGCTGGAATGTTTTGGTTTTCACCTGGCTGCACTTGATTTGCGTCAGGATTCCGCAGTGCATGATGCAGCGCTAACGGAACTATTATCGAAACCGGATTTCACCAAGCACTCGCCTGATGAACGTGCACCCATATTGCACGGATTGATTCGTGGCGATATCGCAAGCAGCGAATCCGGCATTGCAAAACCGGTGCTGGATGTATTTCGCGCCTTGCAAGAAGGTCGCGAGCGTTTTGGTGCACACGCCTTCGGGCCCTATATCGTCAGCATGAGTCGTAGTGCTGCCGATGCCCTGGCTGTACTTGCATTGGCTCGCGTTGCCGGCTTTTTCGACGAAAAAAATCATGTCGCACTCGATGTTGCGCCCTTGTTTGAAACTGTCGCCGATCTTGAAGCAGCCGAAAGCAGTCTGCGTTCTTTATTCGCCGATCCGGTATATCGCGAGCATTTGCGGCACCGTGACCAGACGCAAATGGTAATGCTGGGCTATTCCGACAGCGCCAAGGACGGCGGTATTCTAGCCTCGCGTTGGGCTCTGCAACGCACGCAAGTCGCCCTCAGTGCTTTGGCACAGGAAAGCGGCATCCGGATTGTTTTCTTTCATGGTCGAGGAGGTTCCGCCAGTCGCGGTGGCGGCAAAACCGAACGTGCCGTGATGGCATCGCCACGCGGTTCGGTCGACGGCTATTTACGCCTGACCGAGCAGGGCGAAGTGATTCATCGCAAATACGGCGTGCGCGCACTGG
>JBOHYH010000242.1:0-5990 GCA_050737775.1 Arenimonas sp.
TCGCCGCTGGTAGAGTGCCATTTTCATAATCTGCAACCATCCTGTCAATCACATCTGCACGACCATCGAAATAACCTAAAGAACTATCCACTGCACTTCTAAAATCTGTTGCATTCATCGCACTAGACATTCTTTCACGCACTTCATCTAGGGCAGATTTTCGATATAAATAATCTGGCAGTGGCCCTGCTGTTTGTGACGCATATTTCGCAGCATCATTTTTAGGAATTCCATTTCGTACCATTTCTTCGTATCTAGTCATTTGAGCCGGAGTGAGTGCCTTTAGTGCTGACTGACGATCAGTAAACTCCTTCACTTCAACACCAAGCGCACTGCCCAAGGCATTACCAAAGGCGTCTCTGGCGATCTGTCCATAATTGACTCTTTCGTCTAGTCCAAACGCTTTTCGTGCATGGGCGGTAACCACACCGCCTACCATGCCAGTCGCAAACTCCTGACCGAACTTCTGGAGACCTTGAGACGGAGCCTTATCAAATCCAAATGCATGACCTGCTGCTGCACTGGCAAGATTGCCGACACTTCCAGCGGCTATGGCTTTCCAGCTAAAGCTGGTGCCTTCGACACCTGCAATCTTGTTACCCGCATAGCCGGCTAATTGATTCGATACTGCAAGACCTGCGGCTTTTGCATAACTGCCACCCTTGATAGCATCGGCAACACTTCCAAACTTGGCGCCAAGCCCACCGGTGATTGCGCCGGTAACCGCGCCTGCTGCGACACCTCTCCAGCTAAAGCTGGCCACTCCTGTCATGCTGCCAAATGCCATGCTGGCTGCGGCGCCTGCTGCACCTGCAACAGCGCCGACTACCATAGCACTGCCAACCGTACCCAATGCAGTACCCAACGCGGTGCTTGCAAAACCGGACATTGCCCCTGCGGTATAAATTGTCACCACAACTGCGATAACGACCATAACAATTTGCAACAACACCTGGCCACAGCTTGCTTTCGGCGGTGGCGCGATATACGGCAATGTTGGCGTGGTATCGCCAACAATCTCAGCCGGGTTATATGGCTTGAAGGTAGCGCTATCGTTCTTGGTCGTCTTGACGTCGGGCACTTTCAACGAACTGCCGACGACGAGATCTTCGTTGCTATTCAGAGCATTAGCAGAGGCAAGCACATACCATAAAGTGCTATTGCCATAGACCCGCTGGGCAAGTGATTCAAGCGTGTCGCCAAATTGCACGCTGACACGCGCCGTTCCCGATGCACCGCTATCAAACGCAGTAAGACCCGCGAGTGCTTCAACTTTGCCAATTTCGTCGACTTGGCCAATTTGCTGCCCATTGGAGTAGGTGAAATGTTTGTTGTTGCGTTTAATCTCAGCCATGTAGCTGCCTTGATTAAACTGGTTATTGATCCACTTGCCGTCACGACGAACAAGGATATGACCTTCAGCGTCATAGCCAAAGTAACGGTGCACAGGCTGGAATCCTGCAGCAGGCGACGTTTCGACAACGGACATTAATCGATCAAGGACGTCATAAGTACTGGCGGTGCTAGCCGGCTTGAAATTCGGTTTATTACTGCTGCCGGCAACCCCACTCTCAAGATAGGAACTGCGTTTTAGATAGGTATTTGTGAAGTATTGAATAAAGCTTGGACTGATGCCGGCCTGACCGCGATATTCTTCCCATAGATAATTGTAATTTGTACGTCCGGTCAAATTACCCGCGAGGTCATACGACATAACGTTACTGGACAGTGTCGACAACACATTGATTTGCGTGGATTGGGTTGCTTGCGTTACAGCGTTGATACCACCTTGAAAAATAGGTGCCATCCAGTCGGCATTTTGGCGGCCATATTCGGTCTGCTGTGTGACACGGCCATCATTGTTGTAGACATATACCGTTGCATGCTTCAGCCAGCCACCGGTCTCGATGGTGTAGCCCGAAGTAAACCCATAACTGCCGTTCGGATAAAATTGCTGCACTTGAACTAAACGGCCACCATCGTCATAAAAACGCTTTTCAACAGGCATGCTGCGCCATGGCACAGTGCCTTCCTGCGCAGTGAGATCGAAACGCGAACCCTGCAGTACGGTTGCCAATTGACCGCGTTGCGTATAGATGGAGCGCTGTACTTCTACTGCTTGGCCGTTATTGTAGTTGTAACTAATTTTTGCAACTGCATTACCTGCTTCGTCGTAACGCAATTCGTATGAAAGCCCAATGTCTCCACCAATTTGCACTCTTCCATTAATCAACGTGCCGTTGACCACTTGCACCCGGCTTTCAGCATCGTAGGTAAACCAGTACGCCATCGGTGTTGGGCCGCCCGGCAAGGTGCTGGCTACTTGCGTGACATTTGGACTATTCAATGCATTCAGCGGATCCGTTGCTACAGATGCGGGTGCCACGTAAGCATTCGCTGACACTTCCAAATTAAATACTGTAGAGATGCTATTTCCCGCCGGATCGGTCACCAAGACTTTTACCGCCCAGTTACCTGCCGCAGCCGAACTGCCTTTGAATAAACCTGTGGCCGGATTGAAATTCAACCACGATGGCAAGGCCGCCCCATTACTCAAAGTCGCACTGAAGGTCAGCGCTCCCGCTTCCGGATCCTTGAAAGCACCTGGAGGCAACAAGAAACTCCAAGGCTGATTTCTTGCAATGCGTTGATCCGGCAAAAACACTGCCTGGATCGGCGCTTGATTCACGACGGCTGGCGGGCTGCCTTGCACGATGGTCAAATCCAGCCAGGCCACGGTTTCCGAATAACCGGAGGGATCATTGGCCATCAAGACAAAAGATTGAACGCCAAGATAGTCGTTCGTCGGCGTTGCCCGAATAGTACGCGTCACTGCATCAACAGTAACCCAGGCTGGCGCAGCTTCATATGAGTAATAGGCAGGAGTATAGGTGTAGTCTTGTCCGCGCGGATCGCCGCTTTCCACAGCCTCATGATAGACAGCCAACGCGACCGATATCGACAACGTATCGCCGTCGGGATCAATAAACAAATCAGGACTATAGCTGGAGACATTTGCCTGATTACTTGTCCAAACCATAGGTGGCAAGGTGACATTGCTGTTAACCACCGGGCTGGAATTTGCACCATGGGTCATTACATTGAAAGTTACGACCGTATTCGCGGACAAACCGGATGGATCGGTTGCGGTAAAGCGCACTTGATAACTCTGACCTTGAACGGCATCCCATGGCACCGCTCCCGACAGTCTTATTGTCGGATTGGCCGATGTGCGATCAAGAACGAAATTCATCCATGTCGGAAGTGTACCGCCACTCGACAATGCGGCAGTGATTTGCAAGACATCCGAATTAGCATCCGTAAATAAACTACTGACTGCACGCTCGAACTCGAAGCCGCGTCCAATGTAGATGGTTTTCGGCAATACGACCCCTGCTACAACCGGTGCCGCCGGTGCTTCTACAACCAGTTGCACCGTTTGAAAACTCGCTACTCCGTCGCGATCTTTTGCCATCAGACGCAGTGTGTATGTACCTGCCTGCGCCAGAGTAGGCTTAGCGCTTAAGCTCACCACATCACTGGACGGATTTGTCGCAATCAACCAACTCGCGGCCGGCGATGCACTATCAAGACTGAAAGTCAGCTGATCGCCCAGATCGTAGTCGGTGAAATAATCGGATACCCGAAAGCTTTGACCCCATACAGCATCAGTCATTAATTTGATGACGGGCACAGAAGCAGATTTTAGTACCGGAGCATTATTAGCACCGACAATCAAGCTCACGATTGTAGTGGCTTGTGCGCCGCCAGCCTCCGTCGCGATAACTTTTACTTTAACGATGGTCCCATTGGCTGCCGACGACCCGGCCGTGACATCAAACACCAACTGGCCTCTGTTGCTGTCGGTGCCCATCGTCAACCAGGTCGGCAAAATGCTGCCGTCAGCCAAGGTTGCACTGTAGGTCAAGTTTGATCTGTCAGCATCACGAAACAACTCGGATGCTTGCAGACGGAAGCTGCGCGCCTGACCGGCAGGTAGACCTATCGGTGCTGGAGCTGCCGTTGCAACTGGCGTAGGCGCACTTGTATCCATCGCAAGAATGGTACCGTCCCAGTTGTACTGGGTTTGCGTTACCACACGTCGACGATTACCTACGGCGTCGTAATCATAACGAACATCCAGGGTACGGACATTGCTGCCCACATCATCACTGGTGACACGTTCAATTCGATTATGGCTATCGTAATAAGTACGTGTACGAGTGATCATCGCCGTATTGCGGCCATCACGATAATGGCTTTCTTCGAGAGTGCGGTTGCCGTTGGCATCGTACTCGTACAATGTGTAATCACCGCTGGAATCGGTGAGTTGACGCACCATGCCATTTGCATAATAGGTTTGACTGCGATCCGTTGCCGCTGCCGAGCGCGTACTGCTATAGGACAGCAACTGTCCCGTGGTCGTATTGTAAGTGTAGTTAAAGTCGTTCCTGCCAAGATCGTTGTAATCGACCATACGACCGAAGTAATCATATTTCCAGCTTTGCTCATCGAAACGGACACTGTCTCCGTCGCGATCCACGATTGCTGCAGAACCAGCGTTGTAAATCCCCGTCGTTTCGCGAATTTTCTTGCCTTGGGTGTCGTAGGCATAAGTTTGCACACTGCCTGCTGCGGACTGACTGCGCAGAAGCATGTCACGGCTGTCATAGTCGTATTTGCTGGCGAAGCTGTTCCCGTCGGTAACCTGAATCCGCTGGCCATTTTGATTGAGTAAAAAACCCTGAATCGTTTTTTGTGCACGCGCCGTACCTGCATCATTCAGCAGGAAATCACCCTGTGAAATTGTGCGATCAAGACGATCAAAAGATTCATATGTAATATAGCCAAGCGGATTTTGCTTGGCGACAACGCGACCAAAAGCATCGTACGCCTGTCTTGAAACCGACCCCAATGCATCGCGATTCGAGCTGACCCGACCATGGGCGTCATAACTCGTTTGATGCACATTACCATTGGCATCGCGCATACCTACTTGTTGGCCGCGAGCATCAAAATACCAGCGCTGCTCCGGACGCACCCAGATTTCCATGCCGGTTTCTGAAACCACCTTGACCAATGGTTGTATTTCACGGACCGCATTATTTAGTTCGTTGTATTCGTAACGGGTGTTATTGCCATTCGGATCGATAATCTCGACAACATTGCCCCAACGGTCATAGCGTCGGGAAACATAACTGACTACCGGCGTCGCCGAATAACCTGGCAAAGTTTGTCGAGTGGTACGGCCAAGCTTGTCCAAGGTATTGATGGTCGTGACTGTCGTCGTGCCTGGACCGGTTGTATATACCTGGTGTATCTCGGACAACTGTTGTCCTGCCAGGTTGTAACCGTAGTCACGGAAAATGCCGCTGCCTTCGCTGGAACGAACAAGACGTCCTGCACTATCGTATTGGCTTTGCCGTGATTTGCCTGCATCGCCCAGATCAGCCAAGGCCGCAGCTTGGGCAGTGATTTCGCCGAAGGCATTGTATTTCACTGCTGCTGCCGTATCGGTCACCAAGGTTCCTGCTTGCAACACATTGGCAATTTCAAGTTGGCGTGTAACAGACGTGGTTAGCTGTTGGCCGTTGCCGTCATAACTGAAGTTGGCCACTACACGCCAGCGACTGCCGCTGCCAGTATCGAGTCGATACCACAACTTGGTTGCATGATCGGCCGCATCGTATTCCCGATAACGTTCGACACCTTGAGCATCACGTTCCATTACCAGACGACCCTGGCGATCATATCGTTGCACTGTGGTCTGGTCATTTAATGCATCGGCTGTAACAACGCCGGATTGCATTCCATTCGCATAACGCACGTATCGAATGGCATTGCCGAAGGCATCGTATTCGGTCGTGCTGTGTGGCGATACTGTTCTATACAATCCGGCCGAGCTCAGGCTGTTTGCACTGGAACTGGTCAACTGCGTTTGCCAATCGGTTTTCAGAACTTGACGAGCCGATTCGGTAACGGATGTGGCA
>JBOHYH010000243.1:0-16976 GCA_050737775.1 Arenimonas sp.
GCAAGCAGGCGCCTCTACGAAATAACTGTATTTTCAGGTAGTCTTCACAAACTCTTTTTGTTCCTGAACGATCATGCATCCCCAGCCCCTTGTTACGCGCGAAACCCTGCGCGATGTCCGTTATGAAATTCGCGGTGAATTGGCCCGTCGGGCCCGCGAGCTTGAAGCCAACGGCCGCACCCTGATCAAGCTCAATATCGGTAATCCCGGCGCATTCGGTTTTCGCGCACCTGAGCATTTGCAGCAAGCCATTGCAGCAAATTTGCCCGAGAGCGACCCGTACACGCATCAACAAGGTCTGCCATTGGCGCGGGAAGCCTTGAGTGCGTTTTACAAGCAACGCAACACACCGAATGTGACGCCGGAAAGAATTTTCGTCGGCAATGGCGTGAGTGAGTTGATCGATATTTCGCTGCGCGCATTACTGAATGTCGGCGATGAAGTACTGCTACCGAGCCCGGATTATCCGCTCTGGAGTGCCGCCACCATTTTGAATGATGGCATTCCGCGTTATTACGACTGCACGGCCGAAAATAATTTCCTGCCCAGCCCAGAGCAAATCGAAGATCTGATTACGCCCCGTACACGTGCTTTGGTGATTATCAATCCGAATAATCCCACCGGCGCTTGTTATCCGAAAGCCCTGCTGGAAAAACTGGTACTTATCGCGCGCAAACATAATTTGCTGTTGATGGCCGATGAAATCTACGACGGCATTGTTTACGACGACGCCAAGTTTGAGCCGCTGGCTCCTCTTGCCGGTGATCATCCCTGCCTGAGTTTTGGCGGATTATCGAAAGTACACCGCGCCTGCGGCTGGCGCGTGGGCTGGATGGTCTTGAGTGGCGAAGCAACCCGCATTGGCGACTATCACCATGCACTGGATTTACTGGGTGCACTGCGTTTATGCGCCAACGTACCGGGGCAATATGCGATTCCTGCGGCACTGGAAGGCATCAACACGATTGCCGAATTGACGACCGAAAATGGCCGCCTGTATGAATCACGCCGTGCCGTGATTGACGCCTGCGCCAATAGCAAACACTTGAGCCTGGTAGCACCGCAAGGCGCGCTGTACGGCTTTGTTGGCGTGACTGGCGAAGTTGCCGAGCATTTCAACGACCATCAATTCGCCTATGATTTGATGGAACAGGAAAGTGTACTCGTCGTACCCGGTTCCAGTTTCAACGTGCCATATAAAAACTATTTCCGTATTACCTTGTTGCCGGAGGCAAACACCTTGCGTGAAGTGTTTTCCCGCATCGAAAATCTGCTTGCTCGCTACGCTGAGAAAAATACCCAGCGCGAAGTGGCCTGAAAATGACAAACGTGAGTTTGAAATATCTCGCATTGGGTGACTCGTACACCATCGGCGAAGCACTGCCTGTAGAAGATAGCTGGCCGATGCAATGGGCGCACGCACTTCGCGCCAATGGTCTCGCGATGAATGACCCTGGCATCATCGCAAAGACCGGCTGGACCACCGATGAATTATCCGAAGCACTGGATGAAGCAGAATCCAGCAACACCATTACTCTGCCCTATGATTTCGTTTCACTCTCGATTGGCGTGAACAACCAGTATCGAGGCCGCAGCACCGATAATTATCGCGAAGAATTTTCGGCACTATTGAAGCGTGCCATAAGCTACGCTGGAAATAAAACCTCACACGTCTTCGTACTATCGATTCCCGACTGGGGCATTACCGAATTCGGACAAAAATCCGGTCGCGATGTTGCACAAATTGCGCGTGAGCTGGATATCTACAACCAGATCAACCGTGAAGTTTCAAAGCAGGCGGGTGTGCATTGGGTGGATATCAGCACAATCACGCGCGAAGCTGGCGCCGATACGAAACTGTATGCCGAAGACGGTTTGCATCCTTCGCGGGCGCTTTATGCACTCTGGGTAAAAGAGTTGCTGAAGATTAAAACGTAGGAGCGCCCTTTAGGCGCGACAGGCCGCGACAGATTTGTCGCGCCTAAAGGGCGCTCCTACGGATATTTTCTTTTCTGCCGCAGCGACATGGATTATCTCGCGCTACAATCTCACCATGAAAATCGCCCTCGTTACTGCCATCGCCGCCTTTGCTCTGGATGAGGATCTGGCACCGCTTGCCGATGCATTACGCAAGGCCGGTGCGCATATCGAAATTCTTGCCTGGGATGACTGCTCGGTGTCGTGGAAACGTTTCGATGCCATCGTTTTGAGATCCACCTGGGATTACACCGAACGCTTGCCGGAATTTTTAGCCTGGTGTGAACACACTGCCAAGCAAACAAAAATACTGAACCCGGCCGAGGTCGTGAAATGGAATACCGACAAACATTATCTTGCCGATCTGGCGAAGAAAAAATGTCCGGTCGTGGAAAGTGTTTTTATCGAACCCGGAAAAGCAGCTGACAAATTTCCCGATTACGCCGAATTTGTGGTGAAGCCCGCCGTCGGTGCCGGTTCGCGCGATACCCAGCGTTATCTGGCAAAAGATCGTGCTACTGCCATTGAACATGTGCAGAAATTACTGGATCAAAAACGTGCTGCCCTGATTCAACCTTATTTGTCCGAAGTAGATACCAAGGGTGAAACTGCACTGATATTTTTCAAAGGCATTTTTTCGCATGCGATTCGCAAAGGGCCTTTGCTACAACTGGGTGAAGGTCCAACCGATCATTTATTTGCCCCCGAAGCGATCACCGCACGTGAACCGACCGGCGAAGAGCTGGAAATTGCGCACCAGGTGCTGGCCGCTATGCCGTTCAAGTCGCTGGCCTATGCCCGCGTGGATTTGTTGCCCTCTAGCCAGGGCCCGATGCTATTAGAGCTGGAGCTCACCGAGCCCAGCCTATTCTTCGAACACGCGCCCGGCAGCGCCGAGCGCTTTGCGGCCAGTCTTTTGGCCCCGTAATCTGGCCCCGGCAAAGCTCAAACGGTTACAATAGCAGCCTCTTCACAGCGTCTGTGATGTCCTCGGCAGACGTATTCTCGCTCAACGCAGGAAAGCCTCATGAAAATTTTGGTGGGTTACAAACGTGTGGTCGATTACAACGTCCGCATCCAGGTCAAACCGGACAATTCCGGCGTCGTTACCGAAGGCGTGAAACTCTCGCCGAATCCGTTCGATGACATCGCACTTGAAGAAGCACTGCGTCTTCGCGAAAAAGGCATTGCGACTGAGGTCATCGTTTGCACGATTGGACCTGCCGATTGCCAGGCACATCTTCGTAACGGTTTGGCGATGGGCGCAAACCGGGCGATTCACATCGTGACCGACCAAGCCATTCAACCGCTGACTGCAGCACGTGCGATGCTGAAACTGGTTGAAAAAGAGCAACCGGGTCTGGTCATGATGGGCAAACAAGCCATCGATGACGACGCCAATCAAACCGGCCAAATGCTGGCCATGCTGTGGAACCGTCCGCAAGCGACTTTCGCAAGCAAACTCGAAGTCGCCGACAACAAAGCCACCGTCACCCGTGAAGTCGATGCCGGCCTGGAAACACTCGAAGTCGATTTGCCCGCTGTGGTCACGGTCGACCTGCGTCTGAACGAACCGCGCTTCATCAAACTGCCCGACATCATGAAAGCAAAATCCAAACCGATGGAAACTCTGCAACTGGCCGACCTTGGTGTCGAATCCGGTGATTTCCTCAGCACCACGCATTACGCAGCACCCGCCAAACGCAGCAAAGGCATCATGGTGAAAGACGTAGCCGAATTGGTGGCTGCATTGAAAACAAAAGGACTGGTGTAATCATGAGTAAAGTTCTCATCGTCGCCGAACATATGAACGGCCAACTTAATTCTGCCACTGCCCGTTGTGTTACCTGCGCACAGGCCATGAAAGCAGAATCAATTGATATTGTGGTACTGAGCGACGCTCCCGATGCCATCGCTGCTCAGGCAGCACAAATCGCCGGTGTCAGTAAAGTCATCACGATTGCGAACGCCGCCAATGCACACCCGATCGCGCATATCCTGGCACCACAAATTGCCAGCCTCGCTTCCGGTTACTCACATGTATTCGGGCCTTCAACCACGTTCGGCAAAGACCTGATGCCTTGCGTCGCCGCCTTGCTCGGCACCGCACAAGTCAGCGATATCATGGCAGTGGAATCGAGCCATAACTTCAAGCGTCCGATCTATGCCGGCAACGCGATCATTAGCGTCACGGCGCCCGCCGACAAAACGGTCGTCGCCACCGTACGTACTGCTTCCTGGCCCGCTGCTGGTAACGGTGGCAGTGCTTCGGTTGAAGCAAGCAACGTCAACATTGCATTGCCGGCCCACACCCGTTTTGTCGGTTTGCAACAAGGCAAAAGTGATCGCCCCGATTTGCAAAGCGCGAGCAAAGTAGTTTCCGGTGGTCGTGCCTTGGGTTCTGCCGATGCGTTCTCGATCATCTATTCACTTGCCGACAAAATGGGAGCCGCCGTTGGTGCATCGCGCGCCGCCGTCGATGCCGGTTATGTGCCGAATGAACTGCAGGTGGGTCAAACCGGAAAAATCATTTCGCCCGAACTGTATGTGGCCATCGGTATCTCTGGTGCCATCCAGCATCTGACCGGCATTAAAGATGCTGGCACGATTGTCGCGATCAACAAAGACGGTGACGCACCGATTTTTGAAATCGCCGATTATGGCTTGGTCGGCGATTTGTTCCAGATTATTCCGGAGCTGGAAAAAGCGCTGTAATCGAATCAAGGGCTTTAAAAGAAGTGGCCGCCATGCGGCCATTTTTTTTGCTCCGGTTAATTATCTGAAAAAACTCAAGAAACGCCATCCGCGTTTTGTCTGCATGGTTTTCAACTCCAGATCGAGCGCGCTGATTCTTGTCTGCAATTGGGATACCTCGGCCACTCTGGCTAGCTTGTCCGCACTGGCTGCTTCGTTTGCCGAAGCCATTGCGAGCTCGAAGTCCGAGCGGTTTCTTTCCGACTCCTGCTTCAATTTGTTCTCGCGTTCGATTGCCGCCGCGACTTGTTCCTGCAAAATGTTTTTCTGTTCGTCGGCAGTGAGCTTCAATGCACTAATGTTACGGTCCTTGTCCTGTAACGCGGATTCAAACTCATTCTGTCTGGACAATAAAGCCATCAATTGCTGGTTTTGCACGCTCATGGCTTCCAGCATACTTTCTATATTCGATTGCTGCTTGCCGATCATGGCCAGGGCTTCGTTGCCGGACTGGGTGTTCTTTTCAGTCGTGGCGTAAACTGCCTTCAATAGTTCGGCTATATGCGTCAATTGCAGATTCATCTTTACCTCGTTTTCGATGTTTGGATCATCGGTAAATTCAAAAAGCCAGCGCGGTGGATTCGCCGATAATCGCATTTCCCAGCTTGCTGCCATTTCTGGTAAATCGGGAAATGCGGTGGGTAAGCTCTTTTTCTGTTCGATCAAAAATTCGGGATTGTCGCGAAACCGTATCAATGTTTCCAAAAAGCATTCCACCCGTGGCTCGATCAAGTTGACGCCAGGCAGATGCCGTCCGCGCTCTGCATAGGCGCCGATGTTACTGGCGATAACCGGTATACCCAGCTGCAGCATTTCACTGAGAACATAGCCATAGGTTTCCGGCACAGTTGATGCCAACATAGCGACATCGGGGTTTATGCTCCCAACGAAAACGGCAAGCTGATCGCGCAGGTAATGATCAATCGTCGTCACTTTTTCAGACGCGAATTGTCCGCTGAGGTGGGCACTACCGAGCAATACGAGCTCGATTCCATCCGGCAACAGCGGGATAAGTTCTTTCAGTAAAAATTCGCCTTTGCCGCCATTGATATGGCCGGGCACCAAGACTTTGAGACTGGCGGTTTTTTTGCTCGTCTGCTGTTCGTCGACTATCGCTGCTGGAGCGATGCCGTGCGGCAGTATGGTCCATTCTGCCTCATTCAGTCTCGAATCGATGCAGCATACTCTTTCCTTCGCAAAAACACTGGGGGCAATGCACACTATCCGGTTTTTCAATATCAGCGTAATCAATTCTTCCCTGATTGCGACCCAATATTCCGCAGCTTGTGGCGCGAATATATTCATGGTCTTGCTGTCAATCAGCGACTGCCGCAAATGTCCGATGGAGTATTCATCGGTATTGGCATCGTGCAGCAGGGGCCAGAACGGGTATGCATCATGCACTGCCAATGCTGTTGGCAATCCTGTTCTGAATACATCCAGGCTATGTCCGATTAACGAGGATACGATAACAGCTCCTATCGCCCATTTTTCAATAATGGAATCCAGTATTCGTGCAACTTCGGCCGAATGCAGATCGGTATCCATTACCGGTGTCGATAAATGCCAGGTCGCCAATGGCGGCCGATCAAGACTCTGATACAAACACAGTTCCTTGCCAAACGGTGGCAGATTATCCCTACTATGCGACTTCAGGAAAAAATGGGTTCTATGTTGATCGCCAGCTTGCAGATCGCTGGCAAAGAAATCGATGCCACCGCCCCAGGAATGCAGAACATGCAAGACCACAGGCTTGCCGGTGCATGCTGATTCAAAATCATCTAATGAGCCTGCGTGTCCCTCAGTCATTTTTTTCGCCAAGCCTTGGTGAAAATTGCATTGGTTGAATAGAGGTTGCGATTGGAATCGCGTCTGCCGACAGGATATCAGAATTAAAAAAGGCCGCAAAAGCGGCCTTTTTTCTGCAAACTAAATTTCTTATTTGACAACAATAAACTTGCCGGTTCCACAAACCACGCTTTGATCATTCAAGGGCGCAGTCATGGTGATTTCATACCTACCTGGCTTTACCGCTTTCAAACTCAGCACTGTTTCATAGCCGGCGTTCAATAGTCCGGGCTTGGCTTGGGAGTTCGCAACATCCTGTCTGGGCAAACCAGCAACGGCAAGGAACGGAAAGTTTTGTTCCGCCGAAGTCAGGACAATTTCAAAATTACTCGGCGCAGCGCCATTGCCGTTGACGAATCCGATCCAGCCTCTGACGACGGGCACATCCGCGACGAAAAACTCCGTTTCAGGCATTACTGGCAAGGCGTTAATTTCATCCAGAAAGCAAACCAGTCTGGGCTCTTCGATCACTGCCGGGGCGGCTTCAGCCGGGGTTTGCTGAGGCTCAGCAACAGTCGCTGCTGCGGTCTCGGTTTGAGCAGCTTCCTGTTCGCAAGCAGACAAGAAAAACATTGAAGATACTAAAAAAGCTAGAGCATGAATTTTCATAGAAAAATACTTAGGTGAGTGAGTGTCGGCGATTTATCGAACCCTGGGCGGATAAGCCAAATCGAAGGCATTGCCATTAAGGGTCAGATTTGGATTATACGCCGGATCATGATCAAGTTCTTCAGACCAGCGGTTTTTCATGAACAACACCTCGGACTGAAAACGAGTACGCTTTTCCGGAGTGTCTTCGTAACCCCGAGATAGCGATTCATGATGATAAAGCGAGGCGAAAGGGGTCCATACATTGCGATAGCCCGCCCGCAGAATTCTCAAACAGAAATCAACATCGTTAAATGCCACCTTGAGCGACTCGTCCAGCCCGCCCACTTCATCGAACACGTTTTTTCGGATGAGCAGACATGCCGCGGTGACTGCGGACAGGTTCTGTGTCAAACACGCCCTGCTGGCCTGGCCCGGATAGTCGGCATTTTTACCAAGATAGGCATGCCCGGCCACGCCGCCTAGGCCGATAATCACGCCCGCATGCTGGACGGTGTCATCCGGATAAAATAGCTTCGCGCCTACCGCGCCTACGCCGGGGCGAACAGCATGGCTGGTCATCTCCGTCAGCCAGTCAGCATTGATAACCTCAATATCATTATTGACCAGACCGAGCACGACCCC
Organism: Arenimonas sp.; assembly: GCA_050737775.1. Taxonomy (GTDB): domain Bacteria; phylum Pseudomonadota; class Gammaproteobacteria; order Xanthomonadales; family Xanthomonadaceae; genus Arenimonas. The sequence goes on from JBOHYH010000243.1 coordinate 7,813, forward strand.
TCTGGCATGTCGTGCCGCAAAATTGTTTATTGCAGAAAAATTGAATTCGGCATCGTAATCGATTACCCGCACTCTCTTGTCTGCCGCAATTTCCCTGAAGTATCTTGACGTGGCTTCCTGGCTTGACTGGTTGTTGACGATGATGATTTCAAACGACGGATAATCCGTTTTTTCGAGTATTGAACCAACGCTCATTCGCAGCAGATCAGCCCTATCTTTCGTGGGAATTATCAGGCTCACCATCGCTTCGGGTGTCGATTGCCGATAACGGATTTTCTGGAATCCCAACTCGGTAATAAATACGTCCGCCTTTATTTTTTGGCGCTCAAGATGTTCGCGAACCGCTCTTTGAGCTGCCAGTTGCGCATAGCTTTTCTGCTGAAATCCAAGCGCTGTCGAACCATGAATGGCACGCCAGTGATACAAAATTTTGGGTATGTGGCCTATTTCGAAAGGTTTCAGGTTTTCGATCACGCGCAATGTCAGATCATAATCCTGGCTTCCCTCAAGGCCTGTCCGAAAGCCGCCGAGTTTGCGAACCAATTCGGTATTGAAAACACCGAGGTGACTTATGCAATTCTGCGACAGCAGCAAATCATAATTCCACTCTGGCTTGAAGTACGGGTTGAATCGCTGTCCGCTCTCGTCGATTTTATCTTCGTCGCTGTAAATCAGTTGCCATGCCGGATTTTTATTGATCGCGAGAGCTACTTCATGAATCGCATTGACCGCCAGCTCGTCATCATGATCAAGCAGCGCAATGTAGGGGCCCGTTGCCAGCTCCAGAGCGGTATTCGATGCTGCCGAAATATGTCCGTTTTTCTTTCTGTATTCAATCTTGATCCGACTATCGCGCTCGGCAAATTCTTCAAGAACTTCCCGGACATCCTGCCTGGTTGAGGCATCGTCTGCTATGCAAAGCTCCCAATTGTCGTACGACTGTGCGATGACGCTCTCAATACATCTGCGCAGCCACTTTTCCGGAGTGTTATAAACCGGCATCAGGATAGAAATTTTCGGCCTGCCATCCCACTTGTCGAGCATAGCTTCGCGCCGCTGCTTTTCGATGGCATCGGGGTTTTCGTATAATTCTACCCACCTCGAATAAGCGAGGTCGCGCCTGCTGTTATATGTTTGGCGCAGCCATTCCCCGAAGCGGCGAAGATTCAAGCCAAACACGCCCGACATCATGGTCCCGAATAACTTCAGTTTTTCGCGTTTGCCGAAAGCCCTGCCGAATACCGTGCCTGCCATCCTGAGTGCGGCAGACACTCGTGATAATTTTTTAAAATTCACGTCCGACAAATTAAAACAGCATGGCTGCGTTGACGGATCCAGCCGTAATCCAGTCACTTTAGTCGGCAGCAAAATTACCTGGCCGGTTTTCCAGTCCTGGTCACAGCCGAAAAACAGATCAATCTTGTTTGCCTCGGCATATCCGGTGCCGACATCGAAGTAAACACAGGGATCAACCAATACCCCTTTGCTTGTTTTCATTGATGCCGTGATGAGATACCAGCCGGGGTCGGGCAGCAGGGTCTGAATCGGAGACTCGAGCATGAATTGTGCATCGTTTCCGGTTGCCTCCCAATTATCGATCCGAGACAAGGCGACCAAATCATTGGTTGGTTTACAGGTGAAGTTCATTCCGTTGATCGATTACCCCAGGGCTTCAGTCAACTCATTGCGCAAGTCATCGACATGTTCAACACCAACACTCAGGCGTACAAGATTGTCGGTAACACCAAGCGCCGCACGCCGATCAGCGGGAATCGAGGCATGCGTCATGATCGCCGGATGATTGACCAGACTCTCGACACCACCCAGCGACTCGGCACAGGCAAACAATTCGGTACGTTCCATGAATCGACGGGCCGATTCCAGCCCACCTTTCAGGAAAATACTGATCATGCCGCCGAAGCCATCCATCTGAGATTTCGCCAGAGCATGTTGTGGATGCGATGCAAGGCCCGGATACAAAACTTTCTCGATCGCCGGATGTTTTTCCAGCCAGGCAGAAAGCTCACCGGCATTTTCACAATGGGCTTTCATGCGCAGATGCAGGGTTTTCAAACCACGCAATGCCAGGAAACTATCAAACGGACCTTGCACCCCACCGACGGCATTTTGTAGAAAGGTCATTTCTTCCGCCAATTCTTTGTCATCACCAACCACCAGCATGCCGCCGACGATATCAGAATGACCGTTCAAATATTTGGTCGCGGAATGCATAACCAAATGCGCACCGAGTTCGAGTGGGCGTTGCAAAATCGGCGAAGAGAATGTGTTGTCGACGGCAAGCCGAATACCACGCTTGCGCGCGAATTCCGCCAGGCGCGCGATATCGACGATTTTCAATAAGGGATTGGTAGGCGTTTCGCACCAGATCAATTTCGTATTCGGTTTTACGGCAGCTTCCAGCGCCGCCATATCATTCAAATTGACGAAGCTGAAATCCAGATTGGCCGAACGGCGGCGGACGCGTTCGAATAAGCGATAAGTACCGCCGTAAACATCATCCATGCAAACCACATGGCTGCCGGCATCGAGCGAATCCAGTACGGTTGCCGTTGCGGCAAGACCGGATGCAAAGGCATAACCATGGGTTCCACTTTCCAAAGAAGCCACGCAACGCTCGTAGGCAAAACGTGTCGGATTATGGCTGCGGGAATATTCATAACCCTGATGCACACCCGGACTTTTTTGCACATACGTCGAGGTCGCGTAAATCGGCGTCATCACCGCGCCTGTGGATGGATCTGGTGATTGCCCTGCATGAATGGCGCGGGTCCCGATGCTATGCCTGTTATTCTGATTCATCGAACTCGCCTTCCTTCGTTATAGCCGTGATTTGTATAGTGTGTGAATGCATCTATCCCGGCAGCAGCAACATCGGGATTGAATTTCAGATACATTTCTTTATCGAACTCTGCTTGATCGAGCTTGGGAAACTGCAGCAAATGACTGGGACTTCCAGTGTAATCATGATAACAAATACAACCTTCGGCAAAATAATGACCTACCAGCGCTTTCCGCGAGAGCGAAGCATCCGCAATTTTGGACCCGCCATGCAGAAGATTGGCATGCCAAAACAAGACGTCGCCTTTACCGGCATAAAAATATTCTGCCTTCAACTTGTTGCTCGCGATTGAATTCTGAATGTAAGGCTCGTATTTTTCATGATAAGCAGCATAGCCTTGCTGGCCCTCGTCAAGACTGATGTCGCATTGTTTTGAATAGGCATAAGCAAGTCTGTGACTGCCTGGATAAAATTCCAGCGGACCTGAATTAGGATTGATATCTTCAAAAGCGACCCAGTTGGCGACCAGATATCCCTCGGGATAGGTCGTCATATGTATCGAATCAGAATGTGCTTTTTGCTCGCTACCCTTGTGCCCTGCAATGGTCTGAAAAGGAAGCGCTCTAAATCCCATCAATAGGGAAACAATTTCCTGAATTCGCAAATCGAAGAGCATTTTCCTGAAAGCTCCGACCTTGAAATGGGGGTTAAGCACCCGACCGGGGAGCTTGCTTGCAATGCTGATTGCATAGTCTTCTTGCGGAACCAACTCCCCGTTGTCGATCAGGCTTTCATATTGCTGCCAGGCCTTTTCCAATGACTCGCTATTGAACATCCGGGGAATAACCAGATAGCCATCGCTTGCCCATTTACGGCACCAACTTGCTTGTTGCTCCGTTAGCTCACCACGCGATATTTTCAGGTCGATCTGTTCTGACCAGTTATCACAATCAAGCCACGGGATAGTTTCCGATTGCGGAAAATATTCGGCCCTGAAGGTCTTGATTTTTTTTATTTCAACATCGGGTCTTGGTTCAACCGCTGGAAAATTCACTCTTTATCCTCCACTGCCAGACAATTATTGCGAACGCCGGCGCAGATAATTCAACAAGTCAATTCGAGTAATCAGGCCCATGAATTTCTGCCCATCGACAATGATCGCGACATGGCCGCGATCAAATACCGGCAGCAGGGATTCCATCGAAGCTGTCACGTCCAGCACATGCAGTTTGCTGACCATGGCTTCACTGACCGGCTGCAGGAACTTCGGTTCGTCGCCGTACACATGCATCAGCAAATCGCTTTCATCGATGATGCCGACAATCTTGTCGCCATCCATCACCGGTAATTGCGAAACGTCATACAGCTTCATACGCTGGTAGGCGACCGTGAGCGAATCATTCGGTCCGACCACCACCGTGTCACGCTGGGCATACGGACGCAAAATCAGATCACGCAAATCACCATAGGTTTTGCGTTCGATAAAGCCGTTGTCGAGCATCCAGTAATCGTTGTACATCTTCGACAGATATTTGTTGCCGGTATCACAGACAAACACCACCACCTTTTTCGGTGTGGTTTGTTCCTTGCAATATTTCAAGGCAGCCGACAACAGCGTGCCGGTCGATGAACCACCAAGCACGCCTTCTTTCATCAGCAATTCACGCCCCGCCAAAAAACTTTCCTTGTCGGTGATGGCATAAGCTTTTTTAACGCGGGTGAAATCGGAAATGCTCGGCAGGAAATCTTCGCCGATACCCTCGACCAGCCAACTGCCGGATTTGGTACTCAACACGCCTTCGTTGATGTACTGAGTAAGAATCGAACCGACCGGATCGGCCAAAATCAATTCAACATTCGGCGCGTTCTTGGCAAAGAAACGCGAAAGACCCGTCATGGTTCCCGAAGAACCGCAACCGAAAACAATGGCATCCATCTGGCCGTCCATCTGCTGCCAGATTTCCGGCCCGGTACCTTCTTCATGCGCGGCGGGATTATCGGGATTGCCGAATTGATTGATGAAATAGGCACCCGGCATTTCATTGGCAATACGCTCGGCCATGTCCTGGTAATAATCCGGATGACCTTTCGCCACATCGGAACGCGTTAGAATAACTTCGGCGCCCATGGCGCGCAGATTGAAAATTTTCTCGCGGCTCATTTTGTCCGGCACAACCAGTACCAGCTTGTAGCCCTTTTGCTGCGCGACCAATGCCAGACCGATGCCGGTGTTGCCAGCAGTGCCTTCAACGAGTGTATCTCCAGGTTTGATTTTCCCCGCTCTTTCGGCGGCGTCAATCATTTTCAATCCGATGCGGTCCTTGATGGATCCACCCGGATTGGTGCACTCGAGTTTCAAATACAACTCGCAGATACCGGTATCAAGATTCCGGGCTTTGACGATAGGAGTATTGCCGATGAGTTCAAGAACGCTTTGATGCACCGTCATAAAAATTTCTGGGTTGATATAGACGGGCTATTGTACCTTGCGGTCGGGCTACATGGCCCGCGCAGGAGATTTTCGAAAGTTGCGGGCGGCGATACCCCGACGAGGACGGGATATCGCCACCACGCGGGTGAATCAGTGAGTTCTGCGGTCGAACAGTCTCAGTAATTTGTCTTTGGCGTAGAGTTTTTCTTTTTTCATTTTGACCAAGGTGGCGTCATCGATGGGGAGTACGCCCAGTTCAGCATCCAACACTTGCTTGTCGAGCTGTCGATGCCGGTTGAGCAAAGTACGAAATTCCGGATCGCTTTTAACGAGCGCTTCAATATCAGACTGTGGTTGACCTTCAAACATCGTTGACCTCCATGCAAAAACGCAAACGCCCCGTCGAAACGGGGCGCGTGGACTTCAGGTCGGGCAGGATTTTGTAGCAGACACTATCCAGAATAAGACGCACTTCAAGTTGTGCGGTGCTTTTGCAGTAATGGCGTTTCGCTGCTTGCATCGGCCTGGCTCGGTTCACCATGGGACAACAGCGCCCCATGGGAGATTGACGCTACTCCTGCCATTTTCGGCCCGCAAGCACTTTCTTAAGCGTTTGTTTTTATTATGTTTTATAGCTGAACAGGGTTATGGCGGCGTTCTGTTCACAAGCCTTGAAATTCAAGCACTTAGCAATGTAAAACTTTCGCTAAGGGTCATAAGTACTTGAATGCGATGGCTAATTTACAATAATTTCAACACGGCGGTTGCGCGCACGGCCGGCTTCGCTTCCGTTATCGGCGACCGGTTGGGCCTTGCCCTTGCCGCTGGCCTTGAGGCGGGTCGAGGACAAGCCGCCGGCACGTAAGGCAACCAGCACGGCATTGGCGCGACGCTGCGATAAAGCAATATTGGCGGCATCAGCGCCTTTGTTGTCGGTAAAGCCTTCAATACGAATAGCACCCTGTCCGTTACGTAGTAGTGCAGCCAGCTTATTCAAGCTGCTTTGTGCCGAAGGCGTCAAACTGGCGCTGCCACTGGCAAAAGAATTACCTGCCAAGGTATAGATCATGCTGTTGCCACGCCGCTGCATGGGTGGCAAAGCATCGCCATCACTGACATTATCCGACGCCAGAATGCTGGCAAGTTCTGCTTCCTTGCGAGCCAATTCGACTTCACGTGCACGGGCATCGGCAAGCTTGCGAGCCTGTGTGGCCTGGGCACTGGAAAGCTGGGCATCGGCGGTCGACTGTTCACGAGCCTCGCGTTCCGTCTCCACCGCCAGCGATAAACGTTCGGCCTCTTCTTGCCGCGCCATATTTTGAAGCCTCAGCTGGTCGGCCTCTCGACGCGCCATCTCGGCATCGCGTTGGGAAGCTTGCAGGATGATCTTGTCGCGCTCGCGGTCCAGCTGTTCAGCCTGACTGGCCAGCAATTCGGCCTGCGCAGCGGCCTGCGCAGTTTCGACCCGTTTGTTTGCGATAAAAAGTGCTTGCTCACGCAACTTGCCCTTCGCACTGGCGTATTGGGCCAAGGCCTGACGAGCCTTTAAACGCTCCACTGCGCCCAAATCAACCAATGCGGGGTCATTATCCAGGGCAGCAAGACTGCTGTTCAGGCGGTCAAGATCTGGATTTGGTTTGACGGCAGCCGCGATAATGGAAGTGCTGATACATAGCAGCCCCAGCAATACGGCCGATCGAAAATAAGCAAAGATCCGCTTCATCTCAACGCTCCGTATTGATTAAAAGTTGTCGGCGTAAATCGGCATTACGCGCGGATTTTTCATCGACATCTATTCGCGCATTGGCGAGCTCGGCCTGGGCCTTTGCCAATTCGGCAATCACCTGGGCACGATAGGCCGCGCCAGCAGCCTCACGGTATTTGCGCTTGTCGCTAAGCGCCTGGGCCTCGGCGAGTTGCGTTTTTGCCGCTTGCAGGCTCTGGGCCGAGGTCCCCCTTGGCGATAAACGCTCGGCTTGAGCAATCGCCACCTGTGCCGCCGAAAGCTCGGCAGTAGGCGGGTCGGCTGCAAAAACCGTGGTGCTGGCCAATAAAAACAGGAATACCGTATGGATTTTTAAAGTAGATAATGTCATAAGTATTTTTGGACAGATGGAAGCGCTAAGGCTATTGTTATAGCAGAACGCAGCTGAATCAACGAGACACACAGGGGTTGGATATGGATATTGGATATTTCCTTAAATTGATGACGGAAAAGAATGCTTCGGACATGTTTTTGACCACCGGAGCGCCCGTCTATATCAAAGTCGAAGGCAAACTTTATCCCTTGGGGAACACCGGCTTACCGGCCGGCATGGTAAAGAAAATTGCCTATTCACTGATGGATGAAGGCCAGGTACCTACCTTCGAACGCGATCTCGAATTCAATATGGCCATTGCCGTAAAAGACGCTGGTCGTTTCCGCGTCAATTGCTTCAAACAACGCGGTGAAGTCGGCATGGTGATTCGCGCGATCAAGAGTGAAATTCCCACCATCGATCAATTGAAACTTCCCGATGTATTGAAAGACATCGTGATGGAAGCGCGCGGTCTGGTTCTCGTCGTAGGTTCGACCGGCTCGGGTAAATCGACCTCGCTGGCAGCGATGATCGATCACCGCAATTCCAGTAATACCGGTCACATCCTGACCATCGAAGATCCTATCGAATTTCTGCATCGCCACAAGAAATCGATCGTAAACCAGCGCGAAGTCGGCTTGGATACGCACGCATTCCACAACGCACTGAAAAACGCGATGCGAGAAGCGCCTGACGTTATTCTGATCGGCGAAATTCTGGACGCGGTTACGATGGAATCGGCGATTGCCTTCGCCGAAACCGGTCACTTGTGCCTGGCGACCCTGCACTCCAATAACGCCGACCAAACCCTGGAACGCATTCTCAACTTCTTCCCGGAATCGGCCCACAAGAACATTCTGATGAACTTGTCACTGAACCTGAAGGCGGTTATTTCATTGCGCCTGGTCGTTGGCAAGGATGGCAAGCGTCTGCCTGCTACCGAAGTGTTGATCAACACACCGATGATTCGCGATTTGATTCGTCGCGGTGAAGTGCATGAAATCAAGGAAGCCATGGACAAGAGCTTGCAGGAAGGCATGCAAACCTTTGACCAATGCCTGTTCCGTTTCTACAAGGAAGGCAAAATCGAATTGGAAGAGGCGCTTCGCAAAGCCGATTCACGCGATGGTCTTGCACTGAAGATTCGTCTGGCTGAAGGCGGTTCCGGTGAACATGACCCGTATGCGGATGTTTATACTGCATAAGCGTTCAATTTGTTTCTGATCGAACTCGGCGATGAACGCTTCGGCGGTCGCCCCGAATATGTCGGTAGTGACGAGTAGCGGGCTACCACGCGCTACTGACTAAAACGCCAAAATATTGACGCCACGCAAACAACCAGGGCATTAGTCTTAAGGCCAGCCCTGGTTATTTTGCTGCACGAGATATTTTGAGTATTGGTCATCATCATGCAAAATCCCGCCATTCTGTACCCAGTATTCACTCTCGCTGGTTGGACTTTTCTGATTCTATTGCTGATTCCGTTTTATCGGGTCCGCGCTGGTCTGCGTCGAGAAATCAAGACCGATGATTTTAAATACGGCGAATCTGCATCGGTTCCGCCTTATGTCAGCATTCCGAATCGCAACTACATGAACCTGCTGGAATTGCCGATGCTGTTTTATGTGGCCTGCATACTGATGTATGTAAGCGCAGGTGGATCGTTACTGGTAATAAAACTTGCCTGGGTTTATGTGATCTTGCGGATTGTTCACAGCATCATTCATTTGAGCTACAACAATGTGATGCATCGCTTGGCAGTATTTGCGACCAGCAATTTTGTATTGGTCGCTTTGTGGATTGTTGCAGGCATGCATGTGGCTTCGTATTCGTAGGGGCGTCTGCTTGCTGCGCC
>JBOHYH010000244.1:0-6575 GCA_050737775.1 Arenimonas sp.
CCTTATCGCTGCCGCTATATTTGGCTTTCAATACTGTCCAACGCTGGTAATGTTCTGGCGAAAGAACATCTTTCAATTCCGCATCGTCAGGATTTTTACGGGCCCCATACAGCGACGGACTCAACAACATAGTGCCAAACATACCGCGATCGGTCGTGACACTTACACTAGTAAAAACAAAACTTCATCCGACTGCGCTATCTTTTTTTCGACATCGCGTGACACCCATTCCATTTTCTTTGGTAGCGGCGATTGCACGCCCATAATCCACATGATGTTATCGCCTTTGGATACCTTCCACATGCCGGGGCCTGGTTGCGCACCCGACACCACCATGACATCCAGTACTTTCACACCGTCCGGCAATGGGGTGGCGTCTTCGATAATTTCTTCTTCAGTCGCTGTTGATTGCGAAAAAACCGGATAGCTTTGCAAACCCAGCAACAATGCCAATGAGAAAATCAAACGCATTCGTGAACCCCTGTGAAATTATGAACATCGAAGATGAGTGACATCATGCAAGCTTTCGCATGAACCATAGCCAAGCGGCGTTCTGACCATGGCAATCGCAGCAAGTTCCCTCAGCTATCTCGGAGCGGCTTGTGGTGTTGCTAAACCCCGTACTCGACGAATTCGTAATCGAGTCGCGGGCTACTGGCGGCCAATGCATCGCCTTGCAAATAGGCGATTTCCATTACCCAGAGCTGTGCAACGGCATCGGTGTTGGCCACGCGATCGACAATCAAACTGCGACCGCTCGCATACCAGGGCCGCAGAAGCTCCATAAAAGTATTCGATGGTGCATTTTCAACTGCGCTATAAGGCAAGCGCAGCATTGCAACCGGAAACTGCTGCAAAGCTTCAATCCGGGTTAGTCCGCCGGAATCGTCAGACAGTACGAGCGTGGTGCCGAAACTTTTAAGCCGCTGGACAATATCGAGAAGCTCGGGCCGTTCCAGCAAAAGTGTCGCGTCAAGTTCAATCAATAATCCTCCTGCATGTGCTTTGCGACGTCGCAACTCCGTCTGCAGCCAATTCAACTGGGCTTCGGTAATGGACGCCAGGTCCACCGGTACCAATACGCGGGTGTCACGGCCCCGTGCGCGTTGTTCTTCGATAGCTTCAAAGGCACTGAACAAACTGATGCGATCTATCATCGGCAAAGCTTGGGCATCACGCGCCAGGCTTAAATATTCCTTGCGAGTCACGCCGGCAAGTGGCGCCCGGTAGTCGCGCAATTTTGCATCCAGAGCATACAGTCCGACACCGTCGCCGTGCAGCGGCAACATGGGTTGAAACTCAATCGTGATGTTCTGTCCGGCAGCCGCTTCTTTCACCCATTCGCGAATGATCATGACTCGTTCCGCCGGCATGGAACCATGCTCATTCGACAACACTCCGTCATAACGGTTGCCACCAAGACGATGTGCAATCGACTGTGCCGCGTAAGCCGATGCAAACCAGCGATCCGCATCACCTGCGTCTACGCCGGTCGGCGCCAATGAAATTCCGATTGATAATGTCAACTTGCAATCCGTGCCGAGCACGACAAACGGCAGTGCGGCGATTTTCTTGCACAAGTCTTTGGCAAGATCGACAATTTCTTCGCGGCTACTACGTTGCAATAAAATACCAAAGCCGAATTCAAGCCATGTTGTGTACGCATCGTTTTCACGCAGAACTTCGGCAAAACGTTTTGCAACGGCCTGTTCAAGTTCGAATGCACCTGCCAATCCAAGCTTATTGCCTAGATCATCCGCCTGGTCAATTTTTACCGAAAGCAATACCTGCCATTCCTCCATGGGTCGCCGCAGGACAGCGGCTAACTGCTGCAGGAAATCTCCCCGCCGCAGTGACCCGCCACGCAGCAATACCCCGGAGGACACCGGCAATTGCCGTTTCACCAAACGTGCGCGCTTGATACGGCTACGAACTTCGCCAATTAAAATGCGCGGGCGAATCGGCTTGGTAAGAAAGTCATCGCCACCGGCCTGAATGGCACGGAAGCGGGTTTCATCGGTCTGTTCAACCGAAATAAACACAATCGGCAATACTGAAAGTTCAGGGTGTTGCCTTAGCTCCATGGTCAGGCTTAAACCATCCTGGCCTTTCATATGAAGGTCCATCAGTAGAAGATCGGGCTGATACGACGTAATTTGCTCAAGCACCAAATTGGGATCGCCGCATTCAAGCACCGTCATTCCGGCTTGTTCCAATACAAGGCGCAGATAAATACGGGTCCCGGCATCATCATCGACCACCATGACCCGATAAGGATCTTCACTTGAACGTTCGATGACTTCAATCACGCGCGCGACCAGATTCAACTCATCCAAGCGGTCGAAATATAATTCGGCCCCATGCAGCATTGCCTGCAATCGGGAATACATGCTGCCCTGTCCGATCGCGACCACGACCGTACTACCATTGGCCGGTACTTGTTTGGACAAGGTATCTATCATTTGACATACCGCGCGCACTTGTCCGGCATCCACCAGCAAAGCCGAGGCAGGCGTTTGCGCCAGGGTTTCAGTCAAACGAGTCCTGTCGTTGAAAATTCGCATGCGGAAGCCGCGTGCTTCAAAGGCTTTTAGCAGGCCGGGTGGAATTTTGGTTTCAGCGCTAAGAATCGCAATGTAGCGAATTCTTTCAGTGCCCTGTGGCAAGTAATCAGCAAGCGAGTTTGCAAAACGATCGGTAAGCCGGTTAAACAGTTCGCAATGCGAAAGGCTGGGCGTCTGTTCTTCCTGCATACCCGATAAATACGCGTACAGATCCAAAGCATGGTCACGCACGTTATTTAAATCATGTCTGGCTGCATCGTCCGATAAGCGATCAAGTGAATCGACCGTCTGCATCAACAGCTCGGGATCCCAGCCCAGTGCCGCCAGGCTTCGGCAATCACGCAGGATGGCCGAAGCAAGTTCGACAAGGGAACGAAGTGACACGTCAATCGGTGGAGAAATGATAAGCCTTCATCCTTCACAATGCGTTTGCCGAGTATAACCAGGGTCGAAAACATACTACCAGCACTAGGCTTCTATCAGACAACGTAATTGGGGGTGGAAACGGGCCACCCGGGCGTGACATAAAACCACGTTCATAGCGGACATATGCAAAGGCCGCCAAGTACACTTGCGATGATGACTGGCAATAGCCCGTTCGGGCATATCGAATAGGCAGCATGTTGACGGTAGTGAAAGTTCGCGATGATTTGGCTAAAAACGATTATTCATACCCTGATTTTGGAAACCCGCCACGTCCTAGACCTGAGTCTTGGGATAAGACATTCGCGTTATGAAAAATTAGCCTTAGCTCTTGTTAGTCGGCTTGCCTGGCATCACTGACTTTGTCTCGGTGCATTCAAAATTCAACAATGCATTTACGCGGGCAGGTTCTCCACTTGAATCCAGGGCAATCATCACGAAACGGCCACTCGTGCATAGTTCGCGACTTGCATCCAGCAAATCTTCGGTAAACAGTTGAACTTCCACCTGCATGGAAGTACGCCCTACCCCGGCCACACGTGCGACTACCTCTACCAGCTGTCCTTGCCGTACCGGAATACGAAAGTCCACTTGTTCCGATCTGGCAGTAACTACCGTTCGCCGCGCATAGCGGGAAGCCGCTATAAAGGCCGCTTTATCCATCCAGGCCAGCGCCTGTCCACCAAATAATGTGCCCAAATGATTGGTATGGTGCGGGAAAACCATTTCCAAAAGACGGGCTTCGGTTAGCTGTACGGATTTTTCGCTCATGGATTTCTCGCGCATAGGTATTTCAGCCCTGAATATTTCTGACAAATATTTCAAAAGCAGCAGGCTCTATTTTTGCTGAGCCTGCCGAGTTGATATCATGCTGTTTCTCGCATTACCTTCGCTGCATTTACCATGGCAGTAAGTGCTGTACGCGTTTCTTCCCACCCCCGTGTTTTCAAACCGCAATCGGGATTGACCCATATCTGTTCCGGTGCAAGCACCGTGCGAGCTTTGCGCAACAATTCCAGCATTTCGTTTTCATCGGGCACGCGCGGCGAGTGAATGTCGTAAACACCCGGACCGATTTCATTGGGGTAGTCAAATTGTACGAAAGCATCCAGCAGTTCCATGCGCGAGCGCGAAGTTTCAATCGAGATTACATCGGCATCCATTGCCGCGACGGATTCTATGATGTCATTGAACTCCGAATAGCACATATGGGTATGAATCTGGGTTTCGTCTCGTACACCCGAGGCAGTAATCCGGAAAGATTCAACAGCCCAATCGAGATATGCCTTCCAATCCTTGCGCCGTAACGGAAGACCTTCGCGTATTGCCGGTTCGTCAATCTGAATTATCCGGATACCGGCAGCCTCCAGATCCGTCACTTCATCACGCAATGCCAATGCGATTTGTCGGCAGGTTCTTGATCTTTCCTGATCGTCGCGTACAAACGACCATTGCAAGACCGTTACCGGGCCGGTCAACATGCCTTTCATGGGTTTATTGGTCAGTGATTGTGCATATTGCGACCAGCGCACCGTCATAGGTTGTGGTCTTGTCACATCGCCATAAATGATCGGTGGTTTGACGCAGCGTGAGCCATAACTTTGTACCCAGCCCATTTTGGTAAACGCGAAACCGTCCAATTGCTCGCCGAAATATTCCACCATATCGTTGCGTTCAAATTCGCCGTGTACCAACACATCAATGCCGATGGATTCCTGAAAATGCACGCAACGTTCGGTTTCGTTTTCCAGAAAAACATCATAATCGCCATCGGACAAGCTGCCGGATTTGTTTTTGGCACGCGCATCGCGTACTTCAAAAGTTTGCGGAAACGAACCGATGGTGGTTGTCGGGTAGGTTGGCAAGTTCAGAGCGGCAAGTTGCAGCTTGCGGCGTACGTCATATGCCGATATTCGCTTTGCTGTTTCGTTATTGATTGCCGCCAATCGCACAGCCACTTCAGGTTTATGCACTTTTGCTGAAGCCCGTCTGGAATCCAGTCTTGCTCTTGCCTCTGCGAGTTCGCTTTCAGCCTCGGGCGCGCCATCGAGTGCCCTGGCAAGGGTTTTCAACTCTTCAATTTTCTGACGTGCAAACGATAGCCAGGAACGAAGATCGGCCGGCAATGATTTTTCGCTGTCGAGATCAACCGGCACATGCAGCAATGAACACGAAGGCGCCAACCATAATTTATCGGCACCCACATGGCCGCTGGCGTATTTGGCCAGCACCAAGGCATTGTCCAGATGACTGCGCCAAATATTGCGACCATCCACCAGGCCAATGGAAAGTACGCGATCTTTCGGCAGCACTTTCAAAACGCTATCAAGTTGTTCCCTTCCACGGATCAGATCGATATGCAGACCATCGACGGGCAGAGAAGTGGCCAGCGGAAGGTTTCCGTTCAGCGCTCCAAAATAAGTCGTCAACAGCAATTGTGGGCGCTTTGCATTTTTGAGTACGCTGTATGCCTTGCGGTAAGCATCCTGTGCCGCATTATCAATATCCGTCACCAGACAAGGTTCATCAATCTGTACCCAATCGGCACCGGCATCATTCAATTTTTCCAGCAATTGCACATAGACCGGAAGCAAACGATCGAGCAAATCGAGGCAGTTGCTGCCATCCACGCTTTTGGATAGCAGAAGAAAACTTACAGGCCCCAACAAGACGGGTCGTGCTTTGAAACCAAGCGCTTTGGCTTCCTGAAATTGCTTGATTGGATTCTCACCACGTAAACGAAATTGCTGATTTCGATCCAGCTCAGGCACCAGATAGTGATAGTTGGTATCAAACCATTTGGTCATTTCCAGAGCATGCAAATCCACATCGTCTTTCTGTACCCCGCGTGCCATGGCGAAATAACCTGTCAGTGCATCGACATCGGCAAGCGCTCGATAGCGCTGTGGAATGGCATCGAACAAGAACGCCGTATCCAGAACGTGATCATAGAAAGAAAAATCATTGCAAGGCACTACGTCGGCCCCGGCATCGTGTTGCAGTTGCCAATGTTGTCGGCGGAGTTGGCTGGCTGTTTCCTGCAGTTGCCCGGCAGATGTTTCGCCACACCAATAAGCTTCCAATGCGCGTTTCAGTTCACGCTTGGCGCCAATACGCGGGAAACCGAGATTGGTAACAGTGGTCATGTTGCATTTCCTCATTGTGGTTTCAAATGAGGAGCAAAGGAGCCTTGCACGCAGCGTTCCGCATTCACATGCGTTCCGATGCGAACAATCGACCTTCACCCCCGCGGGTGAACCGGAATTCAAAAAGGAAGGCGCAAGAGAACGCATGTCCGGACAATGCCGGCGCGCATACTCCGGCCACTTCCCCTCGGAAGTTCCAGGTCATACAGAAGACAAGCATGTCTTCCGGCCGGGGCAGGTCTTCGGGCTTATGGACGGTCGTTTTCCATCATGCATTGATGGAATCGTTTGCCTAGTTTTCGCCGCTTCCCGATTCAGAAAAAATCAGTGCTATTGGCGAAGTTCGTTTCCAAATACCGCTGCGGGGCAGCGCCGGAATAGGACCAATAAACAGTCCGCACCGGCTTCCCTATTAATTCCATCTCTTTATCTGCATGAAGAG
>JBOHYH010000245.1:0-4164 GCA_050737775.1 Arenimonas sp.
GTTCAAGCCAGGCATTGCTCTCGTACAACATATGCAGGATGGATTCACGGGCACGATAGCCATGGCTTTCGTTTGGAAGCATCACCAATCGTGACGTACCGCCCAATCCCTTGATGGCGGCATACATGCGTTCGCTCTGGATCGGGAAAGTACCGGAGTTATTATCTTGCTCACCATGAATCATCAACAAGGCATCTTTGATATTTTCGGCGTAGTTAAACGGCGACATGGTTTGATAGACATCCTTTGCTTTCCAGAAATTGCGTTCTTCCGATTGGAAGCCGAACGGTGTCAAGGTGCGGTTGTAGGCACCACTGCGTGCAATGCCGGCTTTGAATAAACGCGTATGCGCCAGCAAATTGCCGGTCATGAAAGCGCCATACGAATGCCCGCCAACCGCCATGCGGTTACGATCACCTACACCACGGCGCACAAGTTCATCAATCGCCGCTTCCGCACTCGCAATCAATTGCGGCAAATAGGTATCGTTAGGTTCAACATCGCCCTCGCCCACAATCGGCATGGAGGGATCATCCAATACGCCATAGCCCATTGCCAGGAAAGCCTGTGGACCCCAATAGCTGATCGCATTGAAACGATGTGGCGAGTCCGTGACCTGGCTGGCGGCACTCGCAGATTTAAATTCTGTCGGATATGCCCATAGCAGCATCGGCAAGGCACCATCGCGTTTGGCATCGTAATTCGGCGGTAGATACAGCGTGCCGGTCAATTCCACGCCGTCCTTGCGCTTGTAGCGAATTTGTTCCTTCTTCACGTTCTTGAGTTGTGGCGTTGGATGTTTGAATTGGGTAAGTGCCTTCAAAGCAGCTGCCTGACCACCGACTGCAAGATTGCGGGAATAATAATTCGGAGGTTCGACCGGGGATTCGCGCGACGTCAGCAAATGCTTGCCGTCGCTATCCAGCACGGCACTGATGGATTCGTAATAAGGTGCTTCCGAACGAAATAAACGTGTCTTCTGCTTTGTTTTCAAATCCCAGCGATCAACAAACGGACGATCACCTTCCGGCGATGCACCATCGCCCACCAGAAAAACGCTCTGCCCGTCATCTGCGAAAAGCAGACGTTGAAAACCATTTTCATCACGGATGGTTTGCGGTGTTCCCGGATCGTTATAGCGATCTTCCTGTGAGCCGCTGAATAATTTTTCAGCTGCCACGTTGGCTTGATCGGGAGCGACACGCCAGACGGTTATTTGTCGCGTCTTCCACCAGCTTTCGTAAACCATGGCGACATCAGCGCGGCCCCATACAACACCCGCATAGCGAGTTGCCAGCTTTGCAAGCTGCACAGGTGCTTGGCTGAAAGGCGCTGCCTGCATATAGACCGCATCACGATGCGTCGCGACCTGGCTTGGGTCACCACCGTCCAGCGCTTCGGCCCATACCAGACTGGCGGGTGCATCGGCGCGCCATTCAATATTGCGTACGCCGGTGGTGACGGCGTCATTGCCGACTGGCAAACCTTCCACCAGTGGCAGTTTGGCAACGGTGTGTACCAGCTTGCCGCTGATATCACGAACTTCTATTTGTTTCGGAAAATAGTATGCAGGTACCAGATACGAGAACGGACGCTGCATCCTCTGTGTCAGCAAATACTCGCCGTTCGGCGATGGCGTCACACTGGTAAATAAATCCGGTGTCGAGAGCAATGTGGCCGTACCATTTAAATCCAGCAGGGCAAGCTGCAGACTGGCGTAGTGTTCAAACAATCTGGCATCGTTTTCATTTTTCAACATGTCCTGAAAAGTTCGAATCGAACGCTGGCCTGCCGCTGGCTTGGTTTCCTGGGTATTCGGACCGCTCGGTATGCCGTCGAACGCTGGTGCTAGCTGTTGATTCGCGCGTAATTGCACGAGTAATTGCTTGCTGTCCGGCATCCAGGTAAAACCACTTCCATTGATGGTATTGAGTGCCGTTTGTGAAATTTTTCTGGCCTGACGTGTCTGCACGTCGATCACCCATAGCTCTACAACACCGGCTTCCTGCAGCACTTGTGTAAAGGCAATATGAGCTTGATCCGGTGACCACTGGCTATCGGCCAAACTGAGGTTTTTCGGCAAGCCTTCAATCGCGATTTTTTTCTGCGTGGCAATATCCACCAGCCAAAAATCGCTGCCGAAGGTAAATCGACTTTGCGAATACGTGCGTGGATTGATTCGCCGCCCGGCCAATTTCAACTCGGGCTGTGCAACGGTCACGATACTCGGCAATGCCGGGATTTGGGTCATGGTTGCAAGATCGCGTTTGGGACTTAGCGACAATTGCGGCGGCCGTGGCGCATCGACAATTGCCTGCATGGGAGCCGGTGGCAATTGATAGCCCGAGCTGGTCGTATTTTGTGCAACTGCATTGCCTGTGTTTAGCAGCAGCAATGAAGCCATCAGCCAAACGCACCTGATCCGAATTCCCATGCCTAATCCCCATTATTAATCAAGGAAAGAGAGTAAGCCAAAGTTGCCCGGAATCACATAGGCCGTAAGCCCCGTACCGATGGCACAGGCCAGGTTCACATAAGCCGACTATGATGCATCAATGAAAAAACTGTTCGCCTTGTTCACCTTGATGTCTGTATTGGCCGACATTCCGCTTGCACAAGCACGTACGGTATATCGCTGCATACAAAATGGCACAGTCAGTCTGGCGACGGCTCCGGAACCCGGATCGAAATGCACGCCACAAACTTTCGATGATAATGCCGCCAAAATTCCGAACCTGTGGGGCGCCAACGGAAAACAAAGTGGCGTGCTTTATCAACGTGAGCAAGACGGTAAAACGGTTTACAGCACGCGTAACTTGCCGGGCTCGACACCGGTACTTACTTATACCGTCACTCCGCCCCCGGGCGCATTTGCCCATTCCGGTTTAGGCTCGGTAGGAAAACCAAAAACCGATGTACATTCGGATATTTTCAAATCGGCGGCGAAAGCCAACAAGATTGATGACGCCTGGTTGCGCGCCATCGCTCATGCCGAAAGTGATTTCAATGCCATGGCCATTTCACCGAAAGGCGCAGAGGGCATCATGCAAATGATGCCGGCGACATCGGCACAATATAAAGTGAAAAACCCTTTCTCGCCGAAGGAATCCATCAACGCCGGCGCAAAAATGCTGAGTGAATTACAGCGCCGCTACAAAGGTGATCGTCAACTTGCCACCGCGGCCTACAACGCCGGCATAGGCACGGTCACCCGTTACGGTGGTGTACCACCTTACGCGGAAACCGTGTCTTACATCCAGAAAGTGGATGCCTTGTACGAGCTCTATCAAAAAGCACTCATCCCGGCTAAACGCAAAAGCAATCGCAAGAAAAAAGCCTAGCGCTGTCGAAACGTCACGACCAATACATCACGATAGGCAGGCAAGTCAGGATTGATGGGCTCTACCGCAGTCACGCCGTGATAGGCGCGTGCATCATCGACCAATGCCGCATCGAAGGGCTCTATCAGTGTAAAGCTGCTAGACAGACTGCCGTCCAGTGAACCGATCATCGTGGTGCCGCTGGCGATATTGCTGCGTTTGATCAGTAGCACCAGAACATAATCCACACCATCACGATGCATGCCTTCCGGCGTTGGCAACCCGGGGGCATCGACACTGGCTTCAATGCGAAACTGATGTACTTCAACTTGCCATTGTTTTACTTGCGTTGCCAGACTTGAAAATAAATCACGGCAGAACGAAAGAATGGTTTGCAGACTTTGACCATTTACCTGCTCGTCTTTGATGGGCTCGAACCAACGTTCAATCCCGCCATTCAACGAGTTGTAATCCAGTGTCTGGAAATGCGCCTGGTGCGGAAGTCGTTGGATACCATCGACTGTGGCCTCAAACACCGCATGACGACGACGGCGATAACGGCCGTCGTCTGCCATGTAGGTATCTGGCGCCAGATCACTCCAGCTGGCGGCAAAGGTATTCCAATCCGAAAGATCGCCCTGCGCTTGGAGCAAACCACGCATTTCGGCAGCGTGAGCGAATACATGCGCATCCTCGCGCAATGCTTTGTGGTAGTTGATGAGCGACATGGCAGTGATCGAAAAGACAGGCCATATTATGCCGCAAGCTGTCATTAGGAGAGCGGTGTAAGCCGCGAAAGATCTGCGAAATAGTCTGGCGTAGGAGCGAGCTCTGCTCGCGAAAA
>JBOHYH010000246.1:0-18056 GCA_050737775.1 Arenimonas sp.
ATTTCGCGAGCAGAGCTCGCTCCTACATTTTGGATGATTGCAGACCGTTCGCGCCTAAAGGCGCTCTACGGTAAAGCCAGCACATCCGCCACCCGTCTTTTCAACTCGGGCACCACTTCAGATTCAAACCACGGGTTCTGGGTAAACCAGATCGTGTTGCTCGGGTTGGGGTGGGGTAGCGGGAAATAGCGTGGCGCGTAATCCTTGAACGACTGCACGGTTTCGGTCAGTGATTTTTTGCGCTGTTCGCCGAGAAAATACGCATGCGCGTAATGGCCGACCAGAATGATCATTTTCACTTCGGTCAACAAAGGAAATAACTTCGGATGCCAGTTCTGTGCGCATTCAGGGCGTGGCGGTAACTCGCCCGAGCTGCCACGGCCCGGGTAACAAAATCCCATCGGAACGGCAGCAATATCCGCTTGTTGATTGAATTTGTTTTTATCGATGCCCAGCCAGTCGCGAAGACGCATGCCTGTTGCATCGCTCCATAATTGACCGCTACCTTGCACCATGGCAGACGGTGCTTGCCCAACAATCAGTAGCTTTGCGGAGTTGCTTACGCGAAAGACTGGCTTCGGCGTTAGCGGCAAATGCTCTTCGCAGATTTTGCATTCGCGAATCTGTTGCGAAAGCGCATCTAGTTCGGATAAAACTCGGTTCATGGGGGGAGGACTTTACCCGGATTCAAAATGCCCAGCGGATCCATGCAGCGTTTGATGTCGTGCATGAGGGCGAGGGTGGGTGCATCGATGGCATGCGTCATGAAATCCCGCTTTGCTAGTCCGATACCGTGTTCACCCGATAATTGCCCGCCCAAACCGGTAGTGCAAGTAAACACTTGTGACATTGCTGCCACGGCACGTTCAGATTCGGATTCATCTTCCTTGTCATAAAGAATATTGACGTGCACATTGCCATTACCGATATGGCCGAAACATACAATTTTCAGTGCCTGTTGCTCGGCAATCGTAGCTACTTGCCGACATAGGGCCGACACTTGCGAAACCGGCACCACCACATCTTCGTTTATCTTGCCCGAGCTGATCGTTCTCAACAGTGGTGAAAGCGCTTTTCGCGCAGCCATCAACTCGTTGATTTCATCCTGATGGCTTGCTGCGCGAATTTCGATGCAGCCCTCATTCCGCGCCACGCGTTCCAATGTCGACAAGGCATAAGGCAGGGTATCGATATCGCCATCGGCTTCGATGATCAACATCGCACCACTTGGTATTAATTCGATACCTGCCTGTTCACGGACAAGACGCACGCATTCGCCGTCGAGAAACTCCAGCATCGATGGAACCGTCGCTTGCGACATGATGCTGGCAACCGCTTCTGCGGCAGTTTCCACATCGCGATACAAGGCTCGCAGAACTTGCCGTTGCGCCGGTAAAGCACTTAGTTTCAAGCTCGCTTCAACAATCAAACCTAGCGTGCCTTCCGAGCCGATAAGCAGACGTGACAAATCATAGCCGCTTGAAGATTTTGTCACCGCGGCACCGCAATGGACAAGATCGCCGGTTCCGGTAATGGCTGTTAGCGCTAAAACATTATCGCGACTCGCACCATATTTCACCGCGCGTGGTCCGCCGGCATTACAGGCAAGATTGCCGCCGATACTGGAGTACGCAGCGCTGGTGGGGTCTGGCGGCCAAAACAATCCGTGTGATTTCAATGCCGTTTGCAGGTCACCATTCAATACACCGGGTCCGACAATGGCGACACGATCACCCGCACGAATTTCAATAATGCGATTCATGCGTTCGAAGCTGACAATAATGCCGCCTTCGATCGGTACCGATGCGCCGGTGGTATTGGTGCCGCGACCACGCGCCACGATCGGTGTTTTATGTTCACGGCAAAGTTGAACCAGCTTTTGTACCTGTTCTTTCGTGGTCGGTAAAACAACGGCTTGCGGCATGGCTTGTCGACGTGAGTTGTCATAGCTATACGCAAGACATTCCGCCGGGTCCAGCAAGCAGGCATCGCCCGGGAAAATTTCCTGCAGGGCTTGCCGCAAAGTTTTTTCGAGAAAAGCCATCTAGCGATCATCCAGATTAAATGCGGACTTGATCCAGTCGAATCTGAAAGCGTTTTCATGCCAGTCCAGCGCGACCACATCAAATCGGCAGCCAGCATTCGCCCATTGTTTGTGACTGGAAAGCCAGGCTTGTGCGGCATTCGCCATCTTTCTCTGTTTTGCCGACGTCACCGATTCGGCGCCACCACCGAAGCGCTGATTGCGACGAAAGCGCACTTCAACGAAGACCAGTTCCTTACCGTCCTGCATCAACAAATCAATTTCGCCGAACGGATAACGGATATTGCGTTCAAGGAGCAATAATTTATTTGCCAGCAAAAAATCACATGCGGCCCGCTCGGCATTTTCACCCGTGACGAGATGGGCCGGCTTGTTCATCGATTAGCGTGTGGCAGTACGCGGGCGCCCACCACTGAATACCGCCCATGCCGGATCACGCTGCACATTGCCCATGCTGTCTGCCCGCAAACTTCCGGTCGCACCGGACAGGCTGAAGCCGGCATCTTGCTGCAAACGGTCAAGATAAGCGCTGAGCTGCCAGGCATCGGCACCAAACGCATACAGACGTTGCGCTGGCCCGCGAATGCTCGGCATGCTTTTGGCCACGCTCTCGGCGTTCGCTAGTCCGCTGTATTGGTTCAGCAGCCAGGGCAGTTCGGGAATTTCTATTCCATCAAGAACAACGTCCTGTGATGCGCTTGCGCCATTCAAAATAAGTGAAGCCGCCAGTTTTGATGTGTTTGCTAGGCCGGATATTTTAATTTGAGTCATCAAGGCACGCGCCAGCGGTGCTTTCAATGCAATATAAATTGCCGATGCATTGGTGTTATTGCCAGCGAGCAAGGCTGAAATTTTTTCAGGCATCTCAAGTGTTTCGCCTTCAATAAAATGCTCGGCAACAATCTGGCCGCCACGAATTTTGTACTGATCCTTGAAGGCCGCGACGGTACGTTGTGCGGTATCGTCGTGTTGGGTAAAAATAATCACCGACATCTGATTGCGATTGGCAAAACGATCCGCCGATATCCAGCCTTCTTCATCAGGAGAAAGTGCAAAGCTCAAATTGCCTGGTGCAGGAGGATTTTGTCCGCGATTTAAAAACAATACCGGCACGGTGAGATCGGGGAGGTTGGAAACGGCATTCACTTCGTCGCGTGTTAACGGCCCGACAATCATTTGTGCGCCTTCGGCAATTGCTTTGCTTGCCGCATTTTTTGCACCTTCGGCATTGCCGGCGGTATCGTAAAAATCGACGCGCGGACGACGACGATTTTCTGCGTAGTACTGGCTCAAGAAGCCATCACGAACGGCGATGCCTGCGCCGGCCGAATTGCCAGACAAGGGCAGCAGTACCGCGAGCTGACTGGGTGGACGATAACCATCGCTTTCAGCAGGAGGGAAAGCATTGCTGCGAGTGCCGCCTTGCGACATGGCTACCGGCATCGGCAAAGGCATGCCACGTTTTTTCAGTTCACGGGCAGCGTAGGCATAAAGCGCTTCACTTGCCGACAAACCGGCACTTTTTTGTGACAGTTCTGCTGCCGGCACTAGTCCAAGCAGGCGTTCGATATTGCGACCTGCTGCCGCACGCTCCTTGGGTTTCATGCCTTCCATTAGCCAGACTTGTTCGCCGGCGACATCGAATTTCATGCCTGCAGCATCAAAAGCGCGATAACGCGCATTGTGCCAGCGCATGGTTTCCGAATTCGGAATGCTTTCACGGCGCTGATTGAGCAAAGCGATGGCTTCCGGGCCGCGTTTATCGGCGAGCAAAAATTCGGCGCTCAGTAAATCATGTAAAAATCCAGCATCTCCGGAAAGTTTCCGTCGTTGGCTTTGCGTCAATAAAGTTCTGGCCTTGCTTTCATCGCCGGCTTTTTTCCAGGCGTCGGCTGCACGCGCCAATGCTGCGTCATGCGGTGTGCCTTTTGATTGAGCGGCTTCTGCTTCATAAATAAGTGCTGCATCGCGAAACTTTCCTTCACGAAGGAAAGATTCTGCCACCGAATTACTGGGCGTATTGGTTGGCGTTGTGCTTACCGTGGCGCAGGCAGCGATCAGGAGAATGGCAAAAGCGGGGGCTAATAATCGAAAACGCATAAGGTAAATCCAGAGGTTGACGGTAAGATGATACCTGTAGACGAGGGAGAAGGCGGCATGGCAGCAGTAAAATCCGGCACTTTGTATGTGGTGGCAACCCCGATTGGCAACCTTTCCGACCTCTCGATGCGCGCCCGCGAGGTGTT
The DNA here is from genome assembly GCA_050737775.1 of Arenimonas sp. Taxonomy (GTDB): domain Bacteria; phylum Pseudomonadota; class Gammaproteobacteria; order Xanthomonadales; family Xanthomonadaceae; genus Arenimonas. The sequence goes on from JBOHYH010000246.1 coordinate 4,291, forward strand.
GTCTGAAGTGTCCGCCATTTGCGCTGAAGATACCCGACACACCAGGTCCTTATTGCAGGCATTCAGTATCGACAAGCCATTGATTGCGCTGCATGAACATAATGAAAGCGATATTGCCTGGAAATTGGTCGAGCGCCTGAAAACCGGTGACAGCCTGGCGCTGGTTTCCGATGCGGGTACACCCTTGGTGTCCGATCCGGGTTATCGACTGGTGCGTGAAGTGCGCGAGGCCGGTTTTCCGGTGAGTCCGATTCCCGGTGCCTGCGCAGCCATTGCAGCCTTGTCAGTGGCCGGCATTCCGAGTGATCGATTTTGTTTTGAAGGATTCTTGCCAGCGAAGTCATCCGGCCGGCGTGAGCGCTTGCAAAATTTGGCTCGCGAGCCAAGGACTCAGGTGTTTTATGAAAGCTCACATCGCATAGAAGAATCATTAAGCGATTTGGTCGCGATTTTTGGCGCCGACCGCGAGGCGGTGGTTGCACGCGAATTGACCAAATTATTCGAAACCGTGCTGGGCGATTCACTGGGAAGTCTGCTGGAAAAAGTGCGGCAGGATGAAAACCAGCGCAAAGGAGAGTTCGTGATTATCGTTCGTGGTTGCGAAGACGACAGTGGCGTGGCGCTGGCCGAAGGGCAGCGGCTTTATGCCAAGTTGGTCGAGCATATGAAGCCCTCGCAGGCCGCCAAACTGGCGGCGGAACTGAGCGGGGCGCCCAGGAAATCCCTGTACGGCGGCGAAACGTAATTTTCGTTTCCAGTCCGCTTGTCTCATCGAGCTGCGTTGATTCAATTGAGACGGCTAACTCCGTCGGAACCTTTCAAGCGTTCCAGAATCACACTTCCAACTAAACCCGAGGCCTGTGTCATGAATATGAAAACGATTTTTCTGACCGCCAGTATTTCACTCGCTTCCACTGTCTTGTACGCACAGGAAGCAGCGCCCATCGTCAATCCCGCGATCGATATGCCGGCCTATCTACAAGTAGCGCAGGAAGCGGCAGCACATCGCGAAACCCATCGTTTGACTGAAGCCGAATTTATCGCGATGAGTCGCGAGCCTAATACCATTATTCTTGATGCCCGCAGTGCCGAAAAGTACGCCGAGCTGCATATCAAGAAAGCTGTCAATTTAAGCTTTCCGGATATTACGGTTGATAGCTTGGCGAAAATGCTTCCGGACAAGAATGTGCGAATTCTCATCTACTGCAACAACAACTTCAGCAATGCGCCAAAGCCTTTCCCGACGAAACGCGCAGACGCTTCATTGAATATTTCGACCTATATCAGTCTTTATAGCTATGGCTATAAAAATGTGTATGAACTCGGGCCGTTAGTCGAGATTGAAAAGTCGAAACTCAAGTTTGTTTCTGGCAAGAAATAAATCCGTGTGAAATTCAGAACGTAGGGGCGCATGCTTGCTGCGCCCAAACATTGTCGAGGCGTTCGGGCGCAGCGAGCATGCGTCCCTACGCCAAGCGTCACGAGGGAAATCCCGAAACCAGAGCAATATAAAGTGGCGGAGTCGATCATTAAGCCGGGTTCTGTCGTGGACAACCATTCCTCTAGGCCTTGCATCACTGTAAGGCTCAAGCAGCACACCCGTGTGCGAATCGAGCCAATTCATAGCACACCTATTTGGCCTTGCTCCAAGTGGGGTTTACCGTGCCCTGCGGCGTTAGCCCCGCAGGCGGTGGGCTCTTACTCCACCGGTTCGCCCTTACCACGCATATTCATGCCATTTCTGGCACCCATACCGTTCGGCGGTATATTTTCTGTTGCACTAGCCGTCGACTCGCGTCGCCCAGGCGTTACCTGGCACTTTGCTCTATGGAGCCCGGACTTTCCTCGGCACGGTCGAGCCGTGACGCGGTTGTCTTGACCGACTCCGCCGTGCGCATTGTCGCACACAGCGCGGAAATTGCGATTTTGGCTCCTTATTTGAAATATTCGTGCGCACTAGCCATCAGGTTGCAGGATTTTTGGCGAAAAAAACTCCGCATTCATGGATCTGTTTTCGAGATGTATGTGTGTCACAAAAAAGTTCAAATTTCATTAAAAACAACACTTACCAAACGACAGTTAAACCATTGTCTGAACAGTGGTGCAACATGTTGATTCTCCTAAGGTTTGTCATTGGATTTTTTGCTTGACACCTAATGTTCACAGGCATAACGTGGGCAGACGTGGAAAAACAATGAATTTTGTGGGGAATTGTGGAAATGTTTCAGGGTGAAACCGCTGTCACGCTAGATGACAAGGGACGATTGGCGATTCCAACCGCCTTCCGCGACCTCGTTGCGCGTGCGGGAAGCCGTCTGGTCATTACCTACAACCCGTATGAAAGTGGTTGTTTGTGGCTTTATCCGGAAAAAGCCTGGGAAGCCGTTCGCGATCAGGTCAATGCATTGCCGAACGCCAAACGCGTTCACCGCAATCTGCAATTGAAGCTGGTTGGCGCCGCCACATTCGTCGAGCCCGATGGCAACGGAAGAATTTTGATGCCCGGCAGTCATCGCAATGCAGTCGGTATCGAGAAAAAAGCGGTGCTGTTGGGAATGGGAAATAAATTTGAATTGTGGAGCGAGCTGGCTCACATCGAACAAATCCGTCAATCCATTTCGGATGACGATTTGAGCGAAGACATGCTCGATTTGAGGTTGTAATAGTGATGGCAAGGGTGTCAGGGATGACGCAGAACCCAGGCCATCTTCCAGTGATGTTCACGCAGGCGATGGAAGGCCTGCGGGTGCTCAAGGATGGCAGGTATCTGGATGGCACGTTTGGTCGTGGTGGCCATGCGCGTGGTGTGTTGGACCGGCTTGGGCCGGAAGGAAAATTGTTGGTAATGGACAAGGACCCTGTTGCGATTGCGTGCGCCGCCGAGCTGCAAGCGGAAGACGCCCGTGTCGCTGCGTATCAGGGTTCGTTTGCGGACTTGTCACATTGGAGCGATACCGCCGAGGGCCTGGATGGCGTGCTGTTTGACCTCGGCGTCTCTTCCCCGCAGCTGGATGTTGCGGAACGTGGTTTTAGTTTTCGTAATGATGGTCCTCTGGACATGCGCATGGACAATCTCTCGGGCCAGAGTGCCGCTGATTGGCTTGCGCATGCTTCAGAAAAAGAAATTACCGATGTGCTGTGGCAATACGGCGAAGAAAAACTGAGCCGTAAAATCGCCCGTACCATTGTCGAGCGTCGTGTCGAAACACCTTTGCTGCGTACCGCGCAACTGGCCGACCTGATAGCTTCAGTCCTTGGCCGCGGCGATGGAAAAATCCATCCGGCCACTCGCAGTTTTCAGGCGATCCGGATTTTTATCAATCGTGAACTCGAAGATCTGGAACTTGGCTTGGAAGCGGCTTACGCAAAATTGAAAGTCGGTGGTCGTCTTGCGGTGATCAGTTTCCATTCGCTGGAAGACCGCATCGTCAAGCAATTTATCGCCAAATATGCAAAAGCACCGGCCGGAAATCGCCGCATGCCGATCGAAATCGCTTTCACGCCGGGCTTGAAAGATATCGTCGGTGCGATGCGCGCAAACGACGAAGAAACAAAAATCAATCCGCGCTCACGCAGTGCGGTCTTGCGCGTGGCGGAAAAACTATGAGCCCGCGTCATTTCATGATTAGCTTGCTGATTCTTGCTGCCGTGATTTCCGGAGTAAGCGTGGTGTATTCGCGCCACAAGCATCGTCAGGCCTATGTCGAATTATCGCGCCTGGAAAAACAGCGCGATGAATTGAATATTGAATTTTCCCGTTTGCAATTGGAACAAGCGACCTGGTCCGAGACCAACCGCATCGAGCAAATTGCCGTCGAACGTTTGGGCATGAGCTTTCCGCAGGATGTGGATGTCGTGGTGGTGCGTCCATGAAATTGAAAGCCCGCGCTTACAATCCAAGAATTCGCCTGCAGATACTGGCAGGCTGTTTTGCAGTGTTCGCCTTGTTGTTGGTAGCTCGCGCCGCATGGATGCAAATGATTCATCGCGATTTCTATCAACAACAAGGCAATGCGAGGTTTTTGCGCGAGCTTCCGATTGCCACATCGCGGGGCATGATTGTCGATAGAAATGGTGAACCTCTGGCCGTCTCGACACCGGTGGAATCGGTCTGGGCCAATCCGAAAGAATTGCTGCAGGCGCCAAAGCGCATGTCGGAGCTGGCAAAGGCCCTGGGCATTCCGCGTGACGTATTGGAGCAACGAATTGCCCAACGTTCCGGGAAGGAGTTCGTTTACTTACGACGACACATCAATCCCGATGACGCCCAGGCGGTAGTCGCCCTGAAAATTCCCGGTGTTTATTCCACTCGGGAATTTCGTCGTTTTTATCCCCACGGTGAAGTCATGGCGCATGTGTTGGGTTTTACCAATGTCGATGATCTGGGGCAGGAAGGATTGGAGCTCGCATTCAATGATTGGCTGACCGGAAAGCCTGGTTCACAGAAAATCATTCGCGACCGCAGTGGTCACATCGTTGAAAAAGTCGATTTGATTCGTGAAGCGCAGCCTGGCAAGGATTTGTCGCTGTCGATCGATCGCCGCATCCAGTATCTGGCTTATCGTGAACTTAAGTCGGCGCTGATCAACGCACAGGCACGTAGCGGTTCGGCAGTGGTGATTGACGTGAAGACCGGTGAAATTCTCGCGATGGTGAACCAGCCTTCGTACAACCCGAATTCGCGCGAGTCTTCATCGCCGTATTTGCATCGCAACCGCGCCGTAACGGATGTTATCGAACCTGGTTCGGTTATCAAATCGATTACCGTGGCCGCAGCACTGGAAAATGGCGTTGATCCGAATATTCGTATCGACACCAATCCAGGCATCATGGCGCTCGATAAATATTCGATTCGGGATACCAGCAATCACGGTGTTGTGTCGCTGGAAGGCTTGTTGCAGATGTCTTCGAATATTGGCGCGGCAAAACTTGCCGGAAATATGAGCAATGCGCATCTCTACGATGTGCTGCATCGCTTTGGATATGGGCAAACGACCAATAGCGGATTCCCGGGCGAATCGGCGGGTGTGTTGTCGCCGCCACGCAGCTGGGGCCCGGTCGAAAAAGCCACCATCTCTTACGGCTATGGCCTGTCGGTAACGCCACTGCAAATTGCACAGGCGTATGCCACGTTGGCAAACCATGGCCGCATGATGACGCCAACTTTCGTCAAAAGCGAAGAGCAAAAACCCGGCATGCAAGTGATGGACCCGCTGATTGCGAATGAAGTATTGGCGATGCTGGAATCGGTGACAAATCCCGGTGGTACCGCGCAAAAAGCGGCGATCACAGGCTATCGCGTGGGTGGTAAAACGGGTACTTCCCGCAAGTTCAATGCAGGCGGCTACAGCAAGCGCCATATTTCATTGTTCGCTGGCGTCGTGCCGTTGAGTGATCCGAAATTCGCGATGGTCGTGGTAATCAATGAACCTGCCGGACATGATTACTACGGCGGACTTGTATCGGCACCGGTATTTCATAATGTCATGGAAGGCGCGCTGCGCTTGATGGATGTGCCGCCGGATAATGTTGCGGCCTGGTATGAAACCAAAAAGCCTGCTCAAGCTATCGCAGCAAGTCCCGCGCCCATGGCCGCAGTGGCTCCTGCCACTGCCAATGAAGACGTTGCACCCGATGCTCTCGTGCCGGGAGTGCAACTATGAGTGCGAGTCATGACATGCCGTTGCATGATTTGCTGGCGGGTCAGGTGCCCGTTTTGCCGTCGGTAAATCCGATTGTTAGTGGCTTGAGTATTGATAGCCGCGCGTTAAAAAAGGGCGATGTGTTTATTGCTTTGGATGGTGCGACGACGCACGGTTTGAAGTTTGCAAAACATGCCTTGGCGGTCGGTGTTTCGGCAGTCTTGTTTGAAACCCCGGCGCCGGAGGGTTTCGTCGAGGCCGCCAACATGATTGGGGTGCCCGCGTTACGAAGAAAATGTGGCGTGATGGCGAACCGTTTTTATGGAAAGCCATCGGAGTCGCTGGAAATGCTCGGCGTCACCGGCACCAATGGCAAAACTTCGACGGTGCAATTAATCGCCGAGGCCTTGAGTTTGAGCGGCATTGCTGCGGGTACCATCGGAACGCTGGGTGCGGGTTTGTACGGAAAGCTGGTTGAAGGCGAACGCACTACGCCGGATGTCATCGCTGTGCATGGCTCTCTTGCCGATATGTGCGATGCCGGTGCGAGTCATGTCGCGATGGAAGTCTCTTCGCATGCATTGGATCAAGGCCGCGTCGATGCCGTGGCGTTCGATATCGCCGTGTTTACCAATCTGACGCGTGATCATCTTGATTATCACGGCAGCATGGAAGCCTACGGTGAAGCAAAGGCCAAGTTGTTTTCCTGGCCAACATTGTCTGCTGCGGTGATTAATTATGATGACGTATTTTCCGAAATACTGATCGAATCTTTGTCGAGCGATATTAATTTGATAGCGCTCAGCTCGCGTGGTCATGAGGCAGCGAATCTGGAGGCAAGAAATGTTCGCCTGAATGCCGGTGGCATTTCATTCGATCTATGCCGCGCTGAAAAAGCATTATTCGTGCATTCGCCTTTGCTTGGAAGATTCAATGTCGATAATTTACTGGCCGTTGCCGGCAGTTTGATTGCACTGGGCTGGCCGCTGGAAAAAATTGCCGACGTATTGCCGAAGTTGTCGCCGGTCGGTGGTCGGATGAGTCGTGTTGGTGGCACCAATGGCATGCCATTGGTAGTCGTTGACTACGCCCACACGCCGGATGCACTGGAGCAGGCATTGGCGAATTTGCGTTCGCATACCGAAGGCAAATTGATTTGCGTATTCGGTTGTGGCGGAGATCGTGATAAAGGCAAGCGCCCCGTCATGGCAGCGATTGCAGAACGTGCTGCCGATGTTGTGATCGTCACCGACGATAATCCACGCACTGAAAACGGTGATGCCATTGTCCAGGATATCCAGGCCGGGTTTTCCCATTTGTCGCGTGCACTGGTCCAGCGTGATCGCGCCAAGGCCATTGCCGCTGCGATCAAACAGGCAGGAAGCGACGACGTGGTGCTGATTGCAGGAAAAGGCCACGAGACTTATCAGGAAATTTACGGTATCAAAACGCCTTTTGATGATCTCGTGCAAGCGCGTCTGCATTTGGGAGAAGCAGCATGAGGCCGGTACTGCTTTCACAAATCGCAGAATGGTGTGAAGCCCGTCTGATTGGCGATGACCTGAGCATTTCACATGTTGGTACCGACACCCGTAATTTGAGTAAAGGTAGTTTGTTTGTCGCTCTGCGTGGCGAGAATTTTGATGCTCATGATTTTATTGCCAGTGCCGAACAAGCCGGTGCTGCTGCCGTGTTGGTTTCACGGCCGGTTGAAACACTATTGCCGCAAATTCTTTGTGCCGATACGCAGGAAGCCCTGGCCGAGTTTGCGGCAGGTATGCAGCAAGGTCGCAAGGCGGTCGTGGTTGCCTTGACCGGCAGTAACGGAAAAACTTCCGTGAAGAATCTGATTACCGAAATTCTGAATCGCACGGGACAAACGTATTCCACTCCCGGCAATCGCAATAATGAAATCGGCTTGCCGATGGCAGTGCTGGATGCGCCGGAAGACGCACAGTTTGCGATTTATGAAATGGGTGCTGGAAAACCGGGTGATATCGCGTATCTGTGCAGCATCGTTGCGCCACAGGTGTCGCTGGTCAATAACGTGGGTTCGGCGCATCTGGAACGCATGGGCAGTTTGCTCGGCATTGCCGAAACCAAGGGTGCGATCTACGAAGCGCTTTCGGACGATGGCGTTGCGGTGATCAATGCCGATGATGCCTTCGCTCCATACTTTGCACAACGTGTCGGGCATCGTCGGGTTTTTCGATACGGAATCGAAAACGATGCCGATATTCGAGCGACCAATATTCAATTGCGTGGCGAGCATTCCATTTTTGAATTGCATACGCCTGCCGGAAAACAAACGGTCACGCTTGCATTGCCTGGCCGACACAATGTGATGAATGCATTGGCAGCGACGGGTCTGGCGCTTGGTGCGGGGGCGCATTTCGATGCCATCGTGCAAGGCTTGCAACGCGCCGCGCCGGTAAAAGGTCGGCAAATTTCCTATGTGCTGGGCAACGAAGCTGTTCTGATCGATGACAGCTACAACGCCAATCCGGGATCAGTGGCTGCCGCAATTCACACGCTGGTGCAAAATAAGCTGGGTAGTTGGTTGGTGCTCGGCAATATGGCAGAGCTCGGTGACAACGCGGCCACCTTGCATGCCGAAGTCGGTGCAATGGCTAAATCTTCCGGCGTTGAAAAGCTCTGGACCGTTGGTGAGTTGGCAAAGTCGGCCAGTCATGCTTTCGGTGCCGATGCGCGTCATTTCGAAAACAAGGTCGCATTGAGCGAAGCCTTGATTCACGAGTTGCATGTGGGTGCACGTTGTTTGGTGAAGGGCTCGCGATCCAGCGCAATGGATGAAGTCGTGAAAGCTGTTTTGAAAGAATTAAACCCAAAAAAAATAGAACAAGAAAATATGTCACCAGAAATTCCGGGGGGAACTTCACATGCTGCTTGAGTTGGCACGTTGGCTACAAGGTTTTGCAAGGTTCTTTGCATTATTCGATTACCTGACCATGCGCGCCATTCTTGGCGCATTGACGGCTCTGGCATTTTCACTCTGGTGGGGACCGGCTGTGATTGCACGTTTGGCAAAACTGAAAGGTGGCCAGCCGATTCGAACCGATGGCCCGGAAACCCATTTCAAAAAAGCCGGAACCCCGACGATGGGCGGCATGCTGATTTTGCTCAGTCTGGGTGCATCCACCTTGCTTTGGGCCGATTTGCGTAATCGTTATGTCTGGGTTGTGCTTGGCGTGTTGGTGACATTCGGCTTAATTGGCTGGATGGATGACTGGATCAAGATTGTGAAACGCGATCCAAACGGTTTGAAGTCGCGTCATAAGTATGCGCTGCAATCGGTTTTCGGATTGATTGCCGCAGTAGTACTTTTTTTCACTGCCGATGCAGCTTCCAACACCACACTTTATTTGCCATTGTTGAAAAATGTGGCAGTTCCAATGGGCGCCATGTTTATTGTATTGGCCTATTTCTGGATTGTCGGTTTTTCAAATGCAGTAAATCTGACCGATGGTCTGGATGGTCTAGCGATCATGCCGACCGTCATGGTGGCGGCCGGTTTGGGAATTTTTGCTTACGCATCCGGTAACGCGGTGTTCTCGCAATATCTGCAAATTCCAGCCGTGCCTGGTGCCGGTGAATTGGCGATAGTTTGTGCTGCAATTGCCGGTGCAGGGCTTGGCTTTTTATGGTTCAACACTTATCCCGCCATGGTGTTCATGGGGGATATCGGTGCATTGGCGCTCGGCGCTGCACTCGGCACGATTGCCGTGATTGTTCGTCAGGAAGCAATTCTTGTCGTGATGGGTGGCATTTTTGTTATCGAAACATTGTCGGTGATGATTCAAGTGGCCAGTTTTAAATTGACCGGAAAGCGTGTGTTCCGCATGGCACCCATCCATCATCATTTTGAATTGAAAGGTTGGCCGGAGCCGCGCGTGATTGTGCGCTTCTGGATTATTTCTTTCATTCTGGTGTTGATCAGTCTTGCGACACTGAAGGTGCGCTGAGATGGCATTCTTTCCCGATCGCGCCAAGCAGGCATTGAAGTTCGACGAGCTCAACGGACAATTTGATCCGTGGCTGGTCGCAATCGCCATTGCTCTGGCGTGCATTGGAATCGTGATGGTGGCATCAAGCTCCATGCCGTATGCCGTCAATAATAATATGGGTGAATTCCATTACTTGACGCGTCATATCGTATTTCTGGTGGTCGGTTCGGCGATGGCGTTTGCGATCATGAAATCCGATTTGAAAACAATCGAAACCCATAGCCATACCTTATTGTTACTCTGCGTATTTTTGCTTGCGCTGGTCATGGTGCCGGTGTTGGGTAAATCCGTGAATGGTGCGAGACGCTGGATTAATCTTGGTTTCTTCAGCTTTCAACCGGTTGAGGCTGTGAAGGTTTTATTCATCGTCTGGCTGGCCAGCTATCTCGTGCGTTTTCGCGATGTGATCGGTCATCAGTGGAAGGCCTTGTTGAAACCTCTCGGGGTTTCCATTTTTCTCGTTTGCCTGTTGCTGGTTGGCAAGGATTTTGGCTCGTCGATGTTGTTGCTGAGTATCGCTTTGGGCATGGCTTATCTTGGGGGCGCGCGTTTACAGCACCTCAGTTCGCTTGTGCTGGCCGGTTTGCCTTTTATCATTGCGGCCATTATTTTCGAGCCTTATCGATTGAAGCGCTTGTATACATTTAGCAATCCTTGGGCAGACCCTTTCGATAGCGGTTTCCAATTGACACAAGCGTTGATTGCCATTGGACGCGGTGAATTTTCGGGCGTTGGCATGGGCGGCAGTGTCTTGAAGTTGGATTATCTGCCTGAAGCACATACCGACTTTGTATTTTCCGTGCTGGCCGAAGAGACCGGTTTTGTTGGTGTCTGCATGGTGATTTTGTTGTTCGCCGCATTCACCTGGCGTGCTTTCAATATCGGCATGCGTTGTCTTGATCGCAGTCGTCCGTTCAGTGCCTATTGCGCATTTGGTATCGGTATCTGGATCTCGTTGCAAAGCATGATTTCCATGGGCGTAAACATGGGCGTGTTGCCGACGAAGGGTTTGACTCTGCCATTGATTTCTTCCGGGGGCTCGAGTGTGTTGATGACGTGTGTCGCCATCGGTTTGTTGTTGCGAATTAGTTACGAATTGTCTTGCGCCGAACGCACGGTGAATTTGCGTCGAAACGAAGGATTGATGACTTCGCCGCGCGCCGAATACGATGAAGATGTCACATCTCCGAAAGCAGTCACATTACCTGTAACGGCGAACCTTCCACGTACAGCGCGCGAGCGTCTGGAACCTCAGTGGGGTTCGCGCGCATGAGCCCATTGAGTAATGCTCCCGTGATGATTCTTGCCGGTGGTACTGGCGGTCATATTTTCCCTGGCTTGGCGGTTGCGAATGAGTTGCGTGCGCGTGAAGTGCCGGTTATTTGGCTGGGTTCCGATGGCGGCATGGAAACAAGATTGGTGCCACAACATAAAATTGCGATAGAAACTATTGCCGTGCGCGGTCTGCGTGGCAAGGGCCTGATGGGCTTGTTGAGTGCACCCTTCGTGATTGTGCGTTCGGTTTTTCAAGCTGTCGGCAAAGTACGCAAACACAGGCCACGCGCTGTGTTGAGCTTCGGCGGTTTTGCTGCCGGTCCTGCTGGTATCGCCGCGTGGTTTACCCGTACGCCATTGATCGTGCATGAAGCCAATCGTGCACCAGGCTTTACCAATCGTGTCTTGGCAAAAGTGGCGGATCATGTGCTGTGTGGGTTCCCGGATAGTTTTGTTGATGTCCCGAACGATGTTGTCGGTAATCCTGTGCGTCCGGAAATTGCGGCCCTGCCTGCGCCGGAACAGCGCCTGGCAAATCGTTCCGGTGCCATTTGCCTGTTGGTACTCGGCGGTAGTCAGGGTGCGCGAGCAATCAATAGTGCAGTGCCCAAAGTGATTGCGGCGATGAAAAGCAATATTCAATTTGAAATTCGTCACCAGTGTGGTGAAAAACTATTGGCCGATGCGAGGCAATCTTATGAGGCCGCTGGCATCACTGCGAGTGTTGAGGCCTTTATCCAGGATATGGCGGCAGCTTATGGCTGGGCCGATATCGTGATTGGTCGCGCCGGAGCACTGACGGTAGCCGAATTATGTGCGGCCGGCGTCGGCAGTATTCTGATTCCATTCCCGGGGGCAGTAGATGATCACCAGGCAAGGAATGCGCAGTATTTGAAAGAATGTGGTGCCGGTGACTGGTTGCGTCAAACCGAAACGCTTGAGCATGACTTACAGCAATTGCTTGGCGAATTTTGTGAAGACAGACAATTCCTGATGCAGCTTGCCTGTGCTGCACGCAAGGCGGCATTACCCAACGCCACCAAAGACGTGGCCGATATCGTGTTGTCGGAGGCTCTAGCATGATGCGCCATCGTTTCCAGCAAACAGGTGATCTCGCCAAGGCATTCCCTCGTATCCATTTCGTCGGTATCGGCGGTGTCGGCATGAGCGGCATCGCCGAAGTCATGCTGACCCTTGGTTATAAAGTCTCGGGTTCGGATCAAAACGAATCTGCTTCGACTAGACGACTGGTCAGCATGGGTGCAAAAGTGTTTCGCGGACATGCAGCGAGCAATATTGAAGACATCGATTGCGTTGTGGTGTCGAGCGCAATCAAGGCCGATAATCCTGAATTGCAGCAAGCTCACGCGCAGCAAATTCCGGTAGTACCGCGGGCCGAAATGCTGGCGGAGTTAATGCGATTCAAGCGCGGTATCGCCATTGCAGGAACCCACGGAAAAACCACGACCACTTCATTGACTGCCAGCGTATTGTTCGAAGGCAATCTGGATCCGACCTTCGTTATTGGTGGTCAATTACTCAGTGCCGGTGCCAATGCAAAACTCGGGACCAGTCAATGGCTGGTGGCCGAAGCCGATGAAAGCGATGGCAGTTTCTTGCGCCTGAATCCCTTGATCGCCGTCGTTACCAACATCGATGCCGATCATCTGGAAAATTACGGCGGCGACTTCGAACGCGTGAAAGCGGCGTTCTCGGAATTCCTGCATCGCCTGCCTTTTTATGGTTTGGCGATATTGTGCATCGACGATCCGCTTGTGGCCGAACTGGCAAAACAAACGCCACGCCACACCATTCGCTACGGTTTGTCGGAACTGGCCGATGTACGTGCAAGCGAGGTCGTGCAAGACGGTGGTGCCATGCATTTCAAACTGCATCTACCGGATAGCAGCGAACAGGCCGTTACCCTGAATTTGCCGGGTCAGCACAATGTATTGAATGCATTGGCGGCCGCTGCAGTCGGTTGGCAGCTCGGCGTGCCGTCGGAATTGATCGCGAACGCCCTGAAAAAATTCCAGGGCATCGGTCGTCGTTTCAATATCAAAGGCGAACTAGATTTTGGCAATGGCAATGCATTAATTGTTGACGATTACGGTCATCATCCGCGCGAACTTGAGGCGGTATTCGCCGCGGCTCGCGGTGGTTGGCCTGATAAACGATTGGTGGTGGCATTCCAGCCGCATCGTTATAGCCGCACTCGTGATTTATTCGATGATTTCGTCAGCGTGCTTTCGACCTGCGATGCGGTCGTGTTGACGGAAGTCTATGCAGCTGGTGAAGCACCGATTAACGGCGCTGATTCCAAATCGCTGGCGCGAGCCATTCGTGCTCGTGGCCGCATTGATCCTGTGGTAGTTAGCAATGCGCGCGAACTCGCGACAGTGCTGCCGGATGTTTTGCATGACGGCGATTTGCTTTTGATGATGGGCGCAGGTGATATCGGCGCGATCGCAAATGACATCGCCAATAAAGGGTTTGAAGGAGCCAAACAGGCATGAAACGTATCAGCAATGCATCGGAATTTGGCCGGGTTGCCGTCTTGATGGGCGGCACTAGTTCCGAGCGCGAAGTCAGTTTGAATTCGGGGGCGAACGTGCTTGAAGCCTTGCGTGCACGCGGCGTCGATGCACATGCCGTGGACGGCATTCCAGCTTTGGTGGAAGCATTGCATCAGAAAAAATACGACCGCATTTTCAATATTCTGCATGGCACCAAAGGTGGCGGCGAAGATGGCATCTTGCAGGGTCTGTGCGAGGCCATGAATGTTCCCTACACGGGTTCCGATGTGCTGGGTTCGGCTTTGAGC
>JBOHYH010000247.1:0-6979 GCA_050737775.1 Arenimonas sp.
GGGTGATGTTTAGCTGGTTCAGTTATGGGGCGGCACTGGGCTGGTTTCAAGGGCGGGCATCTATTGACGGCGTTTCAGGGGCCGGTCTTGCCTGACTGCCCTTTGTCACAATTCCAGCTTACTATCCGGAATCAGCTTCAAAATTTTTTAACGGGGAAATCCATGTTTTTCAAAAAAGCGGGAGCAGCTTGTCTGCTCGGGGGTGTTTTTGTCTTCGTAAGTCTGTCGGCACAGGCCGAAGTGTTTATCAATGAAATTCATTATGACGATGCCGATACGCCTACTTCGGGCGATAACAATGAAAGCATCGAAGTCGTTGCCACCAATGGCGAAGATCTAAGTCTCTACGATATCGTGCTTTATAACGGCAGCAGCCCATCTTCAGCCGTCACCTATGATACGGATGCAGTTCCCGCCGGTTCGCTCGTGACATGTGGTTCGACTGTTCGTATTGGCGTCGTGACTTATGCCAGCCCTGCACAGGTGCAAAACGGCGGCAATGACGCTATTGCATTGGTACGACGTTCCGATAGTACGGTCGTACAATTCCTCAGTTACGAAGGTGCAGCAACGGCTAGTAACGGCCCTGCTTCCGGACAAACCAGTATTTCCATTCCCGTTTCCGAAACCAACAGCACGGTTGAAGGCACATCGCTGCAGTTAGGCGGCACCGGTGCAACGTACGCAAACTTTGCATGGAATGCTTCGGCAACAAGCAGCTTCGGCGCGTGTAACAACAGTCAGACTTTTAATCTGGGCCCGCAAGTTAATGTGCTGCCAAGCGTTGCTTCAACAAATCCGGCGAACGGAAGCACATTTGAAATTGTTCCCCCTCTGCTACGCTCTCTTACCGTCACATTCAGTGAGCCGGTTACAATTGATGATGCAGGAGGGCCGTATAGCTTAACCTGCAGTCTTTCGCAAAATACAACGGCACTTCCCGGCACACGATCCGACAACACACCGGCGACTGTTTACACGATTGATCCATTTTCAAACACGCTAGGCACTCCTCCGTTACAAGTTGGCGATCAATGCGCATTAACCATTCGCGCCAACAACTTTACCGATAGCGACGGCGCTCATCCAGCCGCAGATACAGTAGTGAATTTCACCGTCATATCGCCACCGAATCAAGCACCGACTGTTTTTTCTACAACGCCATCGAACAATGCCGTCGGCGTGCCGTCAGCCACCGACATCCGCGTTGTCTTCAATGAAAATATTTCTGCCGACCGCGAATCATTTGTCTTGCAATGCAGTGCATCGGGTTTGATTCCGTTGAGCTTCAGCAATAAACGTTATGAAATGGTATCGGGTGCAGGTCGTGCAATTACACTTTCTACCTACACCGCACTTCAAGCGGGTGAAGTCTGCACCTTGACAGTGATTGCTGCAGGTATTGCAGATGATGAAAATCTTGTCATGGCACAAAACTACGTCGGCCATTTCACCATCGCCGGTGGCAGCACTGCGGCTTATTACAATCGCGTCAACACCAGCAGCTCGGAACAATTGCGTTGCTCGTTAAACACAGTCATTCGTGGCCATACGGTTTATCCCTATAGCGCCAGCACCACAGACACCTGGGACATCCTGGAAATTGCCGACGAATTCAATGCTACGCAAATTCTTGATGTCTATAAAAACCGTCTCTACAACAAAGGCAGTGACCGCGCCGGCACTGGCAGCGGTACGACTTATAACCGTGAACATACCTGGCCTAACTCGCTTGGCTTTGGTACGGATACCGGAAATCTGGGCTTGCCGCATGCGCCGTATACCGATACCCACATGTTGTATCTGAGTGACACCCAATACAACGCCGACCGTGGCAATGATCCTTACGGTAATTGCACGATGGCATCCGGTTGCAGTGAGCGCGCGACACAGATCAATAATGGCAATGGTGGTGGCACCGGTGTTTATCCCGGCAATTCCAACTGGACCAATGGCAGTCGATTTGAAACCTGGGGCAAACGTAAAGGTGATGTAGCTCGCGCCATTATGTACATGGCAATTCGTTACGAAGGCGGCACCCATGCTGTCACCGGACAAAACGAACCTGATCTGGAATTAACCGACAACACCAGCCTGATTGTCGGCACCTCTTCATCGCCCGCATATATGGGTTTGCTCACCGATTTGATCCAATGGCATCAAGCTGATCCACCGGATGCAGCCGAACTGGCACGCAACCAGGTCATTTTTAGTTACCAGGCCAATCGCAATCCGTTCATTGACCATCCGGAATGGGCAACCGCGGCATTGTTTACGTCCGCCAAGCCGACAAGTTGCACGCTGAATACTCCTCCGCCAACACTGAGAAGAAAGCGCTAAACCCTTGTTTTGCAAACTACGAAAAATGCCGGGCTGTCCGGCATTTTTTATGGATAAAACATGCTGCGCCGCACCACAAGATATTGTGTGTAAATGTGACATAAATCACAAGATTTCCTGTCACAATCGGCCTGCAAAATAATGCATGTGTGTCATTTCAAACCGGGGACATTAGTATGTGGCTTAAAAAATCAGGAGCAGCCAGTCTGCTCACGAGTATCTTTTTGTGTGCAAGTTTCAATGTTCAAGCCGAAGTATTTATCAACGAAATTCATTACGACGACTCGACCTCCAGCGGCGACGTCGGCGAAAAAGTGGAGGTAATCGCCACTGCAGGCGAAAACCTGAGCACGTATCGCATCTATCTTTACAACGGCACCAGCAGCACAAGCGCTGCCACTTTTTACGATAATGATTTATTACCTGCAGGCAGTAATGTCAGCTGCGGCGCAACGGTAAAAATTGCGGTGCTCAGTTATCCAAGCAATGGTATTCAAAACGGTGCGAACGATGGCATCGCCTTGGTGAATGGCAGTGGCGCACTCGTCAAGTTCATCAGTTATGAAGGTGCGATTACAGCTTCCAACGGTCCGGCAGCGGGCATTACCAGCAGCAACCTCTCTGTTCTGGAAGACAACAACACGGCACCTGGCAAATCACTGCAACTCGGCGGAACCGGAACCGCCTCGTCGAGCTTCACCTGGCGCGCACCCGTAACGCAAACCTTTGGCGCCTGCAATAACAGTCAAAGTTTTACTGCTCCGAATGTTTTGCCAAGCATCACATCGACCACACCAGCCAACGGTGCCACCGGTGTTGCAGCGGCGAGTGATATTCAAGTGAACTTCAGCGAAAGCGTCACCGCGAGTGCCGGTGCATTTACTCTGACCTGCAGTCAAAGCGGTGCGCGTGCACTGACTTTCCCAGCTTCAGGCACCAGCTTCACCGTGTCGCATAACGGTGCTTTGGCGGGTGGTGAAGCCTGCATGTTCTCGGCAATTGCCGCGAATATCAAAGACAGCGCCAATGCTTCTCCGACCAGCAATACTGTTGTCAGCTATACCATCGCTGCCGCACAAAATACCGGCTACTACAGTCACGTCAATACCAGTAGTGCTTCGCAACTTCGCTGTTCGCTGCATCAAACCATTCGCGGCCATACCGTTTATCCGTATTCCAGCAGTACTGGAACAAGTGTCTGGAGCATTCTGGAAATCGCCGATGAAAATCCAAACAACACGGCGAATATTCTCGATGTCTATAAAAATCGCAGTTACACAAAAGTGTCCAGCCGCGCAGGTACCGGCACTGGTGTAACTTATAATCGCGAACACACCTGGCCGAACTCGCTGGGCTTCGGTAGCACTACCGGCAATCTTGGTTTGCCACATGCTCCCTATACCGACACCCACATGTTGTACGCCAGCGACACGACCTACAACTCCGACCGTGGCAACAAACCTTACGGTAATTGCACACTGGCTTCCGGTTGCGGCGAACGCGTCACCGAAGTGAACAATGGTAGCGGTGGCGGCAGCGGCGTTTATCCAGGCAATTCGAACTGGGTGAAAACGCCGGATGGTAATGCCGGGACTTTCCAAGTGTGGGGCAAACGTAAAGGTGACATCGCCCGTGCCGTGCTCTACATGGCGATTCGTTATGAAGGCGGCACGCATCCTGCCACCGGCCAAAACGAACCTGATCTGGAAATGACCGATGATCGCAGCAAGATCATCATTACCTCGGCTTCACCTGCCTACATGGGATTGCTGACCGATCTGCTGCAATGGCATCAAGCCGATCCACCGGATGCAGCCGAACGTGCACGCAACGAAGTGATTTTCAGCTTCCAAGGCAATCGCAATCCATTTATTGATCATCCGGAATGGGCGACGACAGCGCTGTTTAATTCAGCCAAACCAAGCAGTTGCCAGCTGAACTAACGTCATTTTTATTATCGAAATATCAAAATGCCGGAGAAATCCGGCATTTTTTTATGCCGATTGCAGGGGCGCCTGCTTGGATATTCGTGACCCGTTTGAACCTGACCCAAGGAATTTACGGGTGATTTGCTTTTTCCTTCGCAACCAAAGCTCTACAATTAGCCTCTAGTGTCCATGGGCAGAAGCTGCTCGACCGAAGGAATTTGAATGTTGCGTTATTTGTTGCTGTTGTTAAGCACGCTTTTGTTCGCCCCTGCCGCACTGGCGGTCGATGAAAAAGACCTATTACCAATTGACCAGGCATTTGCATTGAGTGCAAAAGCAATCGCGCGCGACAAAATCGAATTTACCTGGAAAATTGCGCCCGGCTACTACCTGTATCGACATCGCATGAGCGTCAGCGCGGTAGAAAGCAATTTCAAGACCAATCCACTTGAGCTGCCGGAAGGCACACACAAGAAAGATCAGTTCTTCGGTGATGTGCAGACGTATCGCAACACAGTGATTGGGATACAGACCGGCGGCGCGGCGGACGGCACAAACAGCGTTTCATTTTTGGTGAAATACCAGGGCTGTGCAGATCTGGGTGTGTGTTATCCACCGCATAAAAAAACCATCACGGTCGCACTACCTGCCGCCACGCAAACAGATTCGGCCGCGCTGAATTTGAATTCCGGAGAAAAATCGAATTTATTCGGCGACTCTAAAATCACTACCGACAGTTTGCCCTTGCCTGCCGAACAAGCATTCCAATTCGAAGCCATCGTGAACACCTCGAATGAATTTCTGCTGCGTTTTACACCAGCGCCTGGCTACTATTTGTATCGCGACAAAACCAAGATCAATATCCTCAGCGATAACCACTCCGTACTTGCTGGTGAACTGCAATGGCCTCCGGCAAAACTCCATAAAGACGAGCACTTCGGCGATGTTGCCGTATTTTTCGATCTGGTCGAAGCCAAGCTTCCATTGCAATTGAAAGATGCAAAAGCGCATGACATCACATTGAAAGCCAGCTTTATCGGCTGTCAGGAAAACGGTATTTGCTATCCACCGATGAAACGCGAGATAGCACTTTCATTACCGTCTGGCGGAAAAACCGGCGAGATTACGAAAGCAGAAACCCCGAGCGCATTCAATGCCATCGCTTGGATACAAGCACTATTGCTGGCATTGGGTGGCGGCCTGATCTTGAATCTGATGCCCTGCGTATTACCGGTTCTTTCATTGAAAGCATTGTCATTGGTGGAAGGTGCCGACAACAACGGCAATGCCCGCAAAAAAGCACTTTGGTATACCTTCGGCGTGATGATCAGTTTTGCCATCGTTGGTGCAATCGCGATTGGCTTGCGCCATGCAGGCCTGGCACTTGGCTGGGGCTTTCAATTGCAGCAACCGGTGGTGGTGGCGGTGCTCGCATTAATCATGCTGGCGGTTGGCCTGAGTCTTTCAGGCGTATTTCAAATCGGCGCCGGCTTTGCCGGAGTAGGTCAAAAGCTTACGGAGAGTTCCGGCTACAAAGGTGATTTTTTTACCGGAGTTTTAGCCGTTGTTGTTGCAAGCCCTTGCACAGCTCCAATGATGGGCGGCGCACTCGCATTCGCCTTTGCAACATCGCCCTTGCTTGCGATGAGTGTTTTTCTCGCCCTTGGTCTGGGCCTCGCGCTGCCCTTCTTGATGATCGCCTATATCCCTGCATTCGCAAAACGCTTACCAAAGCCTGGCGCCTGGATGGAAACACTCAAGCAGGTATTGGCATTCCCGATGTATCTCACTGCTGCATGGTTGGTGTCGGTACTCGCGGCGCAACGTGGCTCGATGGGTGTATTACTGATACTTGCTGGCGCTACCGCATTCGCTTTTGCCCTGTGGCTTTGGGAGCGTATGCGTTACAGCGAAAATAAATTCGCGCGCGTATTTGTTTTGCTCGGGCTTTTTGCAACTGCCTACACAGTCTTCGCGATTTACAAAATCCAGAATGCGCCAACGAAGCAAGTGTCCTCTGAAACACACGCCGTGTATTCCGCCGAGGCACTCGCAAGCCTGCAAAAAGACAATCGCCAGGTATTCGTCAACATGACGGCTGACTGGTGCATTACCTGCAAGGCAAACGAGGCCGCTGTGTTTTCAAGACCGGCGTTCAAGAAACTACTCGAAGAAACCAATACGGTTTACATGGTGGGCGACTACACCAATGTCGATCCTGAAATCACGAAATTTCTGGAACAACACGAAGCCGTTGGTGTTCCGCTTTACGTCGTGTTTTCGGAAAACAACAAAAGCGGCAAAGTTCTGCCGACCATCATGACTACCGGCATTATTGAAGCAGCCCTGCGCGAAGAGCAGAAATAATGCTTAGTAAAATTATTCGTATCGTCCTGATCATTGGCATGCTGGCTGGCCTTGCTGTTCTATGGTCAAAATCGGGTGAGTGGAAAAAAGAAGCGCGTGAGCTTGCCACCCGGCCCGACCCAAAAATCATGGCAGCATCAAAGGACGTCATCTCAAGCCTGGCCATTACCGATCTCAAGGGCAAAGCGAGCCCACTTCCGGGAACGGGAAGGTATCGCCTGATCAATTACTGGGCAACCTGGTGTGGCCCCTGCCTGCATGAAATGCCCTTGCTCGACAAGTTTGCCCAATCGAAAACCGGCAGTCAGGTTCTCGTGATAGGCATTGCGCTGGATGAAGCGGAG
>JBOHYH010000248.1:0-6230 GCA_050737775.1 Arenimonas sp.
GGCCTATGTCGATCAAAACCGTGACGCGCTGGCTGGCGATAAAAACGTCTGGCAGGAAGTGTCCGGCGGTTCCGACATCATTACCATCGGCAAAGTTGAAATCCAGTCGCGTGCCTATATCGGCCGCTTCAATTTCAAGGGCGCGGATCAACAAAAACTGGTTGGGACTTTATCCGGTGGTGAACGCGGTCGTTTGCATCTGGCGAAGACTTTATTGCAAGGCGGCAATGTATTGCTGCTCGACGAACCTTCCAATGACCTTGACGTTGAAACCTTGCGCGCACTGGAAGATGCCTTGCTTGAATTCCCGGGCTGCGTGATGGTGATTTCGCATGATCGCTGGTTCCTCGATCGCATTGCCACTCACATCCTGGCTTTCGAAGGTGACTCGCATGTCGAATTCTTCCCGGGCAATTACAAGGAATACGAAGAAGACAAACGCCGTCGCTTGGGTGATGAAGCTGCGAAGCCGCATCGTTTGCGTTATAAGGCGCTGAAGTAAGAAACGGACATCCCGGCTTGCGCCGGGATGTTGTTATGAAAACCGGGAAATTCACACTCGAGGTTTCAATGAGCTTTATCAACACGCTTCGCGAAGCACAGAAAAAAAACCAATCGCTGGTATGTGTCGGATTTGACCCCGAGTTGTCGAAATTTCCAGCGCATCTGAAAAACCATCCAGATGCCTTGTTTGAATTTCATAAAGCCATTATCGATGCAACCGCCGATCTGGTCTGTTGCTACAAACCACAGATTGCACACTTCGCTGCATTGAGCGCCGAAGATTCCCTGCAACGCACTATCGCTTACATCCACGAAAATTATCCCGGCATTCCAGTGATTCTGGATGCCAAGCGCGGCGATATCGGCAGCACCGCCGAACGTTACGCGATTGAAGCCTTTGATCGCTATCAGGCCGACGCGGTAACTTTGAATCCATACCTTGGCCGCGATTCGATCCAGCCATTTCTTGATCGCAAAGACAGAGGTGTGATTTTGCTTTGTCGTACTTCCAACAAAGGCGCGGGTGACTTTCAGGATTTAATTTCCGATGGCAAACCGCTATACCAACACGTTGCAAGAACCGTTGCCGAACAATGGAACGAAAATGGCAATTGCATGCTGGTAGTTGGTGCCACGTGGCCGCGGCAACTGGCCGATGTCCGCAATCTGGTCGGCGATATGCCCTTCCTCGTGCCCGGTGTCGGCGCCCAGGGCGGCGATGTCGAAGCGATGGTCAAGAACGGCAAAACAGCCAATGGTGATGGGCTGGTGATCAGTTCATCGCGTGCGATTTTGTATGCAAGTTCGGGCGAAGATTTTGCCAACGCTGCACGCGAAGCCACGCTGGCCCTACGTGAAGAAATCAATCGCTATCGTTGAATTTATTTATCGTGGGGGACAGTAGCCTGGGTCATGGCTTCATCTGACCCGGGGAAACCTGTCATGTAGCTAGAAAATCACGGTCTTCTCAAGCGAGATTTCCAAAAGAATATTTAAATAAGTATCGATGACCCCGGGCCAGATGAAGCCATGACCCGGGCCACGTCAAATCCGGATTTTTCCGGTCAACATGTCCTTGTACATCACCCAGTCACCCAGCAGGGAATAGAACGGATACTTGAATGTGGCCGGACGATTTTTCTCGAAGAAAAAATGCCCGACCCAGGCGAAACCATAGCCCAATATCGGAATTGCCCAAAGCCAGACCAATGGCAGCACCTGTGCAAGTACCAAAGCGATGACAATCAAAATTCCGGAGCTGCCAATGAAGTGCAGTCGACGGCAGGTCGGGTTGGCGTGTTCGCCCAGATAGAAGGGATAGAAATCCCTGAAGCTGCTGTACTGGCTCATAGCTCACCTCGCTTGTCTTCGGCTTTGGCCGCATTCCAGAGCTTATCTTGCTGCTCCAGATTCAAATCGGCAAGCTGTTTGCCCTGTTCATGAATCATGGCTTCCATACGGCGGAAACGACGTTCGAATTTCTGGTTGGCGCGGCGCAGCGCAGCGCCAAAATCGACCTTGCCATGCCGCGTCAGATTCGCCGCGACAAAAAGCACATCGCCCAGCTCGTCTTCCAGTTCGGCATGGCCAATACCTTTGGCAAATTCTTCGCGCAGCTCTTCGATTTCTTCGTGCAGCTTGTCGAAGACCGGATTCGGATCCGGCCAATCGAAACCGACAGTCGCTGCACGTTTCTGCAATTTCACTGCCCGCTGCCATTCTGGTAATCCTCGGGAGATTCCGGAAAGCACACTGTCGTCATGCACGCCGTTTTTTTCTTCACGCTCGCGTTTTTTCTGCAGTTCCCACAAACGGGTTTGTTCATCGGCGTCTTCAACCGTGGTTCCGGCGAAAACATGCGGATGCCGCCGCGTCATCTTGTCGCAAATACTCTCAACCACATCCGAGAATTTGAAATGTCCTGCTTCTTCCGCCATGCGGGCATGGAAAACCACTTGTAGCAATAAATCGCCAAGTTCGTCTTTCAGATCCGGCATATCCTTGCGATCAATCGCGTCGGCGACTTCGTAGGCTTCTTCAATCGTGTAAGGCGCAACCGTGGAGAAATTCTGTTTCACATCCCAGGGGCAACCACCGTTCGGGTCACGCAGTTTCGCCATGATATCGAGCAGCGTTTGAATATCCGGGTTTTGTATATCAGTCATGCAACCAGCTCCGCCATGGCAAATCACGGTTTGCCAGCGCAATAAAATGGGGATTCAATAAACTTTCTTTGGTGTTGTAGCGAAACGGGCTGCCGTCGAGATTCAACACGACACCGCCAGCGGCTTCAAGTATGGCCTGGCCTGCGGCGGTATCCCATTCCGAGGTTGGTGCAAAACGTGGATAAACATCGAGCGCACCTTCGGCGATGCGGCAAAACTTGAGCGACGAGCCCATGCTTAAGGGTTCCACTTCACCCATGCGGGTCAGCGCGGCAGCGGTCGTTTCATCCAGATGCGAACGCGATGCAGCAACACGCAAACTGTTTCGCTCGTTCTTATCGACGGCAATCTTTTTAGTTATGCCATCCTGATTTACGAACGCGCCTTGCACTTCATCGCCCCACCACAATAGCTTCAGGGCGGGCGCATAAATCACGCCGAATGTCGCATGACCGTCTTCAATCAGGGCAATATTCACCGTGAACTCGCCATTCTTTTTGACAAACTCGCGGGTGCCATCGAGTGGATCGACCAGCCAATAACGTGGCCAGATTTTTCTCGTTTGCCAATCAATATCGGCCGACTCTTCCGACAACACCGGTATGCCCGGCGTCAGGATATTCAAACCCTGTTCGATGATGTGATGTGCGGCGGTATCGGCGGCGGTCAATGGCGAATTATCGCCTTTGAATTCGACTGCAAAATCCTGCGCGTACACTTTCATGATGGCGTCGCCGGCATCGCGGGCGATTTGCAGGATGGCTTTTTCCAGATCGGGAGTTAATTTCATTTTCTATTTTCTTATTTTCGATTGGCCAACCAGTCACGCACGATATACATCGCGGCTATCGAGCGGCCTTCGGAACAATCTTCGCGCAAGCTGAGTTCGTGAAAATTATCAAATTTCCAGGGCAGTACTTCCAATGGTTCGGGCTCGTCACCCGGCAGTCTTTCTTCGTACAAATCTTCCGCCACTACCAGATGAATTTCATGGCTCATATAAGTTGGTGCCAAACTGATTGAGCGCAAGTGGGTCAATTTTCTGGCACCGAAACCGACTTCTTCCTTCAATTCGCGATTGGCCGCATCGAGAATACTCTCGCCCTCGTCCATGCGACCTTTGGGCAAACCGATTTCATAACGGTGTTTGCCGGCGGCATATTCACGAATCAGCAAAATGGTATCGGGCTGCGGAATGGCGGCAATCATCACCGCGCCATGGCCACGACTTTTCAAACGCTCATAACGACGGCGTTCGCCATTGGAGAACTCGAGGTCAAGTCGTTCCAAACGATAGGGTCCAAGATCATGCTCCTCGGTGCTGTGAATGATGGGTAATTTTGGCATCGCGATCCTAAGGGGATGGCCAATGACGGGCATAGACACGAAGCACGCGAGCCGACATCATTGCGCCATGAAAAATTTATCTGGGCAAAACTCTGATACGCACATGCTAACAGAGGCGGCGGCTTGGCGGCAGCGTGACTTGGCAGTGTTGTGGCACCCATGCACGCAAATGGCGGAGCATCCCGATACCCTGCCGCTGGTGCCGATTCGTCGTGGTCGTGGCGTCTGGCTGGAAGGCGTCGACGGCAAGCAATATTTGGATGCCGTCAGCAGCTGGTGGACCAATCTATTTGGCCATGCCGAACCTCGCATAGCCGCTGCGATTGCCGAGCAGGCGCAAACGCTTGAACATGTAATGTACGCCGGGTTTTCGCACGCACCCGGCCTGAAACTGGCCGAGGCTTTGGTAGCCGCAACACCTGAAGGTCTATCGCGGGTGTTTTACGCCGACAATGGTTCGGCAGCGGTCGAGATCGCTTTGAAAATGAGCTTCCATCATTTTTACAATCGTGGCGATTTCAGGCGCAAAAAATTTATTTCGCTGAACAATGGCTATCACGGGGAAACATTGGGCGCCCTATCGATGGGTGATATACCGCTGTATCGAAAAGTATATGCGCCTCTATTGCTGGAGCCTTTGTTCGCTCCATCACCCGATGCCTACGATGCAGAAACCGGAGAGAGCCCGGAGAGTTATGCCCTGCGTTGCGCCGATAAATTGCAGGCAATCTTCGAACAGCATGATGGTGAAATCTGTGCCTTGATTCTTGAGCCACTGGTGCAATGCGCCGGTGGCATGCGCATGCATCATCCGGTGTATTTGAAACGTGCCCGGGAAATTTGCACGCGATATGGTGCGCATTTGATTGCCGATGAAATTGCCGTCGGCTTTGGTCGCACCGGCACTTTATTTGCTTGCGAGCAAGCCTGTATCAACCCGGATTTTATGTGCCTATCGAAAGGTTTGACCGGTGGCTTTATGCCGATGTCGGCGGTATTGACCACGCAGCACGTTTACGAAAGTTTTCTGGATGACTCACGTGAACGGGCTTTTCTGCACTCGCATAGCTATACCGGCAACCCCTTGGCGTGTGCTGCGGCACTGGCATCGTTCACTATTTTCAGCAGCGACAATATTCTCGAACACAATAAAATCACCGCTCAGAAAATGGCAGCCCATGCCGAACACTTCAAAGGACATCCCCATGTTGCCGAGGTTCGGCAAACCGGCATGATTCTCGCCATAGAGATGGTGCAAGATAAAAAGAGCAGAACTGCATTTGCCGCCGGCGAACGTCGCGGTCTACGCGCCT
This sequence comes from Arenimonas sp., assembly GCA_050737775.1. GTDB lineage: Bacteria > Pseudomonadota > Gammaproteobacteria > Xanthomonadales > Xanthomonadaceae > Arenimonas. The sequence goes on from JBOHYH010000248.1 coordinate 5,330, forward strand.
ATCAACATGCGATTGCCAATGGCGTTGTATTGCGACCACTCGGCGATATTCTTTACTGGATGCCGCCCTATTGTATTGATGACGAGGCTTTACAGCATTTATCATCGGTGACTGCATCCGCTTTGAACGAGGCGACACGTTAATGCGCATTATTCGTAGTTATATTCCCGATTCGCTACATGTCGGACAGGAACTGGTTTTGTCGGAGCTGGCCACAAACCATTTGGTGCGCGTGCTACGCCTGGGTGTCGATGACTCTTGTGTACTGTTCAATGGCGATGGCTTCGATTATCAGGCAAAAATTATCAGCGTCGCAAAACGCGGCGCCGGTGTTGAAATCATTTCATCCCACGCAGTGACCAACGAATCGCCTGTCCACATCACACTCGTGCAAGGCATTGCACGCGGCGAAAAGATGGATTGGATATTGCAGAAAGCAACCGAACTTGGTGTACAACGCATTGTACCCGTGATCACCGATCGCACAGAAGTAAAGCTCGATTCCGAACGTTCCGATAAAAAAATGAATCATTGGCTTGGCGTCGTGGCATCAGCCTGCGAGCAATCCGGCCGTGCACGTCTACCCGAAATTATCGAACCCTGCGCATTGGCGAACTGGCCACTACGGGATAAAAACTTCAATAAATTCGCGCTCGATCCCGGTGGAGTATTTGGTTTCGCGGATCTCGCAAAAACCAAGCCAGTAGCAGTGAGTCTGGCTATCGGCCCCGAAGGTGGTTTCAGCGAACGCGACCTTGCCGCCCTGAAAGCCGGCGGTTATGAAGGCCTGCGAATGGGGCCAAGAATCTTGCGCACGGAAACTGCTGGACCTGCGGCGATTGCAGCACTGAATGTCTTGTGCGGAGATTGGAAGTAGGGGCGCCTGCTTGCTGCGCCCATG
>JBOHYH010000249.1:0-3805 GCA_050737775.1 Arenimonas sp.
GAAACAAATCCTGCTGAAAAACATTTATTCCTGAATCAATACGGTCAAGGCTTATCGCCTGACGGCGTGTGTTGGACCGTGCGCGATTATTTTAATCGCGCCGGCATTAGCAAACGCGGGGCCTGTCACTTGTTCCGGCACACGATGGCGACCGCGATGCTCGACAATGGCGCGGATATCCGACACGTCCAGGAAATGCTCGGCCATGGCAGCATTACCAGCACGCAGCGTTACACGCATGTGTCCATTGCAAGACTGAGCGCCGTGCATGCCGCGACGCATCCGGCGGCGCGCTTGTTGCGACCGCTGGAGGATGCGGACAGTTGAAATAACGGCGAATAAAAAACAAAACAAAAATAAATATTAAGAGTCTTCTCTTGATAAAAATATCTGTGCATGGACGCATTACGTATCCCGCGATGCTTGACGTTCGCAGCAACCGGAAACGATACGAACCTGGCTACGAATAAAATGCTCAGCCATCGGAAGCAGATGGCATCCGGCGCCTGTCACGGTGCGTGCATGTGCCGTTGCTCCTCAGTCGTTCCTTCTTCGTCGCCCGTCACCGCACGCACCGCGCCAGTGGAAACGATGTCGCAATCGTTATCCGGCTTCGTTGAAACATTGTCGCAGCGTCGCGGCCCTCTCGACATAACGCAGATTATGCACACTGCGGTGGCGATAGAGCCGCCACCCCACTGTTCGTTCGCGGGTGGTCATCGGGCGATCATCACTATCCCAACGCTCACCGCATAATCAGTCGTTATGTCATCGGGCCGCCTTCGGACGGTGCACGCTGCGTTGCGCGTGGGGTTGTCATCGTCGCTTCGGTGAGTGCATCGCCACGCGCGATGCACATGGATGTGCGAGTGCCGCGAGCGCAGGATGCGCAAGAGCGGCCTGGCCAGCAGGAAAGCGTGTGTAGATGGCGGTGCAAAGAACGCACCCCCATCACGACCTTCATCGCACAGATCAAAAAAGATCCAACGATGGCACAGCGCAATGCGTGTTAAAGCCGCTCACCACCATCGCTTGTTCGTTGCCTCCTCGCGGCGGCTTTAACCCCCATTGCCCCGTGCTCGGGAAAAGAAAAGCCTTGACGCGCACGCGTTTGTCGGCGAAAAAGTGCCTCAAGGAATTTTTTAGAGATTGCCGATACCGTGTCAACCGTTTTAGCCATTGCTCAGCCGCACCGCATCAAGCGCTCGCATCGACGGCGCGGAAAGGTCGCGTCGGGTCGCTTTGTTCAGCGCTATTATGATCCGGTGATTGGGAGGTTCCTAAGCGTTGATCCGGTTGAGACTGATCCGAATAGTGGAGATAGTTTTAATCGGTATGCGTATGCCAATAATAATCCGTATCTATTTGTTGATCCCGACGGGCGGGACGGAGCTTGTTTCTACGGGCCTTCCCAATGCGGTATGAGGCAGCTCACTCCTGAACAATCCCAACGACGCGAATCAGCAATGAAGGGCTTGGTAGCGATTGCGGCAGTACCTGCTCTTATTTATGGTGGTTTTGAATTAGGTGTTCTTTGGTTAGCCAATCCAGCAGCAGCTAATATTATTGCGGCCGAGGTGATGACGGGAGGTGCTGTTGTTGCATCTGGTGGTGGTATGCCAAGTCCTGGAATCGCCTCAGCTCCCAGAATATTTGCAAATCTGGCACCACTAGAACAGATAGGACAAGCGGCAACAATGCACGCGAGCCAAATTGTTAAAGTCTCGTACAGCGGTCGCTTGAACTACGTTGTTACTGAGGCGGGAAAACTAGTGATTGGTAAGACTGGGCATACGAGCTTATCTGGCGGCGCTAATGTGCTCGCTGCTGGTGAAGCAAGATTTGTAAATGGTGCACTAAAGTCTTTGAATAATGCATCCGGTCATTACAAACCAAGTGGACCTTCCGCAGCCGAAGCTGCTGAATCTGCATTTGAACGCGCTGGCTTTAAAGCAGCTGAGACATACAAAGAGAAGCACTAAATGGATATCGAATATTCAAAAAAGCTTTTGACAATTTACATTGAGAATGCAGTTCGTATTCTTCAAGCTGGTTTTGGTGTGAATCATGCACAATCAACGTTCTTTTCAATAGTCAAGCTTCTAAAGGAAAACCCTGAGCTTAAAAACTACTTTCTCGAAAAAGTTTCTAAAGTGATGAATTTAAACGACCCAGGAACGATGGATTTTGAACTTCCACCTGAAGAGCTAGTTGAATTGGTGACTCATGAGTTTCGATGGGAAGAAATGTCAGATCTAGCTCAGCAGCGTGTAGACAAAATGTATAAGGGTGATTGGAGCTTTGCTGTCGGTGAAATCTCACAGCGGATATTGGATGCGCAGAAGGATGATTGGCCAGATCGCGAGTTTTACTCATATTATGAAAACCCAAGGAACTAAACGCGGTAAGGCGTATATGGACTCCCCCTGATTTGCAATAAGTGATGTTGGCTTCGGTACGATTGCAAGCGTATATCCGGCTTCAAAGTGAGAGCTAACGCTCTCGAGCCATAATGGAGCAGTCGCAGACAAGTTCCTTATTGGGCTATCGGCATTTTCTGCCACCGACTTACTCAGGGTTTCCTTGTCTCGGTCTTACCGTGTGCCATCACCTCTTTTCGCAAAACGTGGTTGAAGGGGTGCTTGTTCTTGAGTCAGCGACGTATTTTGTTTGCTTCCTGTACAACACAAGCTCTTGTTAGCGAGCTTGATAGGTCTGTTCATAGCGAACGATGGCCCATGCGGTGCGGGCGGTTTTATTGGCCATTGCCACCGTAGCAATATTGCGGTGTCGACGTTTTCCCAGGTCGACTAGCCATTGGCTGCGAATGTCTGTTCTTTTGTCAGCGACTCTTTGCACGCTGCGTGCGCCATGAATTAACAAACCACGCAAATAACTATTGCCGTGTTTGTGGATGCCCAGCAAACGGTTCTTACCACCACTGGAATGTTGTCGAGGCGTCAGCCCCAGGAAGGCGGCAAACTGTCTTCCATTCTTGAAGTTGGCCGCTTGTTTCTCATCGGATAATACGGTGAGCATCGCACTGGCCGAGATCGGTCCAATGCCGGGAAGTTCGCACAACCGGCGAGCGACGTCATGTTGGCCAATACTGTCGTGAACAGCGGCATCGAGCTGTGCGATACGGTGATCCAAGACTAGCAAATCGTCATGCAAACCCGACAGCAGGGTCCGAAAACCAAAGCTCAATCCGTTCTCGCCATCTTCCAGTACCCCTGGCAAAGCACGGCGACATTGATAAATACTTTTTGCGATAACGATCCCATGCTCGGCCAACAAGCCACGGACTTGATTCACTTTGGCGGTGCGGGTTTTCATGATATCGCTGCGAATACGATGCAAGGCTTGAATATCTTGTTGGGCTTGCGTCTTGATCGCGACATGGGGAATAGGCGGGCGTGTGATGGCTTCGCAAATGCCGGCAGCATCATTGGCATCATTCTTCTGTCCGAGCACATAAGGCTTGACATGGTGGGGGGCAATTAACACCACCTCATGTCCCATCGCTTGAAAACATCGGGCCCAGTGATGAGCGCCAGCACAGGCTTCCATGCCCACCAAACAAGGTTCCAAACCTTGCATATAGGCCATCAGTTTTATACGGGAAAAGGCTTTACGTACCATCACCTCACCGCGTGTATTAACCGCATGCATCTGAATAACATTTTTTGCCAAATCCAAACCAAGACGAGTAATCTTCATAACGGACTCCCTCTTCTGTGACTGTTGATGACACCTCAGTCTGGCACATTGCGATGCCGCAAGAAGGGGGAGTCCATTCCATTGG